>NZ_CAIPNF010000051.1 GCF_903866365.1 uncultured Thiocystis sp.
TCGACAGGAGGAAATCGCAACTGCTCTGGGGTAGACTGGGACATGGGCGACCTCGTTTAGCTTCTCCGAAGCGTTCTTGGCGGAACACCAATTTTATCAATTGGTTAAGCGAGTGTCGCCCATTTTTATGAAAAATTCGGGTTAAAACCTGATGCGGAGGCAGGCACGACCATGGCAAACCCTCGAAAAAGGATGAACGAGGGCTTGCCTGTGTAGTCAATCGTTCGTCAGCGGTCCCTATGCTGCGTCGTTGCTCAGAACCGCAGATTTTGCAAATCAGACCATAGCAGATTGTCGGTGATCGCCGAAGAGATCCCAGCCGGGTTGCGCAATACAAGACATACCAGAACGCCGTGCAACACGCCGACAAGCCAACGGCACGTCTGGAGCATGACCAGGCAATCAATCGGGACATTTTGGAACTGCTGGCTGACCACACAGAGCTGTTCAAGCAGTTCAGCGACAACCCGGATTTCAAACGCTGGTTGACCGAAACGGTGTTTGACGCGACCAACCGACCGGCCCGACTTCCCGCTTCAAACTGCTCGCCAGGGGTAAACGTCTCGCCGTCGTAGGCGATGGCAGGAAGTGTTTCCGGTCGATGTCCGGAGCGGCAATGCAGACTTGACGACTGAACAGCAAACCCGCCGCGCGGCTCAGGGATCATGCAACCTCGGAAATGCACCAGAGCCAGGGACTTGCAGGCATAAAAATCCCCGTATCCGGCAAGAATACGAGGATTTTCAGGGTCTTGTTGGTGCCCAGGGGCGGATCATGGGCACGACCGAAGAAGCGATCGGCGGCGGTGGTGCGGTCGGCGCGGTGGATGTGGAAGTTATGCACGGCGGTGAGCGCCGCGAGCTTGCGGTCGCTCAGACGATGGCGGCCATGGTGATGGAGGGACAGTTGACCGTTGCGGCCCTCCACACCGGAGCGGCTGCGCTGGAAGCGATCGGCGCATTCGCCGGCCACCTGTTCCAAGTGCGCGCGCTCGGCACCCGGCAAAGCCTGGAGCGGATGCGTGCCTTGGCGCAGCGGTTCGAGCCACTGGCGGCTCAGCGCACGCAATCGGTGACGTGGTTCGGCATGGGTGCTGCGCGCGGCGACGCGCTCTAGATACAGGGCCGGAATCAGGTGTTCGAGGAGGGCGCGCTCCAGCGTGGGCGACCGCGCGAGAGCCTCGACCTGCCCCTGCAGGGTGGCGAAGAAAAACGCGATGGTGGCCAACAATTGTGTGGTTAGACGCGGCGCCTTGGCCAGACGTTCACGAGCGCGCGTGGGCAGCTCGGCGGCTGCGGCCAGGCGCCCGAGCCGGTTCCAGACGTCGCTCAGGCGCGGTGCGACGCGTTCGACTGGCTGTGCCTGTCCACGCTCCAGATCGTATGGGTGAGCGAGGGTGCCCAGCTCACGCATCCGTTCCCGCGCCTCGACCTGACGCGCCTGGGCTTGAGCGAGTTCGGTGTCGGCCTGCACCAACGCGGTCAGGGCCGCCTGAATACGCGCGGCGAATGCGGGCGGGCGACCGCAGGGACGGGGCGAGTGGTCTTCGTACGCCGGCTGTGCCGCCCGCTCGCCCTCCCCGCGCGTCTGGGCGGCGGCCACGGTCGCGGCGGCCTGCCGGACTGGGCGGGCCAGGTGCCGCGCGGTGGCCTTCGACACCTCCTGCTGGCCATGGAAGAGGTCCGGCGAATGATGGGCCTGCAGATCCACCTCGACAGGCCGGCGCAACGCCGTGGCCTCGTCGCCGGTGCCTTGGATCACCTCGACGTTCAACCCGGCCAGGGCCGCTTGGAGCGCCTGCGTCCAAGTCGCGGCCGTGCGATCGGCCGCGGACTGCTCCAGAAGCAGA
>NZ_CAIPNF010000052.1 GCF_903866365.1 uncultured Thiocystis sp.
ACCTATCACGGGTTCCGCTATGTCCAGATCAGCGGCCTGAGCAAAAAGCCGGAGCTGAAGGATTACACCGGCTGGCTGTTGCGTACCGACGCGAAGCGCATCGGCACCTTCGAGTGCTCGGATGCGCTCATCAACAAATTCTACGAAGTCTCGATGTGGACGATCGAAGATAATTTGCAGGGCGTCCTGACCGACTGTCCGACCCGCGAGCGTTGTGCCTGGATGGGCGACGGCCATGCGGTGGGCGAGGCGGCCTCCTACAACTTCGATCTGCGGCGGTTCTGGCCCAAGATGACGGCGGACATGGCGACGGTGCTGGGCGCCAATCCGCCGATGGGGAAGCGCGAGATCACGATGCCCCGCGATCCACGTGCTCCGACCATGATCGCCGTCGGCAAACGGCTGTGCGGCCAGGCCACGGCGGACTGGGGCGCGGCGACGGTGCTGGTCCCGTGGTTCGATTATCTCTTTTACGGCGATCGCGACACGGTGCAGACCGCCTGGCCCATGATGCAGGGCTGGATGGCCTATCTCGACGAGTTCGGCGTCAACAACGGCATCATCGCCGACGGCCTGGGCGACTGGTGTCCGCCGGGCACCAATACCAAGATCGACACGCCGGTGGCGCTCACCTCGACGGCGCTCTATTACCAGTCGTTAACGGCCATGCAAAAAATGGCCGTGGCATTGGGCAAATCGGATGAGGCCGCGCAGTACGCCGCCCAAGCCGCTGTGGTGAAGCAGGCGTTCAACGCCCGGTTCTTCAATGCTGCCTCCGGCGATTACGGCTCGCAGACCGGAACCGCGATGGCGCTGCATCTTGGGCTCGTTCCCGATGGCGAAGAGCAACGGGCTGCCGACGGGCTCGCCGCGCTGATCATGGAGAAAGCGGGTGGCCATTACACCACCGGAATGTTTGGACATCGTCCGCTGTATACGGTACTGAACGATTACGGGCATCCCGACGTAACGCGCCATCTGTGGAACATCACTGACTGGCCGAGTCTCGGCTTTCTGACTGAAAAACACGGACTGACCACCTGGCCGGAAGCGCCGTACAACTGGGATCCCGGCAAACGGTATCGGCGTAACTCCTTCAACCATCCGATGCACAGCGGCTTTGCGGCCGTCTTTCACGAAAGCCTCGGCGGCACTCGCCCTGATCCGGTTGGCCCCGGGTTCAAGCGCTTCTTCCTCAAGCCCTGTTTTCTCCCCGGCTTGGAATGGGCGAAGGTGACGCTGCGCTCGCCGCAGGGGCTGATTTCCAGCAGTTGGAAGCGCGATGGAAACTCGGTGATCTGGCAAGTCACCGTTCCGCCCGGTAGCTCCGCACTGGTTCAACTCCCGCAGTTTCCTGCCGGTAAAATCCAATTGGATGGCAGCCCGGTCAAAGCCAACGAATTTGAACTGCTTCCGGGAAACCGGATCATCCACATCAACTCATGAAAACATCCATACTATCGATCATTCCACTCACCCTGGCCTGCGGCTCCCTCGCTGCCGGTCAAAACAAACCCAATCTTATCGAAGAGAAAGTTGGGATTCCGATCCTCGATGGACCTTTTCAACCGACCTGGGAGTCGTTGCAGGGCGGCTATGTCTGCCCGCAATGGTTCCGCGATGCCAAGTTCGGAATCTGGGCGCACTGGGGGCCCCAGGCTGTGTTGGAAGCGGGCGACTGGAATGCACGCCGCATGTATGAACAGCAGGCCCCTTGGGGCGGCTATGATGCGCATCTGAAGCTGTACGGGCATCCGTCGGTTCATGGCTTTAAAGATGTTCTTCCCTGCTGGAAGGCCGAGAAATGGGATCCCGATAAATTGATGGCGCTATACAAAAAGGCGGGCGCCA
>NZ_CAIPNF010000053.1 GCF_903866365.1 uncultured Thiocystis sp.
AGACGAACACTGGGACGCCTGCCTCGACGTGCTCAAGGAACGTCCGCGCCGCCGTCGCTTGCAAACCGTTCCGGCCAGGGTCATGCAGATGATGAACTCACAAGTGCGTCAACGGTGCGGTTAAGTTGGCGCTTATGGGTACTCGACCCCGGCGGCCATGTTGAACTGGTATGACCGGCAACCCGAACCCCCGGACCCGGCGACCTGTACCGCACTGGCGGCGCTGGTGACACGCTTAGAGGGGCGGACCCGGCGCGCCCTATTTGGCTATCCAAGTTGGCCGCTTTTTTAGGGTCGACGGAATTTTCTGGGGTTTGGGCTTACACCCCCTATGACGCCGCGTCGCTCGCGCCGCCGTTTACCCCGAGTCGTTACATCGAACTGATTCAGCAAGCGCAGCCCCGCCGTCACCCTGCGCTATATCGGGCTGGATCGCGCGACGGTCGCGAAGACCTATGACGACTATGTTTTGTGAACCCGGCGAGCGCGTGAGCACGTTTCGTCAGATACCGGGAAAGTCGGTATATACTGGCGCGATTACGAATACTGCGGGCAAGGAATAGCCCTGGAGAGATTCTGAGTTTCTCCAGGGCTGGCCCGATTTTTAGCATCGGGTGGGCACACTTCGCAACTGCGCCCCTCGGTTACGAATAACCGAAAGGCGGCTGAATTGGGCTGGGGTTTGAGCGCGCATCATGCCGCGACTGACCGAATCTAGTCAAGGCCGCCTGCAACATGAGGCGCAACCCATGCCCCACGCACAGCCCCGCAATTCCGGGTTTGTTGACCCAGCGCGACATCCTCGCGCGCTTCAACTGCCCTCAGGGTTCGCTCCCGCTCCGCATCGCCCGCGGCCAAATCCCTCACGCGACGGGTCGCGTCGGTCCGATCTCTGTGTGGTCGGTCGAAGCCGTTGACGCTTGGCTGGCTCGCTCGGGCGAGGCCGCATGATGGCGGCCCGCGACCTATCCCCCACACAAGCAAAAGGCCCAGAGTCTGATACTAAGGGCTGGCGGCGAGACCAGAAGCGCGCCCGACGGAAGCCGACGACTGGCGGCGAGGTTGGGCAGGAAAACGTTCAACATCGATCCGCGTGAGCCGCCATGCACATTGCGCAAAACCGCGACGATGTCTATCTTTACTTTGCTGACTAAAACTGTCGGATTTAAAAAAGACCATCTTTTAGGGGGAATTCCAATGCGTCACGTTCTTCGATCGATCGCTGTCAGCGTTGCCATCGCGCCCGCGCTGTTCGTCAACACGGCTCATGCGACGAGCTGGTTCGATTACAGCAGTACCCCTGCCGTCCAAATCACCAGCACCGATTTCCATGCGGCGACCCTGCTCCGGAAGGTCACCGTGGTCTGTCCGAAAGCCGGTTTCATCGTCGCGAATGCCACGTCTCAGTTCGCGATTTTCCCGTCCGCCGGTGGATGGGCCTACGTGGGCGCCGGCTTCAGTCTCGCCATCAACGATCCCGCGCCGACCGAAATGGATAGCAACTCCGCGCACTATATCTCCGCCTACAGCGACGGCATCACCGAATCGGGCGCGACCCAGCGCGTGGCCAGTTGCACGGCCGGACAGACGATGAACGTCTTTTTCATGGGGTATCTCCAGACCGCGGAAACCGCCTCGTCGGCTTACAATCCGACGCTGGTGGTGCAGTTTTTCGACACGAGGATCTAGCCTGAAAACGACCCCCATCAAGACCGCGTCGCGGTCATCCCGCCCCTCGCGATCGATTGACAGAGGTCAGACGATGAACATTTCAGAATATCGGTAAGCAAATCAATGACGCGATGCGGACGGGTTTGCTCCGGTCTTCCCGTCCGCGCGTCCTGTCGACCTCTTCAGCCTTGCTGCTCGCTCGGTGCTGGCGGTTTGCGCCGAATCTTCCGATTCCTGCCCCCGTAGACATCTTCCGGCCTTGCTGACGGCTCGTTGTCTGCGGTCCTGCTGGGATCCTTCGCTCAGGCTCCGAAATGGTTCTGAGCCGTTCTGGTGGCTCCTGTGCAGTGGTCCTGGTGTGTCCTCTCGGATCGCTAATCCTGTAGACATCTTCGGCCTGCCAGACGGCTGATGTCTGCGAGTCTCTGCTCCGCCCTTTCCGACAGCTTTCTTGTTGACTTCTTCTGGATGTTGCAAACGAC
>NZ_CAIPNF010000054.1 GCF_903866365.1 uncultured Thiocystis sp.
GACGCCCGGCTCGTGCATGGTGACCCCCAGCAGATGGTCGGCAATCTCCATCGTCACCTTGTTATGGCTGATGAAGATGAACTGAACCTGCTCGGACATCGCGCGCACCAGTTCGCAAAAGCGCACCACGTTGGCATCGTCCAGCGGCGCATCCACCTCGTCGAGCATGCAGAAGGGCGCCGGATTGAGCTGGAAAATAGCGAACACCAGGGCGACCGCGGTCAGCGCCTTTTCGCCGCCGGAGAGCAGATGAATGGTCGAATTGCGCTTGCCCGGCGGCCGTGCCATGACACTGACCCCGGTCTCTAAAAGATCCTCGTCGGTGAGTGTCAGATAGGCTTGTCCGCCGCCGAACAGACGCGGGAAAAGCTCCCGGAATCCCTGATCGACCTTGTCATAGGTTTCCTTGAAGCGGTGGCGCGTCTCCCGGTCGATCTTGCGAATCGCCTGCTCCAGCGTCTCCAATGAGCGCGTGATGTCCTCGTGCTGGGCATCCAGATACGTCTTGCGCTGCGACTGTTCCTTGAATTCGTCGATCGCGGCCAGATTGATGGCGCCCAGGCGCTGGATGCGCGCGCCGACCTTGGACAGTTCCTCCTGCCACACCGTCTCGCCATCCTCGGCCGCGCTCGCCGCGCGCGCCGCATCGTCCATGGACTCCAGCACCGCCGCCGGGACGGTGTCCGACTCGGCAAGCTGTTCCTCCAGGGTCCGCCGCCGCACCAGACGCTCCTGACGTTCGAGCCGCAGGGCATCCAGGCCGCGCTGATTCGCGTGAACCCCCTGCTCCACCCGCAGGCGCTCCTGCTCCAGCCCGCGCACCTCGGCATCGAGCGACTCGCGCCGGTTGCGGGCATCGCCGAGCGCCTGTTCGACCTCGACCCGCAACGCCAGATGTTCGTCGAGCCGTTCGCGCTGTTCGAGCAGCGGTTCGACGTCTTCCTCCAAGGCATCCTGCAACTCGTCGCGCCGCTCGCTCAGTTGGGTCTGCTGCGCGTCGGCGCGCGTCAGACTCTGCTGGGTCGCCGCCCGCGCGGCCCGGTTGGATTCGACGCTGACCCGTAGCCCCTGGCTCCGCTCGCGGCAGGCGCGCTCGCGCTCGCGCCCCTGGGCGACCGCCGAGCGCAGACGGTCGCGCTCCCGGACCATGGACTCGCGCCGCTCGGCCAGCGCGTCGACCTCGGTCAGAAGTTCGTGGAGACGCTCGCGGGTCTCTTCCATCTCGGCGATGGCGTCGGCGGTCTGTTGATCGAGTTCGAGCCGTTCGTCGGCCAGCGCCCGCAGACGTTCCTGCTGATGCTCGCGACGGGTGCGCGCGCTGCTGAGTTCGGCCCGCAGACTGGACAGCTCGCGCTCCAGTGCCGTGCGTTGCTGATCCAGGGCAAGACGCGACTGCTCCGCCTCGGCCCGCGCCGCGCGCCACTGCTCCGCGTTCGCCAACAGGGCCGCTTCATCCGCCAGCAGATCCACGATCTCGCCCCGCAGCGATTTGACGGCATCCGCCCGCGCCAGCACGCCGCCGCCGTCCTCGGTCGCGGGCGCGCCCAACCAGTTGCGACCGACCTGCACGCCCGCGCGGGTGATCAGACGTTCGCCCGGCCCCAGGGTCTCGCGCGCATCGAGCGCGTCCGCGAGTCCCTCGGCAACCCGCACGCCCCCCAGCAGACTCGCCAGCGACCAGGGCGCGCGCACCCTGGACGCCAGCATGTCGACCGGATTGTCCGACCGCGCCGCGCCAAGCTCCCTTGCCCCTTGCCCCTGGTCCCTGTCCCCAATGTCCGGCGTGGTATCCAACAGCACCAACCCCGGCAGCAGCGGCTCGGCCGCCGCGCCATGCCGATCCAGCCCGGTCGTGCCCACCGCCCGCAGCGCATCGCCCAGCACGGTCTCCAGCGCCGTTTCCCAACCGGCGTCGACTTCCAGATGGTCAACCAGACGGGGCGCCTCCGCGAGCCCCTGACGCGCGAGCCAGGCGGCGCGCTCGCCATCCCGGTCGGCGAGCGCCGCCTCCTGCAAGGCAGTCAACGAGGCCAGGCGTCCCCGCGACTCCTGGAGTCCCGTGCGCAGCCGGTCGAGTTCGTCGGCCAGTTCACGCAGCGCCGACTCACGACGTTCCAGATCCTCGGCGCAACCCTGTTGATGCGACTCGACCTCGCCAATCCGCTCTTCCAACCCGAGTTCGCGCTCGCTCAGCTCCTCGATCCGCGTCGCGACATCGCCCGCCTCCAGCCGCGCGGCCTCCTCCTCGATGCGGCGCAGACGCTCCCGATCGCGCCCGACGCGCTGTTCCAGCGCATTGATGCTCGCCCGCTCGACCTGCGCCTGCTGGGCCGGGCGGGCCGCCGCCTGATTGAACGTGTCCCACTCGGACTCCCAGACCTTGAGTTGATCCTCGGCGGTCATCAAGACCCCGGCAGCCTCGCCCAGCGCCTGTTCGGCCGCCTGCCATTCGGGCTCGTCGCGCGCCAGTTCGCGCGCGATCTCGGTCAGGCGCGTCTGGTCGCGCTCCAGATGACGTTCGGCCTCGTACAACTCCTGTTCCAGCCGGACCAATTCGGCCTCGCGTCGACCGCGCGCCTCGTTAGCGAACTGGATCGCCTGCTCGGCCCGCGCGATCTCCGCACCCACGGCATAGAAACGCCCCTGTACCTCGTTGAAACTGTCCGAAGCGGCGTTCTGATCCTCGCGCCGCGCCTCGATGTCCGCCTCCAGGCGACGCTGCCGCGCGATCCCGGACTCGGTGGCGTTTTCCGCCTCGGCCAGCAAACGCTCCTGGCGCTCAATCTCCGCGTCCAGCGCGCGCCAGCGCAGCGCCTTCAACTCCTGATCCAGACGCCGCTCGTCAGCCCGAAGCTGGGTGTATTTCTCGGCGGTGGCGGCCTGGCGTTCCAGATGCTGAAGTTGCTTGCCCACCTCCTCGCGCAGATCGTCGAGTCGGTCCAGATTCTCGCGGGTGTGCCGGATGCGGGTTTCGGTCTCGCGCCGCCGCTCCTTGTACTTGGAAATCCCCGCCGCCTCCTCCAGAAAGAGCCGCAGATCCTCCGGGCGCGACTCGATGATCCGCGTGATCATCCCCTGCTCGATGATGGCGTAGGAGCGCGGACCCAGACCGGTGCCGAGAAACAGATCCTGAATGTCGCGCCGCCGGCAGCGCGAGCCGTTGAGAAAATAGCCGGACTGACCGTCGCGCGAGACCTGACGCTTGACCGCGATCTGATTGAAGGCTGCGTACTCGCCGCCGACGCCGCCGTCGCTGTTGTCGAACACCAGTTCGATGCTGGCCACGCCCACCGGCTTGCGCCCGGTACTGCCGTTGAAGATGACATCGGCCATCGACTCGCCACGCAGCATCTTGGCCGAGCTTTCGCCCATCACCCAGCGCACGGCATCGATCACATTGGATTTGCCGCAACCGTTCGGCCCCACGACGCCCACCAGATTGCTCGGGAACGCGACCGTCGTGGGATCGACGAACGACTTGAATCCGGCCAGCCGGATCTTTTCGAGTCTCATGTCTCAATACTGCCAGGCGATGTCAGACGTAAAGTGAATTGTCATTGCGGCGAATGAAGGACTCAGGCGAGGTATTCTTCAGGATCCGGAAGCGCTGTCGATGCCTGGTGTGACAGCGTCCTCTGCAACGGATCGAGTTTTCGAATCGTGTCGAACGAACACTCGATCATGACTGCATACACCGAAAGATAACAAGGTAGAATCGTCCGCCTTATGCTAGCGATCTTCAAGAAAAAGCGCACGCACTGCTCGGAACTTCCGAAACCTCCGCGCACGCCGGAGGGTACGCGGATCTACGCGATCGGCGACATCCATGGACGATATGACCTGCTGCTTGACTTGCAGGACAGGATTCTGGCGGATGCGGCGGGTTATCCCCAAGCAGAAAAGATCGTCGTGTATCTTGGCGACTACGTCGATCGCGGCCCCCAAAGTCGCGAGGTCTTGGAACAACTGAGCACGCGACCACTCCCAGGCTTCACTTCGATTCATCTCCGAGGGAATCACGAAGACGCCTTGCTAGGCTTCATGCGAGAACCGGATGCCTATTCCAACTGGCTCGATTATGGCGGCCTGGCAACCCTAGGCTCCTATGGCGTTGTCACCGATCGCGCCGACACACCAAAAGCCGTGAACCAGATGGCGCATGAATTGACCGTCAACACGCCGGAGCATCATCTCGCTTTTCTCGATCGACTGGAGCCCTGTCGACTGCTGGGAGACTATCTTTTCGTCCACGCGGGCATTCGACCCGGCATCCCGATCCAGGATCAATCCGCGCACGACTTACTTTGGATCCGGAAGGATTTTCTGAAATTTACGAAATCCCATCCGCATTTTATCGTCCACGGTCATCAGATCTGCGATGAGCCTGAGATCCGACACAACCGAATCGGCATCGACACCGGAGCATTTGCCACCGGACGACTTTGCTGCCTGGTGCTCGATGGCGAGGAGCGGGAGTTCATCGACACGCGGTGAAATACAGGAAAGGAGTTTCATCGAATGATGCTGGACGAGGACGGCGCGCGGCTTCCGGCGGGCGATGCCAACGTCCTGCTCGTCAACGACGCAGTGCTGCTCCCGGTCGATGACGATCCGGCGGATGTCGAGGCCCGGTCAATCCAGAGCGACCGATTCCCTGAACGCGACATCCTGACGCGCGACTGCCGCTCGCTGATCCGTCAGGGCGGGCAGTCCTTCCTGTACATCTTCAGGATACGCTCAATTGAGAGTCCGCTAATGGGCTTGACGAGGAAAGCGTTGACCCCAAATTCTTTCCCTTTTAAGACGTTTTCCGAGGTGGCACTCGCACTGACAAGAGTAATAAAGATACATGGTTTGTACGCCTTCATTTCCGCGAGTGCGCTCAGTCCATCCATGACTGGCATATCGATATCCAGAAACACCAGATCGAAATGACGGGCGCGGAATTTGTTGACTGCACTATTGCCATCATCTGCTGTTTCGATTTTATAGATACGCTCGTGGTTGAGCATGTTTACCAATAGCTTCTGCGACAGTTTCATATCCTCCGCGATGAGCACCTTCGCCTCCGTTAGCGGGCGGCGAATACAGGGTGCCGCGCTCATCGGTTTCGGTTGCCATATCCGGGGCGTTTCGGTGGATGGGCCGAGTATCGGTTCAGGTCTCGGTGGATCCTGCAAGCCGCGCGAACGCCAACTGTCCTTGAGCAGATCGCGGCTCTTATGTAGGGTGAGGATATCGCCCTCTTTCATCAGCGCGAGGCCATTACGGTCATAGAGATCGTAGGGCAGCGGCTGTTCCAAGAACAGTTCATCCTTTTCGACCGGGATCAGATCAAGGCGCTCAGACATCACGCTCTCTCCAAGTGTTAACCCCAATACCGCTCAATGCGCCTGCCGAATCCGTGGCCAAGTGCCAGACTAGATGACATGAAATCTTCGTCTGATGAGCCCATTGCAAAATTGCCGGTAGCGGTGGAGCCCAAGCCGGGCGAGGGGCAAGAACGGCTGTTGCTTGCCCCTTTCCGTGTGCTACGTCATATTCCGCTCTGGCGGCATGGAGTGATCCGGTTTTCCGGCCATCGGGTGACTTCGCCGACTGGCGTCTACCACTGAAAAGCCTTTCGCTGGCGACACCCGCTCTTCCCCCCGCTGTTGCGATCCCTGCGGGACGCATCATCCCTGCACTGCGCGATTTTGCAATTGGCTTTTCATGGCAGTACGGTCGCTCATGGGGCTTCGGTTCGCCCCTGGCGGCGACCCGCGTCATAGCGGCGCAGCACCGCACGAATTCGCCCGATCAGTTCCTCGGGATGAAAAGGCTTGGTCAGGTAGTCATCCACGCCATGTTCGAGCGCGGCGAGCTTGTCGGCCTGAAGCGTGCGAGCGGTGAGAAAGATAAAGGGAATCTCGGCGGTGAGCGGATCCTTGGCAAGTAATGACTTCAACATAAAGCCATTTTGACCAGGCATCATAATATCGCAGACGATGATATCCGGCCGCTCGGTCCTCGCCAGCTCAAGCCCCGAGGCGCCGTCGCCGGCCGTCACCACCGCAAATCCGAAGCGTTTGACGATCAGGCTCGCGGCGAACAACTGATGCGGATCGTCGTCGATCAGCAACACTTTTTTGGCGATTTCCAACATGATGTTTGTTCCTGCCTGCATGAATCGTTGGTCGAGTCGCTCGGGGCGAATGCCGGACGCGGTTCAGATCCCGGACTCCCCGGTGCCGAGCCATTTTTCCAAGACCTCGGCCAGGGCCGCTGGGCGCACCGGCTTGGCGACATAGTCGCTCATGCCCGCCGCCAGACATTGCTCGCGGTCGCCCTGCATCGCATTGGCAGTCATGGCAATGATGGGAATGGCATGATCGAGAATATTACTCCCGGGATCGCGGATGTGGCGCGCGGCCTCCAGTCCATCCATCACCGGCATCTGCACGTCCATCAGCACCAGATCATAAGGGATGCTGGCTAAGGCGGTCAGCGCTTCCGCGCCATTGGCCACGGCATCGGCGCGCAGCCCCAGCTTCTTGAGAATGCCCAGGGCCAGTTGCTGATTGACCGGATGGTCCTCGGCCAGCAGGATGCGCGCCCCGCCAGACGCGAAACGCTCGGCGCTGGCCTCCCACGACTGCTCGCGCGCGGCGTGACGGGTGACGATGCGCGCTGCTGCCGAGCGGGGCGCGTCGCTCAACAGCACCGAGAGCAGATCCCACAATTCCTGCTGGCGCACCGGCTTGGGCAGATAGGCCGCGAAACCGCTGGCCTCGAAGCGTTGCGGATCGCCGCGCAGGGTCAAGGAGGGCAGGATCGCCATGCGCAGCCCGGCCAGTCGCGCATCGGCGCGGATGGCGCGGCCCAAGGCGTCGCCGTCCATGCCGGGCATCTCCAGGTCGATCAGCGCCACGCGGAAGGGGTCCGCCTCGACGATTCCGCGTTCCAGCGCCTGAAGCGCCGCCGGGCCATCCGCGACCGTTTCCGGACGCATGCCCCAGGCCCGCAGCCGACCGCTCAGCAGGTCGCGACTGGTGAGGTTGTCATCGACGATCAGCGCGCGCACGTCCCGCGGATCGAGCTGCGGACGCGGCTCCGTGGCCATGCCCTCCTGCCTGGCCAGCCGCGCCGTGAACCAGAACAGCGAACCCTGCCCCGCCTCGCTGGCCACCCCGATCGTGCCGCCCATGAGTTCGGCCAGTTGCCTGGAAATGGCCAGGCCCAACCCGGTGCCGCCATACTGGCGCGTGGTCGAGGCATCGACCTGACTGAACTTATCGAAGAGCAGGCCGAGCTTGTCCGGCGGGATGCCAATACCGGTATCGCGCACCTCGAAGCGCAGCAGCACCTCCCGCTCATCCTCGGATGCCAGCGCGACGCGCACGGCGATCTCGCCGCTCGGGGTGAATTTGATCGCGTTGCCCACCAGATTGACGAGAATCTGGCGCAACCGGCCCGGATCGCCGCGCAGGCGCGTGGGCACCGCCGGCTCGGCGGCGCAGAGAAACTCCAGACCCTTCTCTTGGGCGCGCTGCGCCAGCGTGGCGGCGAAGTCGTCGAGCAGGCCGGACAGCTCGAAGTCCAGGCATTCCAGATCCAGCTTGCCGGCTTCGACCTTGGAGAAATCCAGGATATCGTTGATCAGGGTCAGCAGCGCCTCGCCGCTGGCGCGAATGTTCTCGGCGTAACGGTGCTGTTCCTCGTTCAGCGGGGTGTCGAGCAGGAGTCCGGTCATCCCGATCACGCCGTTCATCGGGGTGCGGATCTCGTGGCTCATATTGGCCAGGAAGTCGCTTTTCGCGGCATTGGCCGCTTGCGCCTGAAGCGCCAGCGCGTTGGCGCGATCGTTCGCGTCCTGGAGCCGAAGATTGGACGCCAGCAGTTCCTCGGTCTTTTCCCGCAACAGGATCTCGGCCTGCTTGCGCTCGGTGATGTCCTGATGGGTTCCGAACATGGACAGCGGCTCGCCCTCCGCCCCCCGCTCGGCCACATTGCCGCGGTCAAGCACCCAGATCCAGCGTCCATCCTTGTGACACATGCGCAATTCACATTCGTAATAATCGAGCTCGCCACGAAAATGCCGTTGTAGCAGCCGAGAGCTGGTCTGCAAATCGTCGGGATGGGCGAAACGCGCCCAAGTCTCGATGGTGTGAGGCGCAAGTTCCTCCAAGGTGTAGCCGATCATCTCGGCCCAGCGCGCGTTCAGGGTCAGCTCGCCGGTGCGCACGTTCCACTCCCAGGTTCCGGCATGGGTCCCCGCGAGGATGCCGGCGAGCAACCGCCGCTCCCGTTCGATGTCCGCCTTGGCCGCCATTTCAGCGGTCAGATCCTTGCTGACGCAAAAGATGCAGTCCAGGCCATCCCATTGACCGTGCCAGATCCGGCTCTCGACCGGAATCAGCCGGCCGTCCCGGGTCACCAACGGCAGCGGACAACGGTCGCGCTGGCCCGCGAGCACCGCGTTCAGGATGTCCCGGGCCTCCTGGCGACGGCCCGCGGGATGGAGATCCAGCAGCGAGAGCCCCGTCAGATCCGCAGCGCGAAAACCCAGCGTGCGTTCGGCGAACGGGTTGAGATAGCGAATCCGACCCAGCGGCGTGGCCACAAAGATCAGGTCGTCGATACTCTCGAAAAAGGCGCGAAAGTTAGCCTCGCTCTCGCGCAGTTGTTCCTCCGCGTGCCAGCGATCGGTGATGTCGCGGCTGATGCCGAGCAACCCGGCCAGCTTGCCATCGTCCCCCCAATACGGGGTTTTCAGGGTATCCAGCAGTTGTCGGCAGCCATCGGGAAAGGTGACCCATTCCTCGTTGCGGCGGGATTCCAGCGTCTCCAGCATGCGTCGGTCAAACCCTCGAAATGCCGCCGCGACGTCCGGCTCGAACAGGTCGACATCGGTTTTTCCCAGGATGTCCTCGCGCGGGCGTCCGACAAATGCGGCGAACATCGTATTGCAGCCGAGATAGACGCCCTGAAGATCCTTGAAAAACACCAGGTCGGGAATGGCATCCAGCAGGGTCGCGATCAATCCGTCGGTGTGTGCCGGCGGCATCAGCGCGCCCGGTCGCGGGCGGTCGCTCGTCTCCGTCGGGGCCGCTCTCAGCCAGACCAGATCGGGAATCGCGCCCAGCAGATGGGCGACCAACTCGCTCTGCTCCTGTTCGAGTTTCTCCTTTTCATGCCGGTAGTCAGTGTTCTCGATCATCGGTGGTTCGCTCCGGCAAGGGTCAGTCATCGCGTGCCCGCTGGCACCGGGGGCATGACGCATCAATCAGGTCGCTGACTCAGCGATATTCAGTGTCAGGTCGTGCTCGGCCTCGCCCAGCATCGCGCTGATGCGATCGCCCTCCCGGGCGGTGGCGGTGACGAGGTGCAACCTTGGCGCGACCGAGCCCAGCGTCTGACGCTGCGCCGCCAACGCGGTGCGCAGGGTCGTTTCAAGCAAGCGAACCTTCAGGCCATTGTGCGCCAACAGCACGCCAAAGTGTTCCACGCCGAGCCGAAACAGCAGGGTGCCGCCGCCCAATGCCTCATACAGACTCTCCACGATTCGGTTGAGCACATCACCGGCCGTCCTAACCTCAAGCGCGCTCAATCCCGTCAGGCTGAAGCAGACGATAACCAGCGGGAACACGGCATTTCCTTGCAGACTGTCGAGCCGGGTTTCAACCTGCGCGCGGCTGTTCATCTGCCAGTGTTTATCGAGCGCGTTAGTCCACATCATGCGCTCAACGCATTGGGCCTCCTTCCCCGCCAGTTGCCGCGTCTCGTACAGAAAGCGCAGCACCCGTTCGGTCTGGTCGGCCGCCTCGAGACAACCCTGACGGCGACCGGCCTCATGGCGGCGCAACACCGCCCGCACCCGCTCGTTGAGTTCCTGAGGATGAAACGGCTTGGTGATGTAATCGTCCGCGCCCTTGGACAGACCCGCGAGTTTGTCGATCGCATAGGTTCTGGCGGTGACGAAAATGAAGGGAATATCGGCGGTTTGCGGATTGTCGGCCAAGAGCGTCCGTAACTCCATGCCGTTCATGTGCGGCATCTGCATATCGCAGACGATGAGATCCGGCCGGTCCTGCTTCGCCCGCTCCAGCCCCGAGGTGCCATCGGCGGCGGTCATCACCTCGAAGCCGAAGCGCTGCATGATCACGCGCGTGGCCAGCAACTGGTGCGGATCGTCGTCGACGATTAAGATGGAGTTGACGATTTTTGTCATGGTTCTTCCTCACTCGGCGGCGCGCGGCACGCTCTGCGTTTCATCGGTATAAGGCGATTTTCGGGAATCAGTTTCCCAACTCAGTCTTGTACGGGCGACTTAAGTCGCCCCTCCATCGGGAGGTCCTTTTCCGGCAATCGCCTCACGGGTCTCGGGCGGCCTCCCGCCCCGACGCGGCATGGCGGCACGCCTCGCCGATCGCGCGCATGAGCCGGTCGGGATCCAGCGGTTTTGGCAGGATCAATGGCCATCGCTCCACGGCCTCAAGACGATGGGGTTGCAAATCCTGGCCGGTCATCAAAATGACCGGCAAGTCCGGGCGCTCGCGCGCGAGAGTGCGGAACAGGTCGATCCCATCGAGCACCGGCATGGCGATATCCGACAGCACCAGGTCGACATCCGGCGCTTGTCGCAAGCGCTCCAGACCGGCCGCGCCGTGCTCGGCGGCGACGAACCGGATGCCTTGCAGCGTCAACAGCCGACCGACCGACTCGCGCACCCGCGGATCGTCCTCGACCAGCAGCACCCGCAACCCCGCGACCGCGGTCGGCACGATCGGCCTGGCCACGGGCGCGGACGGCGCGACGGGTTCGCTCGCGTCGATGGGCAACAACAGGCGGAACTCGCTCCCCTCGCCCAGGTGCGACACGACCGCCAGCGCGGCGCCGGTACGGATGACGAATTCCTGCACCATGAACAATCCGAGTCCATGGCCGCGCTGCTTGGCCTTGGTCGAGAACAGCGGCTCGAAGATGCGTTCCAGGGTCTCGGGACGCATGCCGTGGCCGGTATCGCTGACGCGGATTTCGAGATGCGCGCCGGGCGGCGGCTCGCCCAGACGCGGGGCCAGCACGGGCGCCGCGCTCACCCGGCAGGCTTCCAGCGACAATTGGCCGCCGTCGGGCATCGCATCGCGGGCATTGAGTACCAGGTTGAGCAGGGCCGCCTGCAGGAAGGCGCCATTGCTGGACGCGAACAGCCCGTCCTCGGTCCAGATCCGCGCATCGAGGAAACTCGGCAACAACTGCCGCAGGATCGCCGTCAGCTCGTCGAACACCTGGCGCAGCGCGACCCGTTCGCACGCAATCCCGCCCGCCCGGCTCAGCGAGAGCATCCCGGCGGTGATGATCTTGGCGTGCCCGAGCGCGCTCCGGGTCTCGCCCAGGATCTCGGCGACTTCCGGGTCGGTGCCCTCGCCGCGCAGCGTATCGTCCAGATAGTAGAGGTTGGCGTCGATCACCCCGAGCAGATTGTTGAAATCGTGCGCGATGCCGCTGGCGAGATAACCAATGGTCTCGCGCTCGCGGGCGGTCTCCAGGTCGCGCTGAAGTCGCAGGTTGTCGGCCTGGGTCGCCAATTTTTCGGTAATGTCCTCGACGATGCCGACCACCAGCGGCGGCTCGCCCTCGACCGTTGGCATTAGCGTGACCCGCAGATCGCCCCAGACGACCTCGCCATTCGGACGGACATAGCGTTTATTCATCCGGTAGCCACGGTGCTGCCCCGAGAGGAGCGCCATGAAGCGCCCTAACTCCTCGGCGAGATCCTCGGGATGGCTCATCTCATCGACGCAGCGACCGAGCACCCCGGCGAGGTCGCGCCCAACCAGGGTGGCGAACGTCTGATTCGCGTAGCTCAGGCGTCTTTCACCGTCGCCGATCGCGATCGCCATCGGCGCATGGTCGAAGACGGTGCGCAGACGCCGCTCGCTGGCGGCGAGCCGGTCGATCGACTCCTGCCGCTCGGTGATGTCCTGATCGGCGCCGCGATAGCCGAGCAGCGCGCCATCCGCGTCGAAAAACGGCTGGCCGTGGGTGAGCAGCCAGACCCGGCGTCCGTCGCGGTGCTCGGCAACATTGACGAAATCCTGCAGCAGTGCGTGACGGGCGAAGACCGCGAGCCCTTGCTGCTGGAGCGTCGCGCGGTCGGCGGCGGGCGCCAGCTCGTAGAAATGGCGTTTTCCGACCAGTTCGCCCGGTCGCCACCCGAGCACCGGCTCGGCCAGCGGACCGACATAGGTGTAAAGCCCTTGCGCGTCGACCTCCCAGGCAAAGGAGCGGGTCTGTTCCGCGAGCCGATCGTAATGCGCGAGACTCTCGCGCAGTTCGCGATCGGTGCGCTCGCGCTGGATCGCGCTGGTCAGCAGATTGGCATACACCCGCAGAAAATCGCGCTTGTTCGTGCTCCAGCGATGCGGCAGGCGCACCGCGTCGAGACCGACGATCCCCAGCAACCGACCGCCGTGGATCAGGGGCATCAGCAACAGCGAGCGCGTTTCCGGAGACGCCAGCCGGGCGCATTCGTCGACCCAGTCGGCGGACAGCTCGGGCACATTGGGCAGACTCACCGTCGCATTGGCGCGCAGTTGTTGCAGGATGGCCGGGAAACCCGCTAGCGCCATCCCCTGGCCGTGCGCGCGCCGTGGCGCCACGTCGGCGGCCGTCCATTCATGAGTCTTGCTCAGGGTGTCGGTCCGTTCGTCGACGAGACACACAAAGGCGCGGTCGAGATGATGCCCCAAGTGCCCCAATGAACGCGCGATGCAGGCATCGAGTCCAGCCGGCGGCAGGTTGACCAGTTCGCCAGCCAGATCGACCAGCAGGCGATCCAGCGACTCGCGCCGTTTCAGTTCGAGCTTGGCGGAGTGGCGTTCGCTGATGTCGCTATGGGTGCCCGCGAAGATCTGTGGCCGACCCATGGCATCGCGCGTGACCACGCGTCCCTCGGCGCTCACCCAGACCCAGTGACCGTCGCGGTGGCGCATCCGCAGTTCGCAGACATAGTGGTCGGACTGACTGCTCAGGTGCGCGGCCACTCGCTCCTCGCTGACCAGGAGATCGTCGGGGTGTACCAGTTGCCGCCAGGTCGCGAGCGAGGTCGGCGCCAACTCCGCGAGCCGATAGCCGCAGATCCCAGCCCAGCGCTCGTTGAACACCACCTCGTCGGTCTCCAGGTTGCGTTCCCAGGTGCCCATGCGGGTACCGTCGATGACATTGGTCAGGCGCTGGCGTTCGCGCGCGAGCGCCTCTTCGGCGTTCCGGAGATGGCTCTGGTCGAACAAATAGCCGCGAATCTCGACCACCCGATCCCGCGCGTCGCGCACCAGCTTGGTGAAGGCGTAAAACCAGCGATACTCGCCGGTGTCAAGCCTGAGCCGATAGGATTGCTCGAAGCCATCGCGATGCTGCTCGATATGCCCCGCGGTCTCCGCGACAACCCCCGCCAGATCGTCCGGATGAATCAACGCCGCGTACCGGAAGGTGTCGGCCATCATCTCTGCGGGCGGATAGCCGAGAATGTCGGCCACGTTGCTGGAAACCAAGTGCACCGGCCAATCCTCGCTGGCGCCCCAGATGATGGTAAACACCGGCCCGGCGGAGAACAGATCGCGCTCGGCGCGCAACGCGTCGCGTGCCGCCAGTTCGTCGCTGAGATCCTTGCAGACACCGAACAGACAGTCCTGGCCATTCCATTGCCCCCGCCAGATTCGCGCGGCGACCGGAATCCGGTCGCCCTCCCGGGTCACCAAGGGCAGAGCGCAGGTGTCGCGCATACCTACTCGCAACGTGACCAGAGCCAGACAAGCCTCGCACTCCTGACACCGCTCCGCCGGGCGCAGCGCCATGATCGTCATCTCCGTCAGTGCCTCGGCGCGATACCCGAGCGTGCGTTCGACCGCCGGATTGACCGCGAGAATCCGTCCCTCGGGCGTCATCACGAAGATCAGATCGCCCATGCTGTCGAAAAAGGCGCGGAAATTGAGTCGCTCGCGGTCGAGCGCGCGGAAGCTGGCGTCCAGCGAGTTGGCGATCGCGGTCAGCGTGGTCGCCAATTGGTCCGTTTCGACGAACAGGCTGGGCGGCGGCGCGATCCAGGGCGCGCGCTCGCGCAGGGCCGCCGGCAGCGCGTGCGCGCTGGCGTTGAGATGCCGCAGCAGGCGCGACAGATGGCGGCTGCCGATCCAGGCGACGAGCAGGGCGATCAGCGTCAGGAGCGTCAGCGTTTGCATCGCCTCCATCACTGCTCGCTGGGAGCGCTCGATCAGCGAGGCCGCGCTGACCGAGACGATCAAGGCACCGCCGGCATGGGGCAAGGCGAGTTCGTAATGCGCCTCGCGATAGCGTTTCATGCGCGAACCCTGTCCCGTCAGATGGTCGGGCAGGTGCAGACGCGCCACGCCATCGGTTGGCGTGACGTCGCTGGCTGGCGCCAGGCGGACTTGCGGCTCTTCATACCCCAGCAGATCCGCGCCGAACAGCCGACGTAAGGCATTCAGCGCGGGGGATGTCGGAGCGGTGGCGAACTCGGCGGGCGGCATCGCGTCGAGTTCGCGTGCCACCAGGTGGGCAAAGAGATGAAGCCGCTGGCCGAGCCGCGTCTCCAGCTCGGCGGTAAACAGCCGGTTGTCGGCGAAGGCGATCAGGAGCCCCGGCAGTAGGATGCCTGCCAGCAGGGTGGCGAAGTGGAAATCGACGATCGGCACCCCGCTGCGCGGTTGGCGGACCAGCACGACCAGCAGCAGGATCAAGCTCGCCAGGGCCGCGTTGAAAATGCCGTTGAGCGGTTGTTTCAGTGCAATCAGCAGGGTTTGCGACCCGTTCAAGCCGAGTCCGAGACGATAGAACCACAGCACCAGCGGTACGCCGACAAGTAGCCAGAACGCCACGCTGGCGACGGCCAGCGGCAGCGCTGGTCGGCCGCGCCGCCGGGCCAGCGCGCGCAGCCCGCCGATGACCACGATTTCGGCGACGAAGATGATCAGCGCATAGGGATGACCCCACAGCAACAGGGTGTAAGCCCCGCCCGCGGCGGCGACCAGCAGGGCGGGGCCAAACCCGAGCCAGACCAGCGCCAGCAGCGCGGCCACGGAGCCAAACAGCAGTTCGACCCCGAAAAACAGCGAGAGCGGAAAGGCATTCGCGGCCACCGCCGCGCCCGCGAGCAGAGCCGTGAAGAGTGCGCGACGCGCGGCGCTGGCCGAGACCTCGGGTCCAGGATGGGGGGTAGTCATCAAGATCCTCCGTGAAAAAACGTAAACCCTGTCCGGGCTTGTCGAAGGGGACGAACGGGGAATCCTCAGGCTCGGCGCTGACGCCGTTCATCGTGCGACCCTGCGGCGCCGCTCAGGATCGCCACGAACGGCTGCAGGAGGCGGCGAACGGCTTCATGCTCTCCACGAAGGGATACCCTCTGGATCGGCGCTTTCCTGGAAATCGCCTTATCGCTCAAGCCTGAAGATCGCAGACGTCGAAGGCGTCGAAGGCGCTGGCGCTCAAGCGCGACGCCGCGACCAGCCGCTCGATCGCCGCTAGCTCGCCGGGTCGGCCGAACAGATACCCTTGGGCGAATTCCAGCCCGGCGCTGAACAGCAGGTCGCGCTGGGCCTCGGTCTCGACGCCCTCGGCGATCATCTTCAGGCCGAGACGCTGACCGAGCCCAATGATCGCCAGCAGGACGGTCATGGCCTTCATGGAGACGAACATCTCCGAGACGAAGCTGATATCGATTTTCAGGGTATTGACGGGAAACTCCGCGAGGTCGCGCAGGGAGGCGTAACCGGTGCCAAAATCGTCGATCGCCAGCGACGCGCCCAGCAGTTGAATCTGGGCGGCGGCGGTCTGTAACAAGCGCCGGTCGTGACAGACCGTGGTTTCAGCCACCTCCACGGTGACGCGACAGCAGTCCTTGAGTCCGGTCACGAGCGGTTGCAACAGGTCGCTGACCTCACCCCGTTCAAGGGCGACGCGCGACAGATTCACCGCGAGAAAGTTGAGCTCCAGCGGCCGCAGCCGCTCCTTGAGGGCGATGACCCGACGCAAGAGCGCCTTCGTCATCGGCGTAATCAAACCGGTTGCCTCGGCCAGCGGGATGAAGTCGGCGGCGTTCATCAGGGAACCGTCCGCCAGGCGCAACCGCGCCAGCACCTCAACGCCGCACGGACTCCCATCCACCAAGGAAACGATGGGTTGAAAGGCCGGCTCCACGCCGCCGGCCGCGATGCGCTCGGCCAGCATGGCGGCATCCAGCCGGATGAGCGAGGCGTCGGCCGGGCCGGGCTGGCGCTCGGGAGGCTGGGCGGCGGGCGGAAGCACGGGCGGCGGATCGAGCAGCGGCAGCAGATCGCTCGCCAGCAGCGCCTTGGAGACCAGGCCACGGATTTCAACGCCGCGCGCCTTCGCGATCCGCTGCGCGGTGTCGAGCAGATCGTCGCCGTATCCCGACAGGAACACGACCGGCAAAGCGATCTGTTCATCGGCCAGCCACTCGATCACATCGAGACCGCTCTCCTGCCCCAATCCGAGATCGAGCAGCAAGAGATCCGGCACCTTGGCGGCCACGGCGGTCTTGCACGCCTTGATCGATGTGCAGAACTCGAAGCGATGTCCCTGACGCTGCACCAAACGTCGCAACGTGGACTCCATGCGAGGTTCGTCATCGAGATACAGAATATGCATGTAGACCGATCTCCAAAAAAGGGGCGGCGAAAAGATCGAACAGGATGGGGGCGCCGGCGCGGTCGGTGCGCATCAAGCCCCGCATAAAACGCGAACACAATGACACCGACCGGCGGATGGTCAGGCTTCTCGATCCATATTACATCTGCCGGATAGCGACAAAGGCAAGTAAAGGTTTGTAAAGGGTCTTGAAAGCGTGAAATCCGTTCCGGATGCGCGCCTGCGCGCCGGTATGCGTTTAGCCCTTTCCTTGGAGCGAGGGCGTCCCGCCCTCCACGTCAGGCTGAAACGAGGGCGGGACGCCCTCGTTCCCAGCAGGGGCTAAAACGGTTACGCGTCCTGGAAAACGTCACGGGATCGCGGGTGATGGCTCGACGGTCAGCCGGTACCCGTGACCGCGCATCGGCAGAATCGTCAGTTCCTGAAGGTTCGCCTCCCGCAACTTGCGCCGGATGCGCCCGATATGGACATCGACCGAACGATCGTGGGGGCTCCAATCGGTTCCCCGCCGAAGACTCGCGCGGCTGATCGAGCGCTCCTGATGGCGGATCAACTCGGCCAGGATGAGGGTCTCGGTTTCCGTCAGAAAGACGTCTTCGCCGCCCTCGTGGCAGAGCCGGCGTGTCCGCAAGTCCAGCGTCGCCGACCCGGCCCGCAACCGGCCATCGGATTCCAGGGCCTGACCGTGGCGGCGCAGCACCGCCCGGACGCGCGCGCGCAGCTCGGCGAGCGCCACGGGCTTGATGAGATAGTCGTCGGCGCCCGCGTCGAGTCCCTCGACGCGATCCCGCAGATCGGCGCGTCCGCTGACGATGATCAGCCCCACCGTCGTCGTCGCGGCCAGTTCGCGGGCGAGATCCATTCCGTCCTCGGCGCCCAGATTGAGATCGAGCAGCACCAGCTCGGCGCCATGCGAGCGATACTGGAGACGCAATTCGGTCCCGCAGGTGGCGACGGCGACCTGGTATCCATCGGCTTCCAGACAGCGCCGCATGACGTTGGCCAGGAGCGGATCGTCTTCGACGATAATGATGTTGATCGATGACGACACAGCGATCTCGAATGGACGCGCTTTCGACACGCAAGCTTCGGGCGGGGATCGATTTGACAGAGGCGACAAAGGCAACAGAGGACGATCCCGGGCGTAATGGCGCGAGGATCTCTGTCGCAGTGATGAGTGATTATTCTCTGGCGCTTAAAGCTTATCTACTCAAGCGATTGAAGTGAAATTGTTTTTTGTATTTGGCGGAGAGAGAGGGATTCGAACCCCCGGACCCTTGCGAGTCAACGGTTTTCAAGACCGCCGCTTTCGACCGCTCAGCCACCTCTCCGGGCATTGCGAAAACTCAAGGGAAACCCTTGGCTCCATCCAAATCGCCCATAGTTTAAGCATTGCATCATACCGCACGCCGAGCCTTTGCCCAACATCGATGATGTCTTGCGCCGGCTGAATCATCAGGTATGCTTTCGGAACCGCACCCGTATCGACGGGTCTCATACTCGGTCACCACCCAATCGTTATTTGCTCAAGCGAGGAATGAACCACATGGCTAATCCAGGTATTTCAGTCGTCCGTGACG
Source organism: uncultured Thiocystis sp. (assembly GCF_903866365.1). GTDB lineage: Bacteria > Pseudomonadota > Gammaproteobacteria > Chromatiales > Chromatiaceae > Chromatium. The sequence goes on from NZ_CAIPNF010000054.1 coordinate 18,246, forward strand.
CCCAAGGGGCGATCTCGGCCAACAAAGTCCTCAAGAACACCTATCTGCTGCTGTCCGCAACGCTGGGATTCAGCGCGCTGACCGCCATGCTGTCCATTGCGCTGGCCATGCCGGCATGGACCTATCTGGCGTCCGTGATCGTCTCGATGGTGCTCGGGATTTTCGTGCTGCCCAGAACCGCGAATTCCGCGTCGGGCATCGGGGTGATTTTCCTGGTCACCGGCCTGCTCGGCTTTGGACTCGGCGCCATCCTGACCCAGTATCTGGCCCTGCCGAATGGACCGCAAACCGTCGGTCTCGCCTTCGGCGGCACCGCCACCATCTTCCTGGGTCTGTCCGGTTATGCCCTGACCAGCAAGCGCGATTTCAGCTTCATGGGCGGCTTCATCTTCGCTGGCATGATGGTGGTGATGATCGCGATCATCGCTAACCTCTTCCTGCAGATGCCCGCGCTGTCGCTGGCCATCTCCTCCGCCATCATTCTGCTGATGAGCGGCTTCATCCTGTTCGACACGGGCCGGATCGCGCGGGGCGAGGAAACCAACTACATCATGGCGACCTATGGCATCTACCTGAGCATCTTCAACATCTTTATCAGCCTGTTGCAGATTCTCGGAATCATGGGCGGCGACGATTGAACGACCGCTGACGCATGACCAAAAACCCCGGCCCCGCGCCGGGGTTTTTATTTCACCCTGGAGGACAGCATGGAATTGTTCCTGAAGATCGCCGCCGCCGCGCTGCTGGTGCTGATGCTTTTCTACCTCTGGCCCGTCTACAAGCACTGGCAGGAGAATGGCCCCAAGGCTCAGAAAGGCGACTGGCAGGCGGTTATCCTGCCGCTTGGCGCCGTGGTTCTGTTTGTTATCGTGTTGATCATGGCGGTCCGCTGAGAGCGGACAAACCCCCAAACTCGCGCGCATTTCAACGGTCACTCTATCGCGCGGAGCGTTTGTCCATCCGAGCAGACACGGCTATGCAGCGGCGATACCGGTCAGCGTCCGCGCGAAAACAGCCGATCCAACTCGTCGTGACTGACCCGGACCCAGGTCGGACGACCGTGGTTGCACTGATCGATCCGCTCGACCGCTTCCATCTCGCGCAGCAACGCATTCATTTCGTCCAGGGTCAGGCGACGATTGGCCCGCACGGCGCCATGACAGGCCATGGTCGCCAGCACGGCGTCGATCGCCTCGTCGACCCGCCCGCTGCGACCGTGCTCGGCCAGATCCGCGAGTAGATCGCGCACCAGGCGCTCCATGTCCGCCTGCCGCAACAGGGCCGGCACTTCCCGCACCACCAGGCTGTCCACGCCGAGCCGCTCGATCGTCAGACCGAGACGGTCGAGCGTGCGCGACTGAGTCTCCAGCAAGTCGGCCTCGCGTGGACTGACCTGGACGGTCAGTGGCAGCAGCAGTGGCTGACGGACCAGTCGTCCATCCTTCCAGGCGGTCTTGAGCCGCTCGTAACCGATGCGTTCGTGCGCGGCATGAATATCCACGACGATGAGGCCGTCGGATGACTGCGCGAGCAGATAGACACCGTTGAGCTGCGCCAGCGCATAGCCGAGCGGCGGGATCTCGGGGTCGCCATGTGGGACAGGCGTTGCGGTGTTGGGCAAGCCGGCGTCGGACAGCGGTCGCTGAAAGGCTTGATCGGCCCGATAGCGCCCGCGCGTATCGCCAATGCCGAGCGACAGCGTCGACGGGCGCGATGGCCGGGAGGCCACGCGGACATCCGCTTCAGTCCGCTCGCCCTCCCCCGCGGGCGCTGACAACCCGCCGAAGGTACCGGCGGAGGCCGGCGACGCGCCCAGGGTTCCTTGAGACAGACGACGTTGCAGCGACCGAAACAGGAAGTCATGCACCTGCCGGCCTTCGCGAAAGCGCACCTCGTGCTTGGCCGGATGGACGTTGACATCGACCAGCCGCGGCGGGATCTCCAGAAAGAGCACGTAGGCCGGATGGCGGCCATGGTGCAGCACGTCGCTGAATGCCTGACGCACGGCATGCGTGACCAGTTTGTCGCGGACCATGCGCCCGTTGACATAGAAAAACTGCTGATCGGCCTGACTGCGCGAAAAGGCCGGACGCATGACCCAGCCATGCAGCCGCAGATCCACCGCCGATTCGTCGAGCGCCAGCGACTGGGCGGAAAAGCCGTTGCCCAAGAGTCGGTCCAGGCGATTCAGGACGCCCGCCGCATTCCCGTTGGCCGCCGCGAGGTCCAGCACCGAACGCCCGTTATGGCGTAACTGGAATCCGATGTCGGGTCGCGCCAGGGCAATGCGGCGAACGACCTGTTCCAGATGACCGAACTCGGTCTTGTCGCTGCGCAGAAATTTGCGGCGCGCGGGCGTATTGAAAAAGAGGTCGCGGAGATCGACGCTCGTCCCCACCGGATGGGCGGCGGGACGCGGATCCTCAACCTGTCCGTCGGCACCGACCGTGACCTCCCAGGCGCGGCCATCGTCATCCGCCGCAGCCTCGGAAAGCGCGGCCCGCGAGGTCAGAGTCAGACGACTCACCGAGGCGATGCTGGGCAGCGCCTCGCCCCGAAAACCGAGCGTGGCGACCGCTTCGAGATCCGCCAGATCCGCAACCTTGCTGGTCGCGTGCCGCGCGAGCGCCAGGGCGAGCTGATCGCGCGGGATGCCGCGACCATCGTCGCGCACCCGCAGACGCTTGACCCCGCCCTGTTCCACCTCGATGTCGATGCGTCCGCAGCCCGCGTCCAGACTGTTCTCGATCAACTCCTTGACCACGGAGGCGGGACGCTCGACGACCTCGCCGGCGGCGATCTGGTTGACGAGATGACTGGAGAGGAGACGGATCGGACTGAACATGAAACCGCTGAAAACAGGCCCGGCGGTGCGCGGCACGTTCGCTCAGGAATCCTTGGGAATCGCGAGAACCTGACCGGCGTGAATCATATCGCCTTCCTCAAGTCCATTTTCCGCCCTCAGCGAGGACAGACTGACCCGAAGGCGCTTGGCGATCCCGGACAGGGTATCTCCCGAGTTGACGACATACCCGCGCGTCTCGGTGGGGCGACTGCTCGCCGAGGCCTGAATCAAGGGTACCTTGGTACTGGCCGAGCGCGTCGAACCCGCCGTTGTGGGTGCGACCGAGGCCACGGTCTGGAGTCCCCGTGGCGGGTATTTTTTGAGATATGCCTTGACGCCCGCGTGAATGGCTTGGGCGAGCCGCTGCTGATGAGCATTGCTCTTTAATCGCTTTTCCTCGTCCGCGTTTGAAATAAACGCGGTTTCGACCAGCAACGACGGGATATCCGGTGATTTCAGCACCACGAAACCGGCCCGCTGGACGTCTTTCCGGTGCATGTCGCCGACCGCTCCCAGATAGGAAAGCACCGCGCTGGCCACCTCGGTGCTGTGCTCGATGGTGGCATTCTGAGTCATGTCCAGGAGCACGGTCGCGAGTAGATCGTCGCTGGCCGAGATGTCGACACCGCCGACCAGGTCCGCGCTGTTCTCCCGGTCGGCCAGCCACATCGCCGCCTCACTGCTCGCGCCGACATTCGACAGGGTGTAGACGGAAGAACCATGCGCATCGGTATTGTTAAAGGCATCGGCATGAATCGAGATGAAAACGTCCGCCTTGTGCTCCCGCGCCTTCTGGATGCGTTGACGCAGACCGATAAAATCGTCGCCATCGCGGATCATCAGGGCACGCATCCCCGGCTCTTTATCGACCAGGCTGGCGAGCTTGCGGGCAATCGCCAGGGTGACATCCTTCTCGCGGGTGCCCGCGGGTCCGAGCGCGCCCGGATCCGCTCCGCCATGTCCCGCATCGATCGCAATGACGGCGGTCCGCAAGACACCCGTCCTGGGCGCCGTCGGAGAAGTTGCCGTTGCGGTTGAAGCGGTCGTTCGGTGCAGGTCATCGCTTGAGTTGGCGTTCCCCTTCGGGATCAGGTCGACAAACAGCCGCTGTCCATTGCCATCCGCGGATGGCGTTGAAAAGCTCTTGATCCGAACCGGATGCTTGAGATCGAGGACGATGCGCAGATCCGCCTGATTGCGCACGCCGTTACGCAGACCGATCAGGGTCGGATCCTGGGTCGTGGCCTCGGGCAGCTTGCCGACCAGATGAGCGTCCGCGATATCGATCACCACCCGATCCGGGCCATCCAAGGTAAAGACCTGATGGGAAACCGAGGTCGTCGTCGCAAGAATCAGACGTGTCTTCCCCGCCTCGGTCGAGACGCCCGTGCACTCGACCGACGCCGGATCACCGGCGACGGGCAAGGAGATCAGTAGCAGAAGAAGGACGATGAGCCTGTTCACGGTGCCGTCTCGGTGCAATCTCAAGAAACCGCGTCAGCGACGACGCTTGCTGGTTCGGGCGAGGCCGGGCCGATGCCCCGACAAGGCGGGTCATCCCGGACGCCGTCTTATTAAGATAGCAGTTGCGCGGATATCTTTCCAAGATGAATCCGACGATTAGGAGCCTTTTCTCAACTCGTTTTCAGGGTTTGTCGCCAATGTGCAACCTCTGTCACGCGCCGGCATTCTCCGCATCGATCAGCGCGGAGACGATCGCGCGACCTTCTGCGGTCCCGCCCGACAGCGTCAGGCGGCGTCCCTCGGCGAGAGACTCGATCATGATCCGCAGATCGGCCGCCGGCAACATCCCGACACCGCGATCCGGCCATTCGATCACCCAGAGTGCGTTCTCGCCCATGAGATCCCGCAGTCCGAGGTATTCCAACTCCTCCGGATCCGCCAAACGATAGAGATCCAGGTGATAGACCGGACCGCTCGACACCTGATACGGCTCGATCAGGGTATAGGTCGGACTGCGCACGGCACCGCGCTGACCGAGCCCCCGGAGGATGCCTCGCGTCAGGGTCGTCTTGCCGGTGCCAAGATCGCCTTCCAGATAGATCACGCAGGCCGGTGGCAGTAAAGCGGCGAGACGCGCGCCAAAGGCAAGCTGGGCCTCCGGATCCTTTAAGCGAATCTCCATCAAGCCTCCTCGATGCCATTGCCGACCGCCCGTAAAGAATCGACGATGTCGCCGGCGATCAGTCCACGCTCGCCCTGCAAGGCCGCGCGATCCCCCGCCGCCGCATGCAGACAGACCCCGGCGCGGGCGGCATCCTCCGCGTCCAACCCTTGGCCGCGCAGGGCCGCGATCACGCCGGTCAACACATCGCCCGAACCCGCCGTCGCCATCCCGGGATTGCCGTCGCTACAGACCGCCGGCGGACGCGGCGCATCGCCCTGAATCAGGGTACCGGCGCCTTTGAGCACCACCACGCCGCCAAAGCGCCGCTGAAGTTCGTGGGCGGCGCGCGGACGATCCTGCTCCACCTCCGACACGCAGACCCCGAGCAGCCGCGCGGCCTCGCCGGGGTGCGGCGTCAACACCCAATCCGATCCCCTCGCCGGCGTCTCGGCGAGCAGATTGAGCGCATCGGCATCGACCACCAGCGGTTTCGCGCTGTCTTGCACGCTTTGCCACAGCCGCCTGCCCCAGTCCGCGCGGCCCAATCCAGGCCCGATCGCGACGACATCCGCCCGCGCGATCAAGGGTTCCAGCGTTTCCGGTCCAGTCACTGCGCTCACCATCAGCTCCGGACGGTTCAGGTTGAGCCAGGCCGCGTGATCGGGATGCGTGGCGACCGTGACCAGTCCGGCCCCGGCGCGCAGCGCCGCCTCGCCCGCTAGACGCGCGGCGCCCGACATGCCGGGGGCGCCGCCAACGATCAGCACATGCCCGCAGTCGCCCTTATGGGCCGTGCGCGGACGAGGTCCGAGCGACCGCCTCTGCTGGTCCCAATCGATGCGACGTAGCGAGAGGATCTCGCGCGCATAGACCGCGGCCGGGATGTCGAGCGCGCTGAAACGCAGGTCGCCGCGACAGTCCGGCCCATCCCCGAGAAACAGCCCCGGCTTGAGACCGATGAAGCTGACCGTCGCCGAGGCGCGCACCGCCACGCCCAGCGCACGGCCGGTATCGGCCTGCAACCCCGAGGGGAGATCGAGTGCGAGCACGGGCGCTCGTTGGTCGTTGATGGCCTGGATGGCCTCCGCCCAGAGGCCCTCGACCGGGCGTTCCAGGCCAGTCCCGAGCAAGGCGTCGACGATCAGATCGGCATCGCGCGGACATCCCCGATACGCTTCAGGAATGCCACCTGCGGCACGATACGCCGCACAACTCTCGGCGGCCTCCCCGCGCAGACGCTCCGTCTCGCCCAGTTGCAGCACACGCACCGATAGGCCATCGGCGAGCGCCAGCCGGGCGACGACAAAACCGTCGCCGCCATTGTTGCCGACACCCGCCAGGACGGTCAGCCGCCGCGCCTGCGGCCAGCGGGCGCGGAGCATCCGATAGGCGACGGCCCCGGCGCGGTTCATCAATTCGAGTCCGGCGATGCCATATTCCTCGATCGCGATACGCTCCAGGTGACGTATCTGCTCGGTGCGATAGAGCGCATGAGGAAGGCGATTCCTGTCTGGCATCAAGCGTATCATTCGATCAAGCACTCCGATTTGGGCTCTCGCATGTCAATCAGGCGGCCTGATGCAGGTCGCGGTCAAACGCCGGAGCAAACGTGAAATTGCCCACCCCCCAGGCCCCGCTGTCTCCCCGCCACCTTGCCGAACCGATCGCTTCGGCTCGGACACTGGCAACTCGCATCAAAAGCTGGGGCCGGCAACTGGGATTCCAGCAGGTCGGCATCACCGACACCCATCTTGAACAAGCCGAGTCGCATCTGCTCGCCTGGCTCGCTGCCGGATATCAGGGCGACATGGAGTATATGAGACGACACGGCGTCCGGCGCTCGCGCCCGGCGGAGCTGGTGCCAGGCACCTTAAGCGTCATTTCGGCGCGGATGGATTATCTGGCCGAGTCGCCCGAAGCCCCGCGGCAGGCGCTGGGCGATCCGGCGCGCGCCTTGATTTCCCGCTATGCGCTGGGGCGAGATTATCACAAGGTTCTGAGACAACGGTTGCAACGCCTCGCGGAGCGGATCCAGACGGACGTCGGACCCTTCGGTTATCGGGCGTTCGTCGATTCGGCGCCCGTGCTGGAAAAGCCATTGGCCGCAAAGGCCGGGCTGGGCTGGATCGGGAAACACACCAACCTGATCCATCCGCGCGCCGGATCCTGGTTTTTTATCGGCGAGATCTACACCGACCTGCCGCTCCCCAGCGATGCGCCAATCCAGAATCATTGCGGCCGTTGTCATGCCTGTCTGGACATCTGCCCGACGCGGGCCATCGTCGCCCCTTACCAACTGGACGCGCGACGCTGCATTTCCTACCTGACCATCGAACATCGCGGCAGCATCCCGGAGACGCTGCGCCCACTGATCGGCAACCGGATCTATGGCTGCGACGACTGTCAGCTCGTCTGTCCCTGGAATCGCTTTGCGACGCCCACGGCCGAGACGGATTTTCGTCCTCGTCACGGCCTGGATACCGCGACCCTGATCGAGCTCTTCGCCTGGGATGAGGCGACCTTTCTGCGACGCACCGAGGGCTCGGCGATGCGGCGGATCGGCCATGCGCAATGGCTGCGTAACCTGGCCGTCGCGCTCGGTAACACGCCGAACGCTCCCGAGGCGAAAAACGCGCTTCGCTTACAGGTCAACCACCCGAATCCGCTCGTGCGGGAGCATGTTCAATGGGGATTGAACCAGCGCAATGGGTGATGCCACGCAATGGCCGGTCAACCGTCGCCGCGATCAATGCGGGTGGATCGAACTCATGTCGGGGAAGACGGGATGCAACCAGCTTGTTTCGGCGACACGTTTTTTGATGTAAGCGAGTTGCCCGGCGTTGAGATCCGTTTTCCACTTCGGCGCTTTCTCGTCGACCTGTCTGAAAAAGTTCTTGGTTTCGCTGCCAATCACATGGATTTTTCCCATGTCCATCCATTGTTCGACGGATCCTTCTCGTTCCGGCACGCCCATGAATCGATCAATTTCCTGAAGCACTTGCTCCGGCTTTTTCGTCAGCTCCTCAAAGGTGACCAGCAGATAGTTTTCCGGACCCAGAATCTCTCGATATTCGTGGGCGCTCGCGTTGTATCGGAACCAACCGTTGACGATGCCATGATCGTGACGCTGTTTTCGCTTGAGGAACGAATGAAGATACGCATTGGGGTTTTTAATCAGGTGAACAACCTTGGTCTCCGGGAATATCGTGCGCAAGAGTTCTAATCTTAAAAGGGTTTTACAACCGTCGAAGTAATGGCTGTAATCACCGATTTTCGCTAACGCAGCCATGAAAATTTTATTTTCACGATAATAATCGGAGAGTACCCGCAATCTCGCCGAATCGGGTAGCGACCGAAAGAGAGGAACCCACGCCGCCTTTCTGGAGAGACTGATGGCGTTTCTATTGGTGCGCAGAAAATCGAAAATAGGCGTTGGATTGGATGTCAGCCATTCAAAGTCTGCCCCTGAAGTCCGCATCCGGTTTTCGATTTCAAGCCGTATCGGACACGTATAGGATGGACTCGCGCCACAGGTACAGCGCGTATCGTCAAGGTCGACGAACTGATAATTGTAAGTATCGCCGAACCCGATCACATTCGGATGTGAACACACCAGCATACTTAAGAGTGTTGAGCCGGAATACGACGACGATAAAAGCACTACATTTTTCATAACCGAAGAAGTCCTATTGGCACAAACGTTGACTCAATCGTCCTTTTCCGCACGATGGTCGTGCTCGGTATCCGGGCGGCGAGGCTGATCGAGTTCATCCTCGTCCATCAGGATCCGCTGCCCGTCGCCATCGAGATCATCGAACTGCCCGCTCCGGGCGGCCCAGAACAGGACGGCGACGGCGGCGATCCCCAGAATCAACATGCCAGGTATCAAACCATAGATCACGTCCATTGCTTCAACCTATCTCTGAGGGAAACACAACATCCTCCCAAACCGATGCCAAAAACCGCTTGAGCGATTTCCCGATCGCTCAAGCGGTTTTTTGGAATGCACGAATCCGCGCCGAATTCGCGATCACCGCCAGCGAACTGACCGGCATCGAGACGGCCGCGATGAGTGGCGTGACGAACCCGGCCATGGCGAGCGGCACCATGACGAGATTGTAAAGGATAGAGATGCCGATGTTCTGGCGGATGGCCCGGAGCGTGCGCCGGGAGAGTTCCGCCGCCTCGGCGACCCGTTCCAGCTCGCTCGACATCAGCACGATGTCGGCGCTCGCGATGGAGACATCGGTGCCGCTGCCCATGGCGATGCCGACATCGGCGCGCACCAGCGCCGGGGCGTCGTTGACGCCATCGCCGACCATCGCGACCCGCTGGCCCTGGCACTGAAAATCCGCAATCACGCGATCCTTATCCTCGGGCAGCACCTCGGCGATCAGATCGATATCGCCAAGCTGGGCGGCGATGCGCTCCGCGACCGCGCGGCGATCGCCGGTCAGCAGGGTCACGCGGATGCCCTGCCCGCGCAAGCGTCCGACGAGGGACGCGGCACCCGGTCGCAGCCGGTCCTGAATGCGCAGCCGGAGCACCTCGCGGCCGTCGACGGCGCAATGGATTTGGCCCGCTTCATCGTCCCTCGCCGCGCGTTCCTCGCGCTCCGCCGGCGCCATGACGATGCCGTTGCGCATCAGCCAGTCTCGGCTGCCGATCGCGACCCGCGCCCCCTCGACCCGTCCGCCAATCCCAAGTCCAGGCGCGACCTCTACCGCATCCACCGCCACGCCGGCAAGACCGATGTCGGCACGCGCGCAGAGTTCCAGAATGGCGAGTGCCGCCGGATGCTCGGACAGTCGCTCCAGCGCGCCGAGTTGGCGCAGCAACCGATGCTCGTCGTCGGTGAGGGTCGGAACGGTTTCCCCGCCCCACTCCAGTTCGCGCCAGGCCGCGACGGGCTGCGTCGTCGGAACGACAAGCAGCGAGGCGCCCACCACCACCGGCCGGCCTTCGGTCAGGGTGCCGGTTTTGTCGAACACGAAATGCCGGATCGAGGACAGCCGTTCGAGCACCGCGCCATTCTTGACGAGGATGCCGCGTTCGGCGCCGCGCCCGGAGGCCACGGCAATCGCCATCGGGGTCGCCATGCCGAAGGCACAGGGACAGGTGATGATGAGCACGGCGGTCGCGGCCATGAGCGCAAACTCAATATCCGTGCCCATCCAAAGGATAAAGGTCAGTGCCGCGAGCCCGAGGGTCGCCGCCACGAACCAGGGCACGATACGATCGGCCAGACGCTGGATAGGCGCGCGGCTGGCCTGGGCCTCTTCGACCAGCCGGATGATGCGCCCGAGCGCGGTTTCGCGCAGCAGACCGGTGATCCGCACGGTCAGAACTCCAGCCCCGTTGATGGTTCCCGCCGACACCCGTTCGCCCTGGATCTTGGAGACCGGGCGCGATTCGCCGGTCAGCATCGACTCGTCCACGCTGCCCTGGCCGGCGATCACCTCGCCATCGACCGGGATGCGCTCGCCGGGACGCACCAGCACGGTTTCGCCGATCTGGAGCGAACGCACCGGAACCACGGCCTCCTCGCCCTCCCGGAGACGAGTCGCGACCTTGGGCTGGAGATCGAGCAGACGCTGGGTCGCGGCGACCGCGCGCCGCCGCGAAATCGCCTCCAGATAGCGACCGACCAGGATGACGAAGAGAAAATTGACGACCGTGTCCCAGTAGACCGCGCCAGTCGCCGATCCGCCAAAGGTTTCCCCCAGGGTGACGGCGAGCGAATACAGATAGGTGACGGTCACGCCGATGGCGATCGGCAGATCCATGCTCAGATGACCGCCGCGCAGACCCGACCAGGCGCCTCGGTAAAAGGGCGCGCCGGAGTAGAGGATGGTCGGCGTGGCCAGCAGAAAGCCGATCCAGTGGAAGAGTTCGCGGAATTCGCCCCGGTCGGCGCCGCTGTAGAGCGCGATGGAGATCCACAGCAGATTCATCATCGCAAACCCGGCCCAGGCCAGGCGAAACAGCAGGCTGCGGTTCTCGCGGCTCAACGCGCCATCGGCGGAGTCGGGATCGAAGGGGGCGGCGGCGTAACCGATGTCGGCCAGCCGCTGGAGAATGCGCGAGAGTTGCAGACGCCCGTTGTCCCAGCGCACGCGCAGCCGCCGCCCGGTGAGATTGACCCGCGCATCCTCCACGCCGAGCAGGGTTTCAAGCCCCTTCTCGATCAGCCAGACACAGGCCGCGCAGTGGATGCCCTCGACCAGCAGATTGATCTCGCGGGCCTTCGAGGCGACATCGGTGAACTCTTCCTGAACGGCGTCCAGGTCATAGAGTGCGAGATTTTTCGGCGGATCCGGCGGCGGGCCGAACACGTCTCCCGCCGGGGTGCGCCGGTAAAACCCCTCAAGACCGGCGGCATGGATCGCCTCGCACACCGCCCGGCAGCCCGTGCAGCAGAAGGCGCGCGCCTGTCCGGCGATCATAGGCGCCATCACCTGCGTCGCTGGCGTGACCGGCAGGCCGCAGTGAAAGCAGACAGCGGCTGGTTCGGCCAGGGTCATTTTGTAGACCTTCTTGTCTTCACGACGCCGGCTTGATCTTCATCAATAGATTTCCGCTCGATGCGGTGGCAGGTTCTTTCAATATCTCGGCAATTACCAGATCATCGGCCTCCACGCCAAACACCCCGCACAACCCCTTGAGCAATGCATGATCATCCAGTTTATCCAGCGCCTGCACCGCCGCCAACTCATCCTGCAACCGGCGCGAAGCCAGCCACTTGCCCAGCAAACCGCTGCGAAAATGATCCAGAATCTCAATGGTGAAATGCTCGCGCAATTCCTCGATGTTCTTCACTTTCACGCCATCGATGGGCAGATCGAACTTGATCATTTTCATGTCTTTTATTCGGTTAAAAAATCGCAATCCAGCGGCGGTCAATGCTGTACTAGTGTACGCTGTTGCATTCAGAGAGTTCGTCGATCATGCCGCGCCAACCCAACCGACGAAGTTCAGGGCCGTCGCTGGGATGAGGAACGAACCCCAGCAGACACCGATGTCGATGCCGGGGAACTGCTGGCGCTGGCTGGTGGGTAGAGACAAGGTATTGCCTTTTCTCTACGCCGCGCTGTTCCTTTGGGAGGCGAGCGACACACGGAAAATCCTGACGTTTTGTCAATACAAGGTCGAAAACCGATGAAAAGCCTGCATCTGACAACCCGTATTGCCGCCGATGGTATGTTGCATCTTCCCGCAGTCGAGTTTGCCGGTCAGGAAGTCGAGGTGATCGTGTCGCCGCTCGTGCATGAAAGCATGTCGCCGTCACATGTCCTGATCGGCCAGGAGGCGTTAAACAAGGCGAAAGAGATCGGTTTTATCGGCAGTTTCGAGGCGGAGCCCGATTTTTCCGCGACCTATAAAAACAGACTCGATTGGTCGAACAAACGGTGATCATCGCCGACACAGGCTTTTGGGTTGCGTTGGGGAATCCACGCGACGACCACCACACCTTGGCCTTGCGAACCTTCGCGGCGCTACAAGAGCCCTTGATCTCCACGTGGCCGGTCATGACGGAGGTTTGTCATTTACTTCTCCAGCGCCGAGGGACGATCGCGCAACTTAAATTTATCGAGCTCTATCGGCAAGGCGTTTTCACGGTTTTCGACCTCCACCTGTCTCATGCCGAACGCCTGGATAAACTCATGAATGCCTATGCCGATTTACCAATGGACTTGGCCGACGCCTCTCTGGTTCTACTCGCTGAAGCCTTGAATCACGGGCGTATTCTCAGCACGGATCGCCGAGATTTTCACGCTTACCGCTGGAAAAATACCCAGCCGTTTACGAATCTGCTGTTATAGCAGCGTGATGATCGGCGAGGTGTTGCTGACCACCCTCTCAGGGCATTTCCGTTTGCTGCAATGCGATCAGATCCTGCTCGAACTCGGCGACATCGTAGTGAGGCGAAATGCCTCGACTGGCCAACAGGTGCTGAAAGGTCAGCCAGGGCATGTCCGCCAGCGCAGCGGCCCGCGCCAGCGTCAGACGGTCTTGCTCGAAGAGAAGAATCGCCAACTCGCGCTTGATCTCCGACGGAGTCAGGTGGGTGGCATGGACAATTTCGTCCGGTCAGTCATGGCCACCCGGATCGGTCAATTGCCGTCCACGGTCACCCGCTCGCCGATGCTGTACTCATCCGCGCCGGATTGCACCGCGATCAGGGTGTCCCAGACGCCGATCAGCGGGAAGGCGGCCTTGACGGCATAGCGCCCCCGGTCCTCGCGCGTCATCGGCAGGGAGAAGTCGCGCGCGGCGTCCGAGGGGCGATAGGCATGGAAAGTGACCGCGTCGGCCTCGACCGGTTGGCCGGCTTTGTCGACCAGAACGACCCGCATCATGTCCGCCTCGTCAACTCGCAGTGGCTTCGGGATATCGGCCCGCAGGGTCCAGTTGGGATCGCGCGCCTGACGCGAGACCAGAGTCTGTTCGTAATCCTGACCGCGATCGTAATAGTCGGCATTCACCAGCCCCGGATTGGTGGAGACCGCGAAATAAACCATGATGAGATTCACGATCAGCACCGTGGCCACCAGCCCGAGCCAGCCGATGATCCAGGGATTACGTAGGGCCGGGGTGTTCGTCAATTTGGCTTGCGTGGTCATGTTTATCTGTACCTTTATTGCCGTGGACCAACGAAGACGCTCTCGCGTTCGGTCTCGATCAGAGCGCCGGAAGAACGTGTTGCCTCGGCATGAAAAACGATCGGTTGTTGTTCCGCGGCGAGTGATCGCCTGGGGATCTTGACAAAGACCACCGTTGGCGTCACCCCGCCCGGCTCGGCGATGACGGGTTTTTCGGCACCGACCAGCGTCATGTCATCGCGCCCCGAGACGCTGATCGTCACCGACAGGGGCTCGGGCACTTTGTTCAGGATCTTCAGCGTGTATTTGTTCTGGATCGAGCCATCGCTCAAGAGGACGAACAGCGGGGCGCGTTCATGCAGCGCCTTGAGTTCGATGGGTGCCAGCGCCGTAAAGCCGTAAACGATGCCCGCGAGGGCCAGCAACAGGATGGCGCCATAGACCCAGACACGGGGCCGCATCAACAATGCCTTGGTCGGACGCCCTTCGAGTTCGTCGAGCGAGGCGTAGCGGATCAGGCCATGCGGTCGCCCGACCTTGTCCATCACCTGATCGCAGGCATCGAGACAAAGCGCGCAGGTGATGCAGCCCTCCTGCTGGCCCTCGCGGATATCGATCCCGGTCGGGCAGACCGCGACGCACTGATTGCAATCGACACAGTCGCCGGTGGTGCGATGGTCCTCGGTCTCGCCGCGCTTGACGCGACCGCGCGGCTCGCCGCGTTGCTCGTCGTAGGTCGGGACGATGGTGGTCCGGTCCAGCATCACCCCTTGAATGCGCGCATAGGGACAAAGCCAGAAGCAGGTCTGCTCGCGCAGAAAGCCCGCCAGGATATAGGTGCCCGCCGCGAACAGGGCAACCGTCACATAGACCGTGCCGCTGGCTTCGCCCACGAAAAAAGCCCGCCAGAGTGTCGGGGCGTCGGTGAACCAGGCAACGAAGCTGAAGCCGGTCAGGAAGCCGATCAGGATCCAGAGTGCGTGTTTGATGGCCTTGATACGCAGCTTGTCCAGACTCATCGGTGCCTGATCGAGCTTACGGCGCGCGGGCGGCGGTCCTTCCAGCTTTTCCTCGATCCAGGTAAAAATATCCGTCCAGACCGTCTGGAAGCAGAAGAATCCGCACCAGACACGCCCCACCAGCGCGGTCATGACGGCCAGCAGGATCGCGAAGAACAGCAGCAGGAGCGAGAGCATCCAGAAGTCCTGCGGCAGGACGGTCGCGGAGAAAATATGATACTGACGATTCGGGATATCGAACAGCACCGCCTGACGGCCTTCCCAGCGCAGATAAGGCCCCAGCAGATAAATCAGCCAGACCGAGGCCGTCAGCCATTTGATGGTCCGCCAGCGCCCGGCGATCCGCTTGGCATGAATCGTCTGACCGCCGGTGTTGATCTGCCAGCGATCGGCTTCTTCATAGAGTGCGTCGACGGCGGAGTGCGGTACATCGGGATGACTCATCGACTTGACCATCTTCACGGCTGAACCCTGTCTAACATGACAGGCGTTGGTTTCAGTGATCCCCGTCTCGCGGTCATCGGCGGCAAGTGGCGAGACGCGGTTCAGGCCCATTGGTTCTGCCCACAGGTTACCTTGACAAAGAAGCTTTGACCATGTCTTTTCAAAAATATAAGCGTCTGATTTGCCTTCGATTTAAAGCATAAAAAAAGGGGGATCAAAGGATCCCCCAGCAGGCTTGAACGCCGCGTTATCAGAAGCGACATCAGGATTTATGGTTATCCGCCTCTGCATCGCGGCACTTCAATATCGTCACGCACCCCTACCCGTCGAAGAGACAGGGGAATCGCCTATTTCCCGCCGCCCAGCTCGTGGACATAGACCACCAGCTTTTTGATGTCCTGCTCGCTCAACTTGCCCTGCGCACCAAATACGGGCATCACCGCATTGCGCGTCTCCGCGAGTCCGGTCTGATTGACGCCGTTGAGAATCGTATGCTTGGCGCTGTCGTAACCGCCCGGCTCGAAGCGCCAGATGCCATCCGTCAGGTTCGCGGCGCCGACGGTCACGAACTCGCCGTTTGGCAGATCGACCACATGACCGTTCGCCTGCTGACCATGACAGGCCGTACAGCCTTTCGTCCTGAACAGTGCCCAACCCTCTTCGCTGCCGCCGGCCCCAGCGCTCTCGCTCATCTGCACTACCCAGTTCGCCAGCGTTTCCACCTCAGGCTCCGTCAGGATGGTGCGATGGGCCGTCATCACGCCCTTGCGCCCGCCCGTGATGGTCTCGGCAATCTTGGCGGTTTTGCCGCCATAGAGCCAGTCGTCGTCGGCCAGCACCGGATAACCGGGATTCCCCTGTCCGCCGCTGCCATGACAGGCGGAACAGTTGTCGCCAAAGAGCACCTTCGCGGAGGCCACGGCATATTGCTTCAGGCCCGGATCGGCAATGATCTGATCGGCGGTCATACCGCCGATCCGGTCCTCGAACTGGGCGCGCATGGCCGCCACCTGCTCCAGACCTTTTTCGTATTCCTTGATCTGACTCCAGCCCATGATGCCGGGCGTCGGTTCCTGACCGACCGGCCAGCTTGGATAAAGGATCGTGTAACCGACCACGAAGAGGATCGAGGCCCAGAATCCCATCATCCACCAGCGCGGCGGCGGATTCTCCAGCTCGCGCAGATTGTCGTCCCAGATGTGCCCGGTGTTGTTTTCGCCGGGAAAGGGGTTATTTTCCGCCATCGCTGTCTCCGCTTTGGTCGTCGTCCTCGTCGAACGGGATGTGCTTGCGCGCTTCGAGACGATCCCGGTTCTTGGGACGAAAGACTTGGAAATAAGCCACGATCATCAGCAGGAAGATGACGACGGTGAGGATCGTGCCGATCCAGTCGTTGGTCGTCATCGCCTGCCAGTCAGTGTCGAAATACTCAAGCAGGCTATTCACGGTAGACCTTGGAATCATCGAGCGCGACCATGGTGCCAAGCGACTGAAGATAGCTCACCAGCGCGTCCATCTCGGTCTTGCCCTCGACCAGCGCGGGCGCGGCCGCGATGTCGGCGTCCGAATAGGGGACGCCGACCGTGCGCAGGCCGCGCATGTGGCGCTGCATCTTTTTCGCGCTCAGATAGGACTCGTCGAGCCAGGGATAGCCCGGCATGACGGATTCCGGGACCAGCGAGCGCGGGGCGCGCAGATGCTGACGCTGCCATTCGTCCGAATATTTCTGACCAACCCGCGCCAGATCTGGACCGGTTCGTTTCGATCCCCATTGGAAGGGGTGATCGAACATCGACTCCGAGGCCAGCGAATAATGGCCGTAGCGTTCCTTTTCGTCGCGGAAGGGTCGGATCATCTGCGAATGACAGAGATAACAGCCCTCGCGCTGAAAGATGTCCCGCCCCGCCAGCTCGACGGCGGTGTAAGGCCGCACGCCGTCGCCGGGTTTCCAGTTCCATTGCGTCTTGCCGGCGTCGTCGACCGCGGCGATCACCTCCTTGCCGGCACCATCCCAGACGATCTCGGGGAATTTGGCGTGCTCGAAGGTCTCCTTCATGAAAAAGAGCGGCACGATCTCCACGATGCCGCCCACCGACAGGACCAGTCCCGTGGCGATGATCAGCCCCCAGATGTTGACTTCCAACCATTCCTGAAAGCTCTTGACCTTCGTCTTCGGATAATTCGCCATCTCGCTACTCCCAGGAATCAGGCGGCAACCGCGAGTGCGCGCGCCTTGGTCAGGCTGCCCTCGACGGCGGATTTACGCACGGTCATGAGCACATTGAAGAGCATCACGACCGCACCGAGCAGGAAGATGCCACCGCCGATCGCGCGCATGGCGTAGTAGGGATGCATGGCGTCGACCGATTCGACGAAGGTGTAGGCCAGGGTGCCGTACTCGTCGTAGGCGCGCCACATCAGACCCTGCATGATGCCCGAGACCCACATGGCGACGATGTAGATGACGGTGCCGATGGTCGCGGTCCAGAAATGGAAGTTGATCAGCCGCTCCGAGAACATCTCGGTGTGATAAAGCCGTGTCATCAGGTGATAGATGGCCCCGATGGAGACGCCCGCGACCCAGCCCAGCGCGCCCGAGTGTACGTGGCCGATGGTCCAGTCGGTGTAATGCGAGAGCGCGTTGACGGTCTTGAGCGCCATCACCGGCCCCTCGAAGGTGGACATGGCGTAGAAGGCCAACGCGATGATGAGGAAACGCAGCACATAGTCGGTCCGCAGCCGGTCCCAGGCGCCCGAGAGTGTCATCATGCCGTTTACGGCACCGCCCCAGGAGGGAATGATCATGGCGATCGACACGGCGGCGCCGAGCGAGCCGGTCCAGTCGGGCAGCGCCGTGTATTGCAGATGGTGCGCGCCGAGCCAGACATAACCGAACATCAGCGCCCAGAAGTGGATGACCGAGAGTCGGTAGGAATAGATCGGACGCCCGGCCTGCTTGGGCACGAAGTAATACATGATGCCGAGGAAGCCGGCGGTCAGATAGAAGCCGACCGCGTTATGTCCCCACCACCACTGGATCATGGCGTCCTGCACCCCGGAAAAGATGGAGTAGGACTTGAACAGGCCGACCGGGATGGCGAGGCTGTTCACGACATGCAGATAGACGATCATGATCATCATGCCGAGGAAGAACCAGTTCGACACATAGATGTGCGACGACTTCCGGGTCGCGATGGTCATGATGAAGTTGATGGTGAAGGAGAGCCAGACGACCGCGATCAGGATGTCGATCGGCCATTCCAGCTCGGCATATTCCTTGGACTGGGTCAGACCGAACGGCAGGGTCAGCACCGCCAGCACGATCACCGCGTTCCAGCCCCAGAAGGTGAAGCGCGCCATCTTGTCGCTCCACAACCGCACGCCGCAGGTGCGCTGTACGCTATAGAAGGCGGTGGCCATCAAGGTACAGCCGCCGAAGGCGAAGATGACGGCGTTGGTATGCACCGGACGCAGGCGTCCGAAGGAGATATAGGGACTATCGAAATTCAGGAATGGCCAGGCCAGTTCCGACGCGATATAGACCCCGACGGACGCGCCCACCACCAGGTAGACAACGGCCATGATCGTGAACCAGCGGACAACATCGAAGTTATACTTCTGCTCCAGACTGGCTTGCATAGACCCTCCCAGGGAACATCAGGGAAAACAGTATGTAATTTAAGGTTATAAGGCATTCCGGCCGTCGGGTTCAAAGGCCTCGTTCCCTGGGCGTCGCAAACTGCATCACACTGGATCGCTTATCCAAAGTCAATACGCAGCAAGGCGAATGCCCCCATAAAACCAGCCATGGACGAAGATCTGTTCGACGAGTTGGCGAGACCGAAGATAAGCCGCGCTGGACGACATACATCCCTGGCGCGTGAGGAAACGCTGCGGATTATTTGAAGAAGGAGTCGACCGAAAACCCCTCTTTTTCGAGGATATCCCGCAGACGCTTGAGTGCGTCCATCTGGATCTGACGCACGCGCTCGCGAGTGACGCCCAGTTCCTGGGCGACGCTCTCTAGCGTCGAATATTCATAACCGTGCAAGCCAAAGCGCCTCTCCACGACTTCACGTTGCTTGTCGTTGAGTTTCCCCAACCAATGTTCAAGATTGGCCTGGATATCGGTATCCTGGATATGATCGGACGGATCGCCGGCCGCCTCGTCCTCCAGCATATCCAGCAATGGCTTGTCGGCATCCTTGCTGAAAGGCGTGTCGACCGAGGAGATGCGCTCGTTCAGCCCCAGCATGCGCTTGACTTCGCCGATGGGCTTGTCGAGCAGGTTAGCGATCTCCTCCGTGGTTGGCTCATGATCGAGCCGCTGTCCAAGACTGCGGGCCGCCTTGAGATAGATATTGATCTCCTTGACGACATGAATCGGGAGACGCACCGTGCGGGTCTGATTCATGATCGCCCGCTCGATGGTCTGGCGAATCCACCAGGTCGCATAGGTGGAAAAGCGAAACCCACGTTCCGGGTCGAATTTTTCCACGGCTCGGATCAACCCCAGATTGCCTTCCTCGATCAGATCGAGCAACGGCAAGCCGCGGTTCAGATAGCGACGGGCGATTTTCACGACGAGCCGCAGATTGCTGACAATCATGCGCGAGCGCGCGGCATTGTCGCCTCCCTGGGCCAGGCGCGAGAAATAAATTTCCTCCTCGGCGCTCAGGAGTTTGGATTCGCCGATTTCGTTGAGATAGAGCCTGGTAGCATCGAAATCGCCATCCCCCGAACTGAAACGTTCGCTGGCTGGCGCAATCACATCGACGCTAGGAACATCGACCTCGTCGGGCTCGACCGCCTCGGCCATGATCGGTTCGGAATCCTCATTGAGCAGCAACAGCGATTCGCTGTCGACTTCGATCGGATTCTCGTTTGCCTCCAGGTCTTCGACGATTGGCATCCACATCTCCCTCCGTTCATTTAGGACGGGCTTAGTTTCGCGGGGGCAGGTAAGCGATCGGGTCGACGGCCGTGCCGTCGCGGCGGACCTCGAAGTGCAGTAAATGGGTCCCTTCGGCCCCCTGACCAACCTCCGCCACCGCCTGACCGCGTGTCACGGGATCCCCCTCCTTGACGAACAGCGAGCGGTTGAAGCCGTATGCACTTAAATATCGGTCATTATGTTTGATGATAATAAGGTTGCCATAACCCTTGAGTCCACCGCCGCTGTAAACCACCCAACCGTCCGCGCTGGCTCTGACCTGCTCGCCGGCGCGCCCACCGATACGGATACCCTGGCGGGTCCGGTCGCTGGCTTGGAACCCTTGAAGCAGCGGACCGCTCAAGGGCCATTCCCAAGCGATTCCGGTTGACTCGGGTCGGCGGCTGGGGGGCTCTGAGCGCGTAGCTCTCGCAACGGCGGCCACGGAGTTCGCGCCACTCTTGCGGGGCGATCCTGGAGTGGCATCCGGTTTTCCGGTTGGCATCACCGCTTTCTTGGCAATTCGTCCGGGAGTTGCGGACCGTCCGTGAGTTGCGGCATCCGGCGGCGCAACGCGCAGCAAGGTATCCGCATAGATGAGATAGGGCGACTTGAGTCCATTCCATTTCGCAAGTTTGCGTGCACCGATTCCGAGTCGCTGCGCGACGATGCTCAGACTGTCGCCCTTGCGCACACGGTAGAAACCGTCGGGCGCCGGCCCCTGCCAATTCCAGCCATACACTGGCGCGGGGGTCGTGGAACTGCAGCCGCCAAGGATGAACGACCCCCAGAACACCATCGAAAGGGCAAGCAAAACAAGCCTTTTTTCGACACCCATGAACCCATTTATCCTGACTGAACCGCGTCTGATCCAGCGGTCATGCATTGATGGCAATCCGGCCAATGCGTCAAAACCACGCAATCATTCATACGCGCGGTTGCGTTGCGATCAAGAAATCCCCGTCAGCAAAGGCGCGAAACTCGCCATCACCCGCGTGCCGCCAACCAGTGGCCAAGCGTCTCTAGCGCGGCGTGCCGGGTCAGATCGACCTGTAACGGGGTGATCGACACGAACCCATTGCGCACGGCATCGAAATCCGTTCCCGGCCCGGCATCCTGCTCCGGCCCCGCGGGTCCAACCCAGTAAATCGTCCGACCGCGGGGATCCCGCGCCATCACCACGGGCTCTGCCTTGTGTCGATGCCCCAACCGGGTTGCCACGAATCCCTTGAGATCCTCGTAAGGCCGATCCGGCACATTCACATTCAGGATGATGCTCGATTCCAGCGGATTCACGCAGAGTCGGGAAACCAACTGCACGGCCACTCTGGAGGCCGTCTCAAGGTGCCGGGGCTCATGAGAGGCAATGGACACCGCCATTGACGGCAGTCCAAGAAAGCGCCCCTCGGTCGCCGCCGCGACCGTGCCGGAATAGAGCACGTCATCGCCCAGATTTGGTCCATGATTGATCCCCGCGACCACGAGATCGGGATCGGTTTCGGACAAACCCGTCAGCGCAAGATGGACGCAGTCGGTCGGGGTTCCATCCACCCGGATATATCCATTCGCCATCCGCGTTGCCCGTAGCGGAAGATCCAGGGTCAGCGAGTTGCTGGCGCCGCTGCGGTCGCGCTCCGGCGCCACCACCACCACCTCACCGAGTTGTTCGAGCGCGTCGGCAAGCGCAATCAAGCCCGGCGATTGATATCCGTCGTCGTTACTGACAAGGATCTTCATAGAGACGCGACCTGATCAATGCGCGGGGACAATGTCGCGATCATACCCAATTGAAGGTCGGCGAGCATCCCGCCCGCGTCGGCAGCCACACACGCTGATATCAGGAAACCGTCAGCCAGAATTTCAACGGAGCAACAGGGTCGGAATCGAATCGCCGAGCGTGCGGGATTAGAACGCGACTATCCAACCTCACAACAGGTCAGGACGCTATTCTTCCCATTGGGAAAAGATCCCGGAGCATCGACACGCTTCCCGAGCGGCGCCTCACTCCGCGCCACCCTTGAGTTCAAATCATATGGAGCACATCAAAAATGGCCGACTTTCCACCTCTCAAGCGTGATCTGGCAACACTGACGATTGCCGTGGCCCTGGCTGCGCCGATGGTCGCGGCGACCGACTTTCCAAATAGCGATTATCTCACCGGCAACTGGGGCGGTGCGCGCGATCACTGGAAGGAACAGGGCGTGACCCTCAATCTCGGCTATACCGCCGAGCCGATGGCCAATGTCTCCGGCGGCGAGGTGAAAGGCGGAACCTATGCCGACAACCTCGGCCTGGATCTCGGTTTCGACCTGGAGCGCCTCCTGGGCATCGGCGGGACCGACCTGCTGATCAAGGTTTCCAAGCGCGACGGTCTGAGCGTCTCCGAGCGTTTCGTCGCGCCGTCAGAGGGCGGCAACCTCTTCACCGTCCAGGAACTCTATGGCGGCCAGAACGTCAAGCTCGCCAATGTTCAGTTCAACACCCGCCTGCTCGACGACCGACTCAACCTCGCCTATGGGCGTCTGATCGCGAACGACGACTTTCTGCGTTCGCCGCTCTACTGTCAGTTCCTCAACAACTCCTTCTGCGGCAGTCCCAAACCAGTGTTCCTGCAGAATCCCTTCACCTTCACCGCTTATCCGCTGGCGACCTGGGGCGCGCGGGCGCGCTATGATACTCCGGCGAGACGCTGGACCATTCAGGCGGCCCTCTACGACGGCGACCCCGAAGGCAAGGAGGGCGACCCGACGAGTCCCAGCCACAACGATCACGGCACCAGTTGGGGCTTCGGCGACAACGGTGTGACCCTGGCAGGCGAGATTCACTATCACGTCAACCGCGATTCCAAGGATGCCTTGCCGGGGGTCTATAAGATCGGCGGCTACTACATGACCGGCGAATTTCAGAACGTTGGGCGGCTCGACAACGCCACCGAAACGGGCAACGCCATGGGCTGGGTGCTGGCGGACCAGATGCTCTACCGCGAGAGCGCCGGCGCCGATCGCGGACTCTCGGGCTTCGGGGCGGTCGTCTTCAGCCTGACCGACGACGTCAATCCCATGACCTGGTACGTCAACACCGGCCTGATCTATGAAGGACTCTTCCGCGCGCGTCCCAGGGACACCACGGGGCTGGCGATCACCAGCGGCTGGTTCGGCGACCGCGTCAATGTGGCGCGCAACGCCCAGGATTTGGCCAAAAAGGATTACGAGGCGGTGATCGAGCTGAATCACAAGTTCGTGCTGGGCCACGGCATCGCCATTCAGCCGGATCTTCAGTATGTTATCCGCCCGGCGGCGACCGGCGACATCGACAACGCACTGGTCATCGGCGCCAAGGTGAGCGTGCAATTCTGATCGTCCATCCACAGGAGAAACGCAGTGCTGACACTTGAGCTTCGCGCGCCCCTGGACGGGATCATCCTTCCACTCGAACAGGTTCCGGACCCGGTCTTTTCACAGAAAATGGTCGGCGATGGACTGTCGATCGACCCCCTGAGTCAGGTGCTCACGGCGCCCTGTCCGGGGACGATCAGCCAGATCCATCACGCCGGCCATGCCGTGACCCTGACCACCGGCGAAGGGGTCGAGATCCTGATGCACATCGGTCTGGATACCGTGACGCTGAAGGGCGAGGGTTTCACCCCAAAGGTCAAGCTGGGACAGCAGGTCGCCACGGGCGATGCGCTGATCGCCTTCGACGCCGACTTCCTGGCCACCCGCGCCAAGAGCCTTCTAACCCTGATGATCGTGACCAATGGCGAATCGGTCGTCGACATGGTCCAGGCCAGCGGACGGGTGCGGGGCGGTCAGGATCCCTGTCTGACGCTGACCCTGGCGGAAGGCGCCGGCGCCGCCGCCGAGATCGCGGGCAAGCGCGTGACCTCCGACGCGATCCTGATCCCCAACCCAACCGGCCTGCATGCCCGTCCGGCCGCCGTGCTCGCCAACCTGTCCAAAGGGTTCGCGTCCAAAATTCTGCTCCAGCGCGGCGACGATCAGGCCAACGCCAAGAGCGTCACCTCCATCATGGGGCTCGAAATCGCCCTGGGGGACAAGGTGGTGCTGATCGCGGAGGGTCCGGATTCCCAGGCGGCCATCGACGCCCTGGCGCCGGAGCTGGCCGCCGGACTCGGTGACGAGGGCAGTCGGCCCGCCCCGGCCCCGGCCACCACCGAACCCGATCCGGCCAAGGCCCCGGCCCCAAGGCCGCTGTCGGACGATCCGAATCTGTTGCTGGGCGTGGCCGCGTCTCCCGGTCTGGGGGTCGGCAAGGTCTACCAATTGCGCCGCGAGGAGATCCAGGTTCCCGAGACTGGCGACACCGACCCGCGCCAGGAGCGGCGCAGGCTCGAAGACGCACTCGACCGGGGCAAGAATGAGCTGGAGGCGTTGCAGACCGAACTGAAGGCGCAGTCGGACGCCAAGAAGGCGGCCATCTTCGCCGCGCATCAGGAACTGCTGGGCGATCCGGATCTGATCGACATCGCCGAGAGTGCCATCGCCAAGGGCAAGGGCGCGGCCTTCGCCTGGCAGCGCGCCTACACGACCCATGCCGAGCGTCTGTCCAGGCTCAAAAACGAGGTCATGGCCGGTCGCGCCGCCGATCTGCGCGATGTGGGCCGACGCGTCCTTGGCCTCCTCACCGGCCAACCGGTCGAGGAGCCGAAAATCCCCGCCGGTTCCATCCTGATCGCCGAGGAGCTGACCCCGTCGGACACAGCCCAGCTCAACCCGGCGGAGGTGCTGGGCTTCGCCACCGTGAGTGGCGGAGCGACCTCGCATGTCGCCATCCTGGCCCGAGCGCTCGACATCCCCGCCGTGGCCGGGATCGAACCCCGCGCGCTCGATCTGCCGAATGGTTCGGAGGTGATCCTGGACGGCGGCCGGGGCCATCTGCGCATCAATCCCGAGCCGGCGGAGATCGACCGCATCGTCTTAGCCAAAACGCGCATCGCCGCGAAAAAGGCCGCCGATCTGGCCGCCGCCTTCGAGCCGGCGACCACCAGCGACGGTCACAACATCGAAGTCGTGGCCAACATCGGCGGGCTCGAGGACGCGCGCAAGGGCATGACCCTGGGGGCCGAAGGGGTCGGACTCCTGCGCTCCGAGTTTCTCTATCTCGACCGCTCCACCGCCCCGACGGAGGACGAACAGACCCAGATCTACAGCGATATTTCGGCGGCACTGAACGGCCATCCGCTGATCATCCGCACCCTGGACGTGGGCGGCGACAAGCCGCTGGCCTATCTGCCGATGCCCAGGGAAGAAAACCCCATGCTCGGTATTCGCGGGGTACGGATCGGACTCGACCGCCCGGAGATCCTGCGTACCCAGGTTCGCGCCATCCTGCGGGCCGGCAAGACCGGGATCATCCGCATGATGTTCCCCATGATTGCGACCCTGGACGAGATCCGCTCGGTCAAGGGGTTGGTGGAAGAAGAACGGGCCAAGCTCCCGGACGCCGGCGACGTTGAGCTGGGCATCATGGTCGAGGTGCCATCGACCGCCGTGCTGGCGCGGCAGTTCGCCCGCGAGGTGAGTTTCTTCTCCATTGGCACCAACGACCTGACCCAGTACGGGCTCGCCATGGATCGCGGGCACCCCAAGCTCGGCGCCAAGGCCGATGCCATGAACCCGGCGATTCTGCGGTTGATCGCGCTCACGGTCGAAGGCGCGCAGGCCGAGGGCAAATGGGTGGGCGTCTGTGGCGGCATGGCGAGCGATCCGCAGGCGGTGCCGATCCTGATCGGACTCGGGGTGAAAGAACTCTCGGTCAGCGTCCCGGCGATCCCGGCCATCAAGGCCGCGGTCCGCGCGCGCACCTTCGCCGAGTGCCAGACCCTCGCCCAACAGGCACTGGCTCAGGGGACCGCCGCCGAGGTGCGCGCCCTGGTCCAGAGCGATGACTGAGCCGACCACGGGAGACGCAACCATGAGCATTTCATCCGTTTGGGGCACGACCTTCGGTGGTCTGCAAAAGATCGGCAAGGCACTGATGCTGCCGGTGTCGGTGCTGCCGGTCGCCGGCATCCTGCTCGGCGTCGGGGCTTCCATCGCCCGCGAGGCAGGCACCCCCTGGGTCGCCGAGATCGGGCGGGTCATGTCCGCCTCCGGCGACGCCATCTTCATGATCCTGCCGCTGATCTTCGCCATCGGCGTGGTCCTGGGTTTCACCAAGAACGACGGCGTGGCGGCACTTGCGGCCACTGTCGGCTACTTTGTCATGCTGGCGGCGCTGGGCGTCATCGGTCTGCAATTCATCGGTCTGACGGCCCCCGTCGAACCGCTGCGGATCAGCGGCGAGGCGGGCAAGGCGATCTATGTCGAGTACGACAGCGAGCGAGCGCGCTTCCAGTGTCTCGACAAGGATGGGCGAACGCTGGAGAAACTCAGGGCCGATGAGGTCAAGGACGAGACGCTGGTCTGCGACGGCGCGCGCGTGCCCTTCGCACTCCAGTCTGGCATGGGCGAGCAAGGCGCCATCGCGCTCTATGACGCGGGCCGGGGCGAGATGGTCGCCTTTCCGCCGGCCAAGAGCCGCGCCGAGATCAAGAAGATCTTTGGCATCGAGTCCATCGACACCGGCGTCTTCGGCGGCATCCTCATCGGGCTGATCGCCGCTTTCCTGTTCAACCGCTACTACCGCATCTCGCTCCCGCCCTATCTCGGATTCTTCGCCGGCAAGCGCTTCGTGCCGATCGTCGTCTCCTTCGCGGCGATCGGGCTGGCGGCGGTCCTCGCCGTCATCTGGCCGCCGATCGGCGCGGCCATCCGCGATTTCGGCGACTGGGCGGCCTACGGCAATCCGGCGGCGGCGGTCACAATCTACGGTGTGGTGGAACGCATGCTGCTGCCCTTCGGCCTGCATCACATCTGGAACGTGCCCTTCTTTTTCGAGGTCGGCACCTATGTCGATCCGGAGACCGGCAAGACCGTCCACGGGGTCATCAGCCGCTTTTTCGCGGGCGACTACGAGGCGGGCATCCTGGGCGGCGGTTTCGTCTTCAAGATGTTCGGCCTGCCCGCCGCCGCCTTCGCCATCTACCAGTGCGCCAAGCCCGAGAACAAGGCGCGGGTCGCCGGCATCATGGGCTCCGCCGCACTGACCGCCTTCCTGACCGGCATCACCGAGCCGCTGGAGTTCGCCTTCCTGTTCGTCGCGCCGCTGCTGTACGTGGTCCATGCCGTGCTGGTGGGCGTGGCCTATCTCGTCACCTATCTGCTCGACGCCCGTCTGGGCTACAGCTTCAGCCACGGCTTCATCGACTATGCGCTCTACTACGTCAACGACATCCGGCCCTGGGTGGTGCTGATCCTGGGACCGATCTTCGCCGCCGTCTACTATGTCATCTTCCGCGTGCTGATCCTGAAGTTCGATCTCAAGACACCGGGGCGCGAGACGGAAACCCCAGAGATGGCCGATATCAAGTCCGTCATCGCGGACGACTTCACCAAGGAGCTGGTGCTTGGCTTCGGCGGCAAGAGCAACATCCTAGGACTCGACGCCTGTATCACTCGGCTACGGGTGGAAGTCGCCGACATGGGCAAGGCCAATCCGGGCAAGCTCAAGGCACTGGGCGCGGCCGGCGTGGTCACGGTCGGAAATAATCTTCAGGCCATCTTCGGACCCAAATCGGACAACCTGAAGACCGACATGGAGGAGTATCTGAGCACCGCCGGACCCGAGGCCGAGCTGCCGGAGGGCGCCGCCGCGCCGCAGGTGCGCTACAAGAGCGATGACCTCAAGCCGCGTCATCGCGATCCCCTGGCGCCCCAGCACGCCCGCGCCATCCTGGCCGGCCTGGGCGGGCGCGAGAACGTCCAGGTCGCCGAAGCCTGCGCCGAGACCCGCGTGCGCGTCAGGGTCGGCGACGGCGCGACGCTCGACGAGCCTGCACTGGAAGCGGCGGGTGTCCAGGGCATCCTGCGGCTGCCGGACAACGTCCTGCATCTGCTGGTCGGCTTGAATGCCGATCAGTACGCGGCGGAGATGAAGGCCGCCATGGCGGGGTGAGTGGAAGGGTCGTGCGCGAAGGCCGTCAGGGCTGGACGCCCTGACGTATTATCCGGTCATGGACAGCATCCTCATCAGTTGGCTCGGCCGCACGGATCTTCGGGCTGTTACCGAGAGCGACCAGGTCGGCATCGGACCGGTCGCCCAAGCCTTGGCGACCGGGCGCTTCGACCGGCTCGAACTACTCTGCGACGGCACGGCCGGAGAGGCGGATGCCTATCTGGATTGGCTCCGCCCGCGGACCAGCGCGCGGATCACTCCACATCCCGTCGTGCTGCCGAGCCCGACCGATTTCGACGCCATCTACCGACACGCGCGGACCGTCGCCGCCCAGGCGGCGGCAGACCTGGATGGCCAGGCCGATCACCTGACCTTCCATCTGAGCCCCGGCACCCCGGCCATGGCCGCGGTCTGGATCATCCTCGCCAAGACCCGCGTCCCGGCGGCGCTGATCGAATCCTCGATCCAGCACGGGGTCCGCACCGTCGCGGTTCCATTCCAGATCTCCGCCGACTTCATCCCGGACCTGCTCCGCCGGCCGGACGCGGAACTCACCCGACTGACCAGCGGCCTCCCGCCAGCCACGCCGGCCTTCGAGGCCATCATCCACCACAGCCCGGTCATGCAGCGGGTCATCGCCCGTGCCCGACGGGTCGCGCTGCGCTCGATCCCGGTCCTGATCGAGGGCGAATCCGGTACCGGCAAGGAGCTGCTGGCGCGCGCCATCCATCAGGCCAGCCCACGCCATGACCGGCCAATGATCACCCTCAACTGTGGCGCCATCGCGCCCGAGCTGATCGAGTCGGAGCTGTTCGGCCACGAGAAGGGCGCCTTCACCGGCGCCGCCAATGCCCGCAAGGGGGTCTTCGAGGCCGCCGACACCGGCACCCTGTTTCTGGATGAGATCGGCGAACTACCCAAGCCGGCCCAGGTCCGCTTTCTGCGCGCCTTGCAGGAAGGCGAGATCACCCGGGTCGGCGCCACCGCGCCGATTCGCGTCGATGTCCGCCTCATCGCCGCCACCAACCGCAGTCTGATCCAGGAGGTCAGCGCCGGGCGTTTCCGCGAGGATCTCTTCTACCGCCTCGCGGTCGCCGTGATCCACCTGCCGCCGCTGCGCGAGCGCGACCAGGACGCCGCCCTGCTGCTCGATCGCCTGCTCGACCAGGTCAACCGTGAGAGCATCGGCGAGCCCGGCTATGAGCCGAAGAATCTTTCGGTTACCGCAAGAAAACGTCTGCTCCAACACCCATGGCCGGGGAATGTCCGCGAGATGCTCAACACACTGCGCCGCGCCGCTGTCTGGACCCCAGGGCCGATCATCGATGCCGACGACGCCCGCGACGCCCTGCTGCCGAGCCCCGGCGACAGCGCGGGAAGCGATCTGATCCTCGCCCGCGATGTCCGTCAAGGCATTGATCTCAATTCGCTCATCGATCAGGTGGCGAGACACTATCTGGACGCGGCCATGCAGGCGACCGGCAACAACAAGGCCCGCGCCGCCAAGCTCCTCGGTTTCGGCAACGCGACCACACTGACCAATTGGCTCAAGCGGCACGGTGTCGAGCCGTGATGGCACGACTTCTGCTGTAAGCTGGCCAAAGCAAGCATCCGACACTGATACGATCAAGCGCTGAGAGCGACGATCAACAACGGACACCATCATGATTCTCAAGGCCCTCACCCTCGAAAACTTCAAAGGCATCCGCGAGCCGGTGCGGATCGAGTTTGCGCCACTGACTCTTCTCTTTGGACCGAATTCCTCAGGCAAGAGCACGATCATCAAGGCGCTTCAATTGA
Source organism: uncultured Thiocystis sp. (assembly GCF_903866365.1). Classification (GTDB taxonomy): domain Bacteria; phylum Pseudomonadota; class Gammaproteobacteria; order Chromatiales; family Chromatiaceae; genus Chromatium. The sequence continues at coordinate 48,034 of NZ_CAIPNF010000054.1, forward strand.
CAAACACGATTCTAGATCGACCTGGTTTAGACCCGTTCGATCTCGCAGCGCGGCGGGGCCTTGAATTGGGAAGTTTTCGAGATTGCGTTAATGATCGTGATCTAAGTAAGACTATTCGTTTTACATTCGAAATGGAGCTGCCTGCTGCCCAGCTAAGTCATGATCTTGAGGGTTACTTTGATCGCGCTTGCGAACAATTCTATGCATTCAGTTCTCATAATGCCGTACCGGCGGAAAGTCTTTCTGGAATCAAGACCGCGACAATCTCATTCGGCATTCGTTACGACACATCCAGGTCAATGGCGTATATCTCGGATTATCGATCTTCTCTGAACGGGGTTCTATTTGGAAATATTACATACTCACCATCGGATGATCAAGCGCAGGTTTCTTTCTTGAACTTCTGTCATCCTTTAATGATTAACGTCGATCCTCAGTACGTAACGCTGTCTGCTGGCAATGAAACTGGATACGATGCCTGGCTAAAAGATGCGGATCTCGACGGCAATGTATCTCCTGAGGAATACGCGGGGGATAATTCCAACACCGCGCTTGAGGATTTCGTTACAGAGAATAATGAAGCGCCTTGGGATGGAAAGCCGTTTCCGTTCGGAATAGTAGATCAGAAGAGCGCAATCAGAGATGCAGATTCAAGAATGCGTTTAGCAGTGAGAAAAAGCTTGCCTAGATTGGCTGATGACTCTGACTTGGAGATGATCCGATATCAGATTGCGTGCATCATCATTACTGATGGTCTTTTTACCCCACTGGCAACATTAAATGATCTCCTGAATCACTCGGCTTTTCTTGGCCCCCTCCGCGACATACCATCGAGGCAGAGGGGTTTTCAACCATTTCAGTCATCTGGAGTCGAGACACTTTGGTCTAATGGCAAAGTAGCTTGGGAAGTTATCAAAAACGCCAGCGATGAATTTATTTCAGATGTGAACGCGTGGTTATCTCGACCTGATCGCCTTGACTCTGGTTACAGTATAGATGTCGTCAAGTATCGCGATATTCCTGTCGATCATCCAATCATGAGTCTGATCGAATCAGAGACAGATGTACGAGCAAAGGCGGAAATAGCACTCGCAGACATTCCGGTCCATTCGCGAGTCGTCCTTAGAGATAAACATTCTGGCGCCGAACTTTCTTTGCACGATGTCGGCGTCGGTCTTTCTCAGTTACTGCCGGTCATTGTTGCTGCTCTCTATCATGAATCGGGCTCCATCACTGGGGAGCACTGGGTCAGCATCGAACAGCCTGAGCTTCATTTGCATCCGGCACTTCAGGTAAGAATGGCGGATCTGTTCATTTCGCAGGCTCAAGATCGAAAGAAGGTATTCTTGCTTGAAACCCACAGCGAGCACCTGATGCTCAGGGTGATGAGGCGCATGCGAGAAACCTTCTCGGGGCGGCAAATCGGGCCGCTGGCGGTGAAGCCTACTGACGTTTCCGTTCTGTTCGTGGAACGCATCAGCGACCGCACTGTCGTTCGACAGATGCCCCTGAACGAGGCAGGGGAACTGGTCAAGGCTTGGCCGGGCGGCTTCTTCGAAGAAGGTTTGCGGGAGCAGTTCGGAGATGATTGACGAATACGTGCTTACGCCAGATGTGTTTGATCGTTCGAGCTACTCGCGGCCTGACTATATCGATATGTGCCTGCCGTATCTCAAGGACGTGCTATACAACGACGCACTCGTCCGAGATTTGCGTGATGGCGATTGGTCGAAGTGGTGTTCCGAACCAACTCGCTTGGGATCGTCTCATCGTCTTGCGAAGGAGATACTGCGGAAGCTCAAACAACGGAATCGGCTGCGAAGCTTTCCTCGACAATCAAGCGGCAGTTCCCCAAACGCGGTGGATTGGTGTCAGGAAGCATTGGCAAGCCACCTGAAGTCACCTCTGACGGGAGTTATCGTGACATATTCGGAGAAACGGAATTTCAACGCTGAGCCAATGATTGCCTCCATAGAGAAGCTTCCTGGATGCAATTGGTGGCAGGCTCGCAGTTGCTCGGCCATGCTCGAAAGGACGACGGAGTCCTTCTTGGGCGCGCTGCAGAAGATTCTTGATTGTGCAAATTCGTTGATGTTCATCGATCCCAATCTTGATCCGACGAACAATTACAGTGAGTTCTTTCGTTTACTGGAGCCCTTGCAGAGGAGAATGCCCAGACCGCGAATAGAATTGCATCGGAGCTTCTGTCTCGGAGACGGGCGTCATAGGAGAATTCTCTCACAGCCCCAGGGCACGGAATTGTTCAAGCCGTTGGACGAGAAGCTAAAATTTTTTGGGCTCCGCGCTGAAGTGCATTTCTGGCAGGACTTTCACGCGAGATTCTTGATTACGGACTTGATAGGCATCCTCGCGGAAGCAGGTTTCGACACGACGCTGACCAAACAGAGGACGACTTGGGCGCGACTGAGCAGCGTAGACCGAGACAAGATTCAACGCGATTTTGACCCTGCTGTTCGTCCGGGGGATTTGAAGTTTCAGTTTCCGATCGGAGCAACAGAATAACCTCTATGGCACAAGCATGGATCATGCACGAGCGCATCCAAAGCATTTTGACCAACCTCGAAGCAGTCGGCGAGGATCTACTCGCGTTGTCGGATGACATCTGGCTCAACATCGACCACAACGACAGCGAGGCTGTTACCAAAGGGGCACAATTCAAGATCGACTTCAATGGAGCGGTCAACGAGTTCCAGGCCGCCTCGGCACGTCTGTCGCGTCTTGTCGAAGATTTCACGGAGGTCTCAACCTTCGAGGCACCCCATGCCCCTGCGTCTGCGGAAGAAAGAGAGCGGCGCGAGCGCATCATCGCCGCGCTTGATCGTCGCATTCCGCACAATCTGGAGGAAGACTTCCGCTATAAGCGCCCGGTGGTATTCACGCTGAACGGGGTGCCCTTCGATGGCACAAACACCTGGTCCCAGGTCCACGAGACCCTATGCCGATATCTCGCGACGCTGAAGCCAGACGTTTTCGACGCTTTGCCCGATAACACTGATTTCACAAGCTCCAAGGGGAGAAAGTATTTCTCACGAGACGCGACTGACCTGCGCGGACCGGGTTATTACGGGCGGGGTGTAGTGGAGGAGACCAATCTTTCCGCGAATCTGATTCGCGACAACATACGACGCCTGCTCGGCACCTTCGGGATCCAGGAAGATGCCTTCATCGTGTACCTACGCCAGGACCGTGATGCCGAGCAAGAGGGGTGACGGATGATCGAATCAATCGAGATCAAGAACTTCGGCCCGTTGGCCGATTTCGCCTAGCGCGGTTTGGCCCCGATCAATCTCGTGATCGGGCGACACGGGACCGGCAAGACCTTTCTGCCGAAGGCGCTCTATTGCGCGATCAACCGAATCATCCAGAGGCAAGCCGGCGGCCTACCACGAAATATGACAAAGAATTCTGAACGCGCCCGTGGAGACAGCCAGAGATCGCTCGTATGAAACTGACTCGGTTGTCGCTGACGAATTATCGTTGTTTCGACACACTCACCATTGCGCTGGATGAGTCTCTGACAGTCCTGGTCGCGCCGAACGGTCAAGGGAAAAGCGCGATTCTCGATGCGATCCGCATTGCCTTGTGGCCTTACGCCAGCGCCTTCGATGTGGTGAGCGGGACGCAGTCTGGGACCGGGATCGAAATCGACGATGTGACGATGCGTCCAGTCGCTGCGACGGCTCCCATGGTTATGGAGCCTCGGCTGCCTTCGGTGATCTCCGCTACGGCGGTGATCGACGGACGGGAGGTCGTCTGGTCGCGGTCGCGCGACAAGGTCAGTCGCGGGTCGAAGACGACAATCAGAGACGCCAAGCCCCTGGCTGAAATCGGGACGGCTTATCAGGCCCGGATCAGGCTCCAGGATGAGCACGACAGCGAGGACGACCACTCCGATTTGAAGCTGCCAGTCATTGCATATTATGGGACCGGCCGGCTTTGGAAGCAGCGCAAACTTAGGCTCCAGCGTAAGCAGAAAAACGCGCTGTTCTCGCGCACCTATGCCTACCATGGTTGCCTGGAATCCACGTCGGATTACAGCTCTTTCCTGGACTGGTTCTTTTTCAATTTCGCCGCCGATTTCGAACATAAGACCAAGACGCTCGAACGCCAGGGTTTTCATGGCGTATTCGATTCAACGAATCATGGGGAAATCCTGAAAGCGGTTTCCACATCGGTTGACCGGATGATGAGCGGCTCGGGTTGGACGGGGCTGCGATACAGCCCAAGCAACCAAACCCTGGTCATGTCCCATCCGGAATTTGGCGAACTGAAAGTGGATCAACTCAGCGACGGTCAGCGCAACATGATCGCCATGGTCGGCGATATCGCTTATCGCTGCGTCAAATTGAACCCCGCGCTAGGCATCCGCGCACCGCTGGAAACCGATGAAATCGTGTTGATCGACGAGATCGACATGCACCTCCACCCGCAATGGCAACAGGTTGTCATCGCCAGTTTGCGGGAGGCATTTCCGAAGATCCAATTCATTGTGACGACGCACAGTCCGCAAGTGCTGACATCCATCCACAAGGAACAGATTCGCACCCTGGGACGAACGGCCGAGGGACAATATGTCGCCAGCGAGCCGCTCGCCGCCTCTTACGGCGAGATCAGCAGCGACGTGCTGGAACGCTGGAGGAGCTTTCGACGGCATAAGCCCGCGCTCATGGAAAAACTCCTCCGCGAGCAGTACAGGCTGTGCGCCTATTCGGAGATCCAAGCCGAGCCGGAGGGATTCGGCTATCACATCGAGCACCTCAGGCCAAAGAGCCAGTTCCCCGCGGAGACCTTTCTCTACGGTAATCTGGTGGCCAGCGCCTTGGCCGACAGCGACCTCAAGGCACTCCCTGCCGCAGAGGTCTTTGGTGGACATGCCAAGCGCAGCACATACGACAGCGCGCTGTTCGTGTCGTGTCTTGATCCCGACTGCCCGCGCTTGTTCGCCTATCTCTCCGACGGGCGCGTGGAGCCTGCTCTCGGACTCGATTCGGCGGATCGCGACCGGGCGCTTTATACCAGGGATCTGCTGAACCTGAACTGCCCGTTCCTCGTCAACCGTCGCCGGCGGTGGTGGGACGAACTCGACAAGCTGCTGCAACAGCACATCGACGAAGATCAAAATGTCTATCACCTTGCGGCGGTCGACTTGCTGCCGACGAATGGGCGCCTGAGTCCATTCTTCACCGCGACCCGGCAGTTTTTCGGCCGTGTCGCCGAGCAAGTTCTTCGAGATGAAGCCCCGGAACTGCTTTAATGTTGGGCAAGCGAGGAAGTGGGGCCTGATCAGCGCTCCCGGCAACGCCGACGAGACGGCAGAAGTCGGATAGGGAGTGAGGAAACTTCCGAGTACAGATCGGGCCAAGACAGCCAGCCAATGAGTGGATTTCATCATGACCTCTGACCAGCGACGCAACCCGAGCATGGCCGAACGTGCCCGCGTCGCCCTGGCACCACAGAACGCCCGCGCCATCCTGGCCGGCCTGGGCGGGCGCGAGAACGTCCAGGTCGCCGAAGCCTGCGCCGAGACCCGCGTGCGGGTCAGGGTCAGCGACGGCGCGAGTCTCGATGAAACGGCCCTGGCGGCAGCGGGTGTCCAGGGCATCCTGCGGCTGCCGGACAACGTCCTGCATCTGCTGGTCGGCCTGAATGCCGATCAGTATGCGGCGGAGATGAAGGCGGCGATGGCGGGATAAGCCAGCGAAGGGGACGCCCGCCGGCAACTTGGTCGGCGGGCGCCATGTTCGATCGCCACGCTATTGAGCAGAACCCGGCGACGATGTGCCAAGTAGCTTTCCGTCTGCTCCCTCGCGCTTGCCATAGTAGTCAAATTGACTCCCATGGAACTGCTCAGCGGTCTCCGCGACAACACCGGCGAATCGTGGATCCTGCGGGCGCTCATGAGCGTTCATGAAGGCGGCTACGTCCCATGCCTGTTGGTCGGTCAGTTCCAGGAAGTTTCCGAGTGGCATATTGGTCTTGATGTATGCGGCGGCGGTGTCGATCCTGTGCATCCCAGCGCCCCAGTTGTAACTCCGCGCACCCCACAGCGGCGGAAAGACCATCGTGTCGCTGGCATCGCCACCTGTGCCGTCGGCGCCATGGCAAATCGCGCAGTTCTTTTCGTAGATCGCCGCGCCGCGTTGCGGATCGAAACCCTGCTCGGTCTCGGCCAGTTTCGGATAGCCACGGCCGGGCATCGCCTTGTCGCCAGTGGGCGCTCCGGTGGCGAGCCAATACAGATAGCTCTCCAGCGCATGGATGACGGGGCTCTCGGCGGCCGGTGGATGGCCAACTTCCGATGCCTGCGCGTTCATGGAATAGTTGAAGCAGCCCTGGATGCGCTCGGTGATCGTGTTGACCTGCTTGTCCTTGCTGCGATACGCCGGATACGCCACCCAGGCGGCCCACATCGGCGCCGCGTCGGCGAGTCTGCCAGCGTCGAGATGGCAGCCCTCGCAGGTCTGTTGATTGCCGACATACTTGCCTGAAATCTCGTGGCTGTTGGTCTGCGTGAAGATGCGTTCGCCGAGGGCAACCTCCTCGCCGAACGCGTCGCCAGGCTTGTCGCCGCGAGCCGGCGGATTGAAATGCCCGGCTTTACCAGGCAGGCGACCAGAGGGTACCTCGCCTTGATGCGGCAGCGGCTTCTTGTGAGCCATCGGTGCCGGCTCGGAACTCTGCTGTGGCGGGGACATCGCCGTCGCGCTCGACCCCGGCGAGCTCGCGCCCGATGCGACGGCGCTGTCCGCGACCGGCAGCGACGCATAGAAGGCCGCCACGGCCTGTATCTCGGCCACCGACAGCTTGGCGTTGACCGCGCCCATCATGCCGAGCGGATCGCCAGTGCGCTCGCCGGTGGTCCAGGCCGCCATCTGTCGGACCAGATAGCTGTAGGGCTGACCCGCCAACGCGGGGAAATGCTGGCCGACCCCACTACCCAGCCGGCCGTGGCACTGCCCGCATGCGGGCAGCCGACGTTCGGTCCAGTCGCCATCAAGCGCCAGCCACTCGCCGTCCTTGGGATCGCTATCGGCGGGAACCCTGGCATTGCTGGCGGGCGGCAATGCCGCGAAGTACTCGCTCAGCGCCGCGATTTCAGCGTCGGTCAGCAACTCCGCCCAGGGTTGCATGATGGAGTGCTTGCGGTTGCCGTCATTGAAATTGTCGATCTGTTGGGCCAGGTAGAAAGCATTCACCGCCGCCAGGCGCGGCGCGCCGATCGACTCGCTGCCACCGCCATTCGCCTGATGACAGGTGGCGCAGGGCTCGATACCGCGCGCCGGGTCGCCCAGGGTGACCAAGCGCTTGGCGACGTCATCGGCAGAGGCCGCGGTCACGAGGCTGATCAGCAGAATGAGGATCGCGAACTGTATGCGGACTAACATCGCGTTGGAGATTCTCCGTTTGGGCGCGTTCGATGGCGTGAGATGAAGCAACGCTAATCTAACCGACATTATCGCCGACCTCCTTCGTCAGCGATGCAATCCGCTCCAGATCCAGATGTGTCTCGATGGCGTCCGCCAACCGATCGATTGCGGACTCGCGCTGAGCCTGATAATCGGGGGTCTCGCGGACACTGAGTCCAGCCCAGCGTAACAGCGCCGCGCAGGCTGTGGAAGACTCGAACAGACCGTGCAGATAGGTGCCGAGAATCTGTCCGTCCGCCGACATCGCTCCGTCGGCGCGCGTGATTCCGTCATCGCTCAAGATCGCGGCGGGATGGTCGAGCGCGGCCCCGGCGGTGACGCCGGCATGAATCTCATAGCCAACGACCGACGCCTGTTCCAGCGTCAGGCGTCCGCGAACATTGGCCAGAATCTTCTCCGGCGCCAAGCGCGTCTCCAGATCCAGCAGCCCCAGACCGGGACTGGAACCGGGCTCGCCCTCCAGACCTAGCGGATCCTCGATGCGGGTTCCGAGCATCTGAAAACCGCCGCAGATGCCAATCAGCCGACCGCCGTAGCGCAGATGACGCGCGATGGCCGACTCCCATCCTTCACGCCGCAGCCAGTCCAGATCCGCGCGCACCGATTTCGATCCAGGCAGGATGATGAGATCGGCGGACGGCGGGCGCGCTCCGGCCCGCGCATAGCGCAGATCGACCTGTGAGTGCAGGCGCAGCGGATCGAGATCGGTGTGATTGCTGATCCGGGGGAACACGGGGACCAGCACGCGCAGTGCAGCGCGGTCTTTTTCGACTTGCTGGGTGGCGACCGCGTCCTCCGCCTCCAGATGCCAGCCCTGGAGATAGGGCAGGACGCCGAGCACCGGCTTGCCGGTCTCGCGTTCCAGCCAGTCGAGTCCCGGCTGCAACAGCGCGAGGTCGCCGCGAAAGCGATTGATGACGAAGCCCGCGACGCGCCGCCGTTCGCTCTGCGAGAGCAGCGCCAGGGTGCCGACCAGATGCGCGAAGACCCCGCCCCGGTCGATGTCCGCGATCAGGATCACCGGACAGTCGACCGCCTCGGCGAAGCCCATGTTGGCGATGTCGTTGGCGCGCAGATTGATCTCGGCCGGGCTGCCGGCGCCCTCGACCAGGATCAGGTCATAGGCTGCCGACAGACGGGCGTGGGAGTCGAGCACCGCCGAACGGGCGATGCCTTTGTAGTCGTGATAGGCGACCGCGTCCATGTTTCCCACCGCGTGGCCCTGGACGATGACCTGGGCGCCGCGATCGGTGTTGGGCTTGAGCAGAACCGGATTCATGTCCACGGTCGGGGCGATCCCGCACGCCTGGGCCTGGACCGCCTGGGCGCGGCCGATCTCGCCGCCGTCGACGGTCACGGCGCTGTTCAGGGCCATGTTCTGCGGCTTGAAGGGCGCGACAAGCAGACCACGGCGCACGAAGACACGGCACAGTCCGGCGACCAGCACGCTCTTGCCGGCGTCCGAGGTGGTGCCCTGGACCATCAGGGTCCGCGCGGTCATGGCTGTCGCTCGGTTTCGAGTGAACCGCGGTTCAAATCGCGACCTGCTCGATGCGATGACGGCCGGCATGCTTGGCGGCATAGAGCGCCCGGTCGGCGGCGTCGACAATCTGGCGAGGACTCAGTTTGGCGTCCGGATCCACCGAAACCACGCCCATGCTGACGGTCACCCGCGCGGCCACCGGCGAGGAGACATGAGGAATGGCCAGACCGTCAATGATCTGGTTCAGGTGTTGGGCGATGGCCAGGGCCTCTTCAGGATCGGTGTAGGGCAACAGGATCATGAATTCCTCGCCGCCATGCCGCGCGATGAAGTCGCCCGAACGGTGCAGCGCGCCCGCCATGGCCGCCGCCAGACGGCGCAGACAGTCGTCGCCCGCGCCATGGCCGTAGGTGTCGTTGAAGGGCTTGAAGTGATCCACGTCCAGATAGATGAGCGACAGCGGACGCTTGGAACGCCGCGCCCGATTCCATTCGTCCTCCAGCACCAGATCGAAGCGGCGGCGGTTATTGACCTCGGTCAGCGCGTCGATGAAGGCATAGGATTCGAGCAGGTCGTATTTGCTCTTCAGATCCAGGTGCAGCCGCACGCGCGCCTTGACCATCGGCGGATGGAAGGGCTTGGTGATGTAATCCACGGCGCCGGCGGCGAAGCCGCGGGTGGCGTCCATGACCTCGGAGACGGCGGTCACGAACACCACCGGAATCCCCCTGGTGGTCTCGTCGTTCTTGAGCGCGGCGCAGAGTTGGTAGCCATTCATCTCGGGCATCAGGATGTCGAGCAGAATGATGTTGGGCGGCTGATCGGCGCGGGCCAGTTTCAGGGCGCGCTCCGCATTGGTGGCCGCGCTGACCCGAAACTCGTCGCGGAACACCTCCATCAACAGGTCGATGTTCTCTTTGGTGTCATCGACGATGAGGATTTTCGGTCGATCGTCACGTTCAGTCGTCACGTTCCAATTCCCCTTGCATCTGCTTCACGCCCGCGATGGCGGCATCGATGTCGAAATCGTCGATGCACGCGAGCACCGCATCCACCCGCGCCGCGCCCAGACGCTGGGTCAGCGTGGGACGCAGGCGCTCAAGATGCGCCTGCGCCCGCCCCAGATCGTCGTCCAGCAATGCCACCAGTGCGGCGAGCCCCTGGCGCAGCGCGCCGGCATCCAGTTCGGCATCGCCATCTATGACGGGCGCAACCATTGCGAACTCCAGCGGCAAAGACGCCAGCCCCTCGGCCACCTCGTTCAGGGCGGCGGAGAAGTCGCGCCAGATGGCCGACGCGGGATCGAACGCGCCCTCGGCGATCATGCGTTCGGCCGCCTGACCTCGCGCGTACAGGGTTTTGGCGCCCAGGTTCCCCGCCACGCCCTTGACCGAATGGATCGCTCGGCGCGCATCCTCCAGGCGTCCGGCGGCCAGGTCGTCCTCGGCTCGGCGCGCGGCCTCGGCCCAGGACCGGTTGAATCCGCGCAGCATTTTCAGATAGAGCGCGGCGTTGCGATTCGCGCGCGCCAGACCGTCGGCGAGATCGATGCCGGGCAGCGACAGTCCGGTCAGCGGCCCCGCAGTCGCCTCCTCCGGGGCGTCCGGCGCCGCCAGCGTTGTCGGCTCGGCTTGACCCTGGACCGGGACACCGTCTGCCGGTTTGATCCAGCGAGCCAGGGCGGCAAACAGCCGCGCCGGATCCACGGGCTTGGCCACGTAGTCATTCATGCCCGCCGCCAGACAGCGTTCCAGATCGCCCTTGAGCGCATGGGCGGTCATGGCGATGATCGGGACCGCCGCCAGCTCGGGGCAGGCGCGGATGCGCCGGGTCGCCTCCAGTCCGTCCATGACCGGCATCTGGAGATCCATCAGCACGGCCGCGTGATGGGCGGGGTCGAGCCTCTCGATCGCCTCCGCGCCATTCTCGGCGATGTCGACCTCCAGCCCGACCGACGCCAGCCATTCCATCGCGACCAGTCGATTGATCTCGATATCCTCGACCAGCAGCACTCGGCGCCCGGTGAAATCCTGCGGCGTGTCGAGGGTGTCGGCGGGCAGGCGCATCAGGTCGCCGGCAATCGCGGCCTCCTGATGACCGAACAGGCCCATGATGGTGTCGAACAGAAAGGACTGATTGACCGGCTTGTGCAGAAAGGCGTCCAGCACCGCGCGTTCCGCTGGCTGCATCAGATCCTCGCGGGCATAGCCCGAGATCATGCAGATCACCGGGGTCTTGTCGAGCTTGAGGTCGGCACGGATCCGCCGGGTCGTCTCCAGTCCGTTCAGCCCGGGCATCTTCCAATCCATCAGCACCAGATCGAAGGCTTGCTCTGGCGCGGACAGACGCTCTAGCGCCGCCTCGCCCGAGGCCACGCCAGTCGCCACCATCTGAAAGGATTGGATCTGACTGACCAGAATGTCGCGCGAGGTCGCATTGTCTTCAACCACCAGCACCCGGAGACCGCGCAGATCGACGGGGGTGACTGGACGCTGCTC
>NZ_CAIPNF010000055.1 GCF_903866365.1 uncultured Thiocystis sp.
ATTGGTTGCGGGCGTAGAGGATCGCGCCTTGCTCATCCTGCTCGGTCTGATCCTCGACCTCGCCGTTGAGCGCCTGCGGGAAGCGCCCGGTGTCGGCGCTCTGGTCGATGTAGATCAGATCCAGCGTGGTGCCGAGCGATTCCAGGGCATAGGTGGCGCGGGCCGCGTCGAAATAGATGCTTCGCGAGCCATCGATGGGCGAGCCGTCCAGCACCAACCAGCCGTTGCCCAGGATGATGTCCTGGCGGCCCAGCTTGGCCGAGAGCGGCAGGTCGCCGATGCGCTTGGCATCGATGGTGAGCTGATCGAAGAGGATGCCGCCGCTGTACCACTGCTCGAAACCGGGCACGGGCCAGTTCGAGGGGCTGGGATCCTGATAGTGGCGGCCTTCCCACAGGAGCCGGGCGCTGGCCGAGAGTTGATCGCTGACGGCATAGGAGCCCCAGAGACGGGTGCGATAGCGCTGAAAGGTGCGGTCGGCGGTGGGGCTGGCGGCGTTCAGGCCGACGTTGTCGACGTAGACCTGGCGCAGTCGCAGATCCGCGCCCCAGGTGAAGGGGCCGACCGATTGCTCGGCGGTGGCGGTCGAGCAGGCGAGCGCGGCGGTCAAGCCCGCGATCAGGAGGGTGTTGCGATTAGATTTCATCGTCTACCTTCTTTTCTTCGAGCGCCCATTGGCGGTCCTCCGGCGTGACCTCGTCGCGCGCGGCGTTGCGGCGGATCAGCCCATAGATCAGGCTCAAAACCGCCAGGGCGATGATGCCGAAATAGGCGGCCAGTACGAATGGATCGTCGATGCCAAGCATGGGATAGCCTTCAGTTGTCAGTTGTCAGTTGTCAGTCCGGAAAACAGCGGTTCAGGTGTTCCGCATCGGGTGGGCGGGTGATCGCGCTGACCAGGATCAGGGTCAGCAGTGCCGCGGGGAACGCGACGATGATCGGGTCCACCGAGGGCCAATTCGGGGAGTCGGCCAGCAGGCTGGTCTTGCCGCCGGTGACCCATTGCACCAGACCGATGGCCGATGCCTCCTTGGCCTTGATCAGCAGAAGCCAGAACAGCGAGACGCTCATGCCGACCGTCATCGAGGCCAGGGCACCGGCCTTGGTCACGCGCCGGAAAAAGAGTCCGCCGATGTAGGCGGGCAGGAAGCTGGCGGCGCAGAGCCCGAAAAAGATGGCGGTGAAGCGGGCGATGACGTACTCCTGACGGACCATGTAGCTGATGGTCACGGCGATCAGCAGGCCCGCCACGATGGCGAGACGCATGACCAGGAGGCTTGGCTCGCGGGCGTGGCCCTTGTCGCCAAGGCGTTCGTAGAGATCGCGCCCGGCGGCGGTGCCGATGGTATGAAACTGGCTGGACAGGGTGCTCATGGCCGCCGCTAGCAGGGCGAGGAAGAAGACGATGCCGAACCAGTGCGGCAGCGCCGAGGCGATGAAGACCGGGATGATCTGGTCGGCGTCGCCCTTGACATAGGTGATGGCCGTCGAGCGTCCGCCGACCAGGTCGAAGGTCTGACCGGTGGCATCCACTGCCGGCGCATGCTCGCTGACGATCATGGACGCCGTGGCGGGCTTGTTGGTCTTGGGGCTGACGATCGTCGCCCACTCGCCGCTGTCGCTCTTTTTCATCAGTTCGACCAGCGCCCGGTCCTTGGCTGGCTCGATCTCCGCAATCACCTTGCCGTGCAGGATGGGACCATGCTGCGCGAACCAGGCGTTGGACAGACTGCCCACCAGGAAGGGCGTGCCGGTCATCAGCATGATGAAGATCGCGCCGATCGGTACCGCGCGATCCAGCTCGCGGCGGCTGCGCACCGTCATGAAGCGCACGATCAACTGCGGTTGCGCCAGCACGCCGATGCCGACGCCGAGGATGATCGCGGTGATGACGGTCCACCAGAGATCATAGCTGGGCGCGCCCCAGCCGAACGCCGGCATCGCGGTCCAGCCCTGATGGCCCATCTGCTGGAGCGGAGGCGGCACCATGTTGGCCAGGTCGGTCAGGTATTGGTGCGCCTCGGTCACGCCGCCCAGGCTCGAATAGGTGAACCACAACAGGAACACCATGGCGATGACCATCACGAAGCCCTGGAAGGTGTCGGTGTACATCACCGCCTTGAGACCGCCGGGAATGACATAGGCGGCGGTGACCAGCGCGAAGATGAGCAGCGCGACCTCGAAATCGATGCCGAACTGGGTCGCCGCGAAAACGGCGCCGCCGGTCATGACCGCCGCCGCGTAGAGCGGCATGCAGAGAAAGATGATGGCGCCAGCGAACACCTGGAGGCCGCGGCTCTGATAGCGCAGCCCCAGCAGTTCCGGGAAGGTGTGGGCGCCCAGATGGTGCCCGAGCCGGCGCGTGGGCTCGCCGAGCACGATGAAGGCGATCAGGATGCCGACCCCGATGTTGAGAAAGGTCAGCCACAGCAGACTCATGCCGAAGAGCCCGGCGACCCCGCCGAAGCCGACGATGGCGGCGGTCGAGATAAAGGTGGCGCCGTAGGAGACGGCCATGATGATGGGATGGGCCGAGCGCCCGCCGACGAGAAAGTCCGCCGCCGAGCGGGTGCCGCGATAGCCGAGCCAGCCGAGGTAGCCGGTGGCGAGCAGGTAGGCGAGAATGACGACGATGTCGATCCAGCCGACCGAGGATGTTCCGGACATTGAGTCCCCCTGTTTTTATTGGAATGCGCGAGAATCGCGGGGGCGAAAATAACCCGGCTTGTCGTACAGTTATATAGATCCAGCGCAGGTAAACGACGGTTTTATGACCGTCGGATCATCATGAGGAGTCTCCGGATGGAGAGTTACACGGTTGTGCGGCCCGAGCATCTGAACCATTACGGTCATCTGTTCGGAGGCTGTCTGTTGAAATGGGTGGACGAGATCGCCTGGATCGCCGCCAGCCGCAATAATCCCGGCTGCCGGTTCGTGACCGTCGGCATGGATCGGGTGGAGTTCCATCGCGGCGTGCATCAGGGCGCGGTGCTGCGTTTTGACGCGGGCGAGAGTTGTCGGGGCCGCTCCTCCGTAACCTATGCGGTCCAGGTCTTTGCCGACGACATCGAGACTGGGGCGGAGGAGCCGATCTTTTCGACCTGCATCACCTTTGTCCGGCTCGACGAGGCCGGACGCAAGATTCCGATCGATTGAGCGCCGGTCGTGCCCCACGTCGATCGCCCCGTTCATTCGCCAGCCGAGGGAAAGCGCGTGCTTCCGTTCAAGAGACTGCTATTGATCCTGGGACTCGGCTTCGCTTGCATCGCCGGAGCCTACCGGGGAGATGACCGAGAGGAGTTCGTGACCGTGCCAATGCAAACCAGACGCTGTCTGGTGGAAGGAACCTTCTCGTGTCAGGAATACGAATATACCTATAGTGTAAAAGGTGTTTCCTGTACCGAGGATTGTCTGGCCTATAGTCGCTTGAAGAGCTGTCAACTGACGAATCGCTGCGAATGGGATCCGGCGAGCGGTTGCTTTCGCAAGCATGTCTGCATCGAGCAAAGCAAACTGAACACCTGTACGCGCTGGGAGACCGAGGCGGTCTGCGAGTGAGCGGCGCGCCGGGCGCAACGCCTTTTCCCCGCGGTCAATTCAGGGTTCGCGTCAACTGATCGGCCGCCGCTGTCGCGGGCGAGGTTCAGGAGACGCGCGCGTCGTCCGCGAGATGCGCGGACAAGGCCAGGCGCAGCGGCGGCGATAACGCGTCGGCCGGCAGGATCTCCGCGTCGACCTGAACATGAACCGTGCGCGCGGTCGCCGCGACCTCTCCCCGAGCGTTCAGAAAGCGATAGCCGATGGAGAACGACCGTCGGCGAATCTCCAGCACCGAGACCAGAACCCGCACCACATCCCCGTGGCGCAGGGGTCGGCGATAGTCGGCCTCGGCATGCGTCAGCGGCAGAAGCATCCGGCCATCGCGGATCATCAGGTCCAGCGGAAAGCCGAGCGTGGCCATGAATGCCTCGAAGGCATCGTGCGCGTGGCGGAACAGATGGCCAAAAAAGAGCAGCCCGGCGGCGTCGGTATCGTGCAGGCGGATGGTGAAGGTGTGCGTGCGGAAGTCGCTGGTCATCGGGGCCGGGCCCATGCGCCGGGCCGCCGCGCCATCTCCGTCCGAATGCGGCGGTGGCGGGCGGCCTCGGTACGGTGGCTGTGACTTAGGCCCGGCTGCGCTTAGCCATGATGGAACCGCGCAGACCGATCAGAACCAAGGCACCGGCGACGAAGGCGATGACCCCCATCACGATGATCATGGTCAGCGGTTTGGTCTGCGGGTCGGCGATGCGGAGCGTTTTGCCGATCGGCTCCAGAATGGAGACATTCGCCGGCGCGGCCAGCAGATAGGTGCAAATACCCATGAAGGCGCCAAAAAAGAGCGCTTTGAAGTCGATGTACAGACCGGCGACGATGGCACTCAGACTCAGCAGATAGAGCAGCACCAGGGTGTATTTCGGATCGCCCAGGGCCGAGCTGATGCCTTGGGTCTGGAACATCCACAGGACGCCGATCAGCAGGCCCCAGTGAATGAACTGTTTGACGAGATACATGAGGTACGAACGATTGGCCGCATAGGTCTGTCCCCAGCCGGAGACGAGCGAGATAACGGCGACGACGGCAACGAAGATCTCCCAGTAATGGACCGTGCCGCCAAGATTCTCGCGGGTGAGCGCGAGGAGGATGATGGCGCCGACATAGAGAATCATCGACGGAAGCAGTGCAACCAATAACGACCCCTGTTTCGCGGATTTAGACATTGACGAACCCTCCTGAAATGGATACCAGTAGTGAAGAGTCGATGATCCACGGGCAAGGCACGCGCAATCATCGATTGTGTCAAGCACGCCGATCTTAACCCTTAGCGAAACTGAGTGTTAAGGAAAAATGCATCGGTGTCTCGAATCGTCGTGGCTGGATCATGGCTTTTGCGTGTTCGCTCGGCCACAAAGAGTCGCCAGTTCACCGCCGCCATCATCCAACTCGGGTCCGCGGCGAGTCGGGCGACAATCCTTGGCGGCCGATCGCGCGCGCCAGGTTTACCGATGTCCAGGAAGGCGCTAGTGCTTCGCTGCTCTAGTTCCGAGACCGGGGCAGCGACAACGGCAGCGACAACGACCTTAAAGACGGTCTTGGGACTTTCGCACAGTTGCACTAGAGTTGACCCATCGGGGTCATCGTTCAGGGGGTCGCCATGTTTGATATCAGGCTCATCGCGCGCTTGTCCGCGTGTTTCGTTCCGGGGTTCGTCGCGCTGGGGCTGCTTGGGGTGGCGGTTCCGACACCGGCCGCGCCGCGTGCGCTGACGGTTCTGCCCGGCATGGACGTGTTCGGTCACGATTACGCGACCCTGAAAGAGGTGAGCCTGGAGGCATGCAAATCGGCCTGTCTGGAGGATGCGCGCTGCCGGGCATTCACCTTCAACGTCAAGGCTGGCTGGTGCTTTCTGAAGGAAGATGGCCGTGATCGCCGACCCTTCGACGGGGCGATCTCCGGTTTGATCGCGGAGGATGCGACGCCCGCGCCCGCGCCCGATCGCAAGGCGATGCGGCTGGCGGAATTGCGTTTTCTGCCCCCTCGCGAGTTGAGCGAGGCCAAGGCCCTTGAAGATCGGATCGCCCGGATGGCGCCTCCGGCCGGGCGTCGCGATGCCCTGGCCAACGAGGCGCGCGTGGCCGCGAACGCCGGCAATCAGCAGCGCGCCGCTGATCTTCAGGCCGCCGCCCTGCGTCTGGATGCCGAGGATCGGGGGCTCTGGGCGGGCCTCGCCGCCTCCGCCCTCGCGGCCGAGCCGTCGGACTGGCAGACCCAGCAGCGTTTCAGGCAGGACGCGACCGCGGCCGCCATCAATGCCTATCTGCGTTCCGAGGATGCGCGAGGGCGCGCGGACGCGCTCGTCCTGCTCGGTCGCGCCTTCGCGCGGCGTCAGGAGTGGCGGCCCGCCATTCGCGCCAACCGCGCCGCGCTGGCGCTGGCCGAGTCCGCCGACACGCGCGCCGCGCTGGACCGGTTGATCGCCGAGCATGGTTTTCGCGTGACCGGACATGAAGTCGACTCCGACGCGGCCAGTCCGCGGATCTGTCTCCAGTTCAGCGATCCCTTGCCCCGCGACCGCGCCAATCTGACCGATTTCGTGCGGGTCGCCGACCGGACCGATCTGCCGGTGGAGGCGGAGGCGCAACAGATCTGTATCGACGGCGTGCGGCATGGCGAGCGGTATCGCGTGCAGGTGCGCGCCGGACTGCCCGCCGCCGATGGCGAGGTGCTGGTCAAGGGGTCCGATCTGGAGGTCTACGTGCGCGATCGCGCGCCCATGACCCGTTTCCTGGGTCGCGCCTACGTCCTGCCCAAGGGCGGCGAGGCGGCGATTCCGCTGGTCTCGGTCAACACGGATCGGATCGAGGCGGCGGTCTATCGGGTTGGCGACCGCGCGCTGACCCAGGCTATGGAGAACGGCACCTTCCGCGCCCAACTCGATCGCTGGGCCGCTAACCGGATCGTCGATCAGACCGGCGAGGCGGTCTGGACGGGAACGGTCGAGGTCAGGCCCGAGTTGAATCGGGAGGTGACCACGGCGGTGCCGGTCGGCGCGCTGATCGCCGACATCGAGCCGGGCGCCTATGCCATGACCGCAACGCCCCGAAATGCGACCGATCGCTCCGAGAGCCTCGCGACGCAGTGGTTCGTCGTCACCGATCTGGGTCTGGCGACCTTCGCCGGCAACGATGGACTGCATGCGCTGGTGCGTTCGCTCTCGACCGCCCGGCCCGCGGGCAAGGTTGGGTTGCGCCTGGTGGCGGTTAATAACGACATCCTCGGACAGACGACCACGGACTCCGAGGGGCATGCCCGCTTCGAGCCGGGTCTGCTGCGCGGCACGGGCGGCAATGCCCCGGCGCTGCTGGTCGCGGAAGGACCGGACGGCGACTATGCCTTTCTCGACCTGACCCAGACGCCCTTCGATCTCGGCGATCGGGGCGTCGCGGGCCGCCCGCCGCCCAAGCCGCTGGATGTCTATCTGGTCAGCGAGCGCGGCGCCTACCGGCCCGGCGAGACGGTCCATCTGACCGCGCTGGTCCGCGATGCGCGAGCGAACGCGGTCCCGAATCTCCTCCTCACGCTGGTCGTCAAGCGCCCGGATGGGGTGGAGTTTCTGCGCGAACTGACCCAGGACCGGGGCGCGGGCGGCCATCAGTCCGCCGTCGCCCTGAGTCGCTCGGCCATGCGTGGCACCTGGCGCGCGCAGGCGTATACCGATCCCAAGGGACAACCGCTGGCCGATCTGGCCTTTCTGGTGGAAGACTTCGAGCCGGAGCGTCTGACCTTCGAGCTGGCAAGTCAGGCTGCGGCCATCGATCCGGACGCCCCGCCGGACATCGCGCTGGACGCCCGTTTTCTCTATGGCGCGCCCGCCGCCGGGCTGGCGGTCGAGGGCGAGATCCGCTTGACGCCGACCGCCGCGCTGCCCGCTTTCCCCGGTTATCGCTTCGGCCTGGAGAGCGAGGCGTTCGCGCCGGTTGGCGGTCCGCTGACCGCCACCCAGACCGATGGGCAGGGCAAGGCTGCGCTTGCGCTGACCGTCCCGGAGCGGACACCGACCAGCAAACCGCTGGAGGCTAGCGTGCAGGTGCGGGTGGTGGACGACAATGGGCGTCCGGTCGAGCGTTCGCTGACGCTCCCGGTGGCATCGAAACAGGCGCGTCTCGGGATCAAACCGCTCTTCGACGGCTCGATGGAGGAGGGCGGCAATGCCCGTTTCGAGGTCATCGCCCTCGGCGCGGATGGCCGACGCACCGTGCTCGCCGGGCTGCGCTGGACACTCTCGCGTCTGACGACCAGCTTCCAGTGGTACGAGTCGGATGGCACCTGGGACTATGAGCCCATCACCTCCAGCCAGCGCGTCGCCGACGGGACGCTCGATGCGGGTCTGGACGAGGTCGGGCGGATCGAGTCGCCGGTCGACTGGGGCGCCTATCGGCTGGCGCTGGAAGCGCCGGAGGGGGCTGTGCTGCCGGTTGATCTGGAATTCGAGGCCGGTTGGTATGTCAAGCCCGGCGCCCAGGATACGCCGGATCTGCTCAAGGTCTCGCTGGATAAAGCAAAGTACCGGGTCGGGGACAAAGTCAAAGCACGGATCGAGCCGCGTTTTCCGGGTCTGGCGTTGGTGATGGTCGTCGATGACCGCGTCATCGCCATGCAAGCGGTCGCGGTGTCCGAGTCGGGCGCGACGGTCGAGCTGCCGGTCACGGCGGACTGGGGGCCGGGCGCCTATGTCACGGCCGTGCTCTACCGGCCCATGGATCTGGCCGCCAAGCGGATGCCGGCGCGGGCCATCGGCTTGACCTGGGCGGGCGTCGATCCAGGCCAGCGCGCGCTCGATCTCAAGCTCGATCTGCCGCCGGCGCTGACGGGAACCGTCAGCCCGCGCCAGACCATCGAGATTCCGGTCGCGGTCGGCAATCTGGCGGGTCGGACGGCCTATGTGACGGTCGCCGCGGTCGATGCCGGGATCCTCAATCTCACCCGCTATCAGCCGCCGGCGCCGGAGGATTGGTATTTCGCCCAGCGCCGGCTCGGCCTGGAGATCCGCGATTTCTATGGTCAGCTCATCGACCGCATGCAGGGCGTGCCAGGGATCGTGCGCTCGGGCGGCGATGGCTCGCTGCTGAAGCTGGAGGGGCCGCCGCCGTCCGAGGAACTGGTGGCCTACCATTCCGGAATCGTCAAGCTCGACGACCAGGGCCGGGCGAGCGTCTCCTTCGCCATCCCGGACTTCAACGGCACCCTGCGCGTCATGGCCATGACCTGGTCCGCGGACGGCGTCGGGCACGCGGTGACGGATCTGCTGGTGCGCGATCCGGTGGTCGTGTCCGCCGCGCTGCCGCGTTTCCTGGCGCCGGGCGATCGCTCGCGTCTGCTGGTCAACCTGGCGCATGTCGAGGGTCCGGCCGGTGCGGTCGAACTGAGCGTCGCGACCGCGGGCGGCCATACCCGGATTCCGACGGACGCTGCCACGCACGCGCTGAACTTGATCGAGGGCGGACGCGCGCAGACCACGATTCCGATCGAAGCGGTCGGCGTTGGCGACGATGCACTGACCATCGGACTGCGCACCCCGGATGGCCGCGACTTGCTGAAAACGCTGACCCTGC
Source organism: uncultured Thiocystis sp. (assembly GCF_903866365.1). GTDB lineage: Bacteria > Pseudomonadota > Gammaproteobacteria > Chromatiales > Chromatiaceae > Chromatium. The sequence continues at coordinate 9,153 of NZ_CAIPNF010000055.1, forward strand.
CGGTGCGCTCCAACGCGCCGCCCACCTCCCGCACCCAGGCGACCGAACTGCCGCCCGGCGGCGAACTGCGTCTGGATGCGGATCTGCTGTCCGATCGGCTGCCGGGCACGGGGTCGCTGCTGGTCTCCATCGGCGGCGCTGGCCGGCTGGATGTCGCGGGTCTGCTGATGGCACTGGACCGCTATCCCTACGGCTGCACCGAGCAACTCACGAGTCGTGCGCTACCGCTGCTCTATCTGGACGAGGTCGCCGGCGCGGTCGGTCTGACGGGCGGCGACCCGGCGGCTTCGCCCAAGGTCAAGGAACGGATCCAGTCGGCCATCGCCGAGATTCTGACCAATCAGGGCAGCAACGGCAGTTTCGGGCTGTGGGGGAGCGGGGGCGGAGACGACGGCTGGCTCGATGCCTATGTCACCGATTTCCTGACCCGCGCCCGCGAACAGGGCTATGCGGTGCCGGATGCCGCCTTCGACATGGCGCTCGACAATCTGCGCAATCGTCTCGCCTATGCGGCGGATTTCAGCCAGGGCGGCGAGGAGATCGCCTATGCGCTCTATGTGCTGGCCCGCAATGGCCGCGCCGCGATCGGCGATCTGCGCTATTACGCCGACACCAAGCTCGATGCTTTCGCCACGCCCATGGCGAAGGCCCAGTTGGGCGCGGGACTCGCGCTCTACGGCGACCGTCCGCGCGCCGCGACGGTCTTTCGCAACGCCTTGGGGATGCTGTCGACGGACGGGGACGAGGGTGGTTGGCGGGCCGATTTCGGTTCGGATCTGCGCGACGGCGCGGCCCTGTTGACCCTGGCTGTCGAAACGGAAACCGCCGCGGTGGATGCGCGCGCATTGGCCCGACGTCTCCAGGATCAGTGGTCCGCCGCTGACCCTGCCAGCACCCAGGACAGCGCCTGGCTCCTGCTCGCCGCGCATGCCCTGACGGCAGGCGCGGATCAGCCGGAGCTGACGCTCGGCGGCGAACCGGTGAAGGGCGCGCTCTACCGTCGCTGGGACGCGGCGGACCTCGCGGCCCAGCCGCCGATCGTCGGCAATCGCGGCAGCGCGCCCCTGGAGGCCCTGATCACGGTCACCGGCGTTCCGCTGACGCCGGAACCGGCGGGCGGCAATGGCTATCGGATCGAACGCGCCTATTACGATTTGGAGGGGCGGCGGATCCAGCCCTCCGGGATCCTCCAGGGCGGACGCCTGATCGCCGTGCTCACGGTGACGGCCGACACGCCGCGTCAGGCGCGCCTGATCGTCAACGATCCGCTGCCAGCCGGTTTCGAGATCGATAACCCGAATCTCATCAAAGCCGGTGACATCGCCGACATCCCCTGGCTGGGTCTGGAGGAAGAGGCGGCGCACACCGCGTTCAGGGCCGACCGTTTCATTGCCGCCATCGATCGGAAGCCCGACGCGCGGACTCAGTTCCAGCTTGCCTACCGTCTGCGCGCCATCTCGCCCGGCGTCTTTGCCCATCCGGCGGCGACGGTGGAGGACATGTACCGTCCGCGGCAACGGGCCTGGACGGAGACTGGGACGGTGGAAGTGCGCGGGGTGGAGTAGGGGTAGGTTGGCAGTTGTCAGCTGGCAGGCGGGTTCCGGGAAAAAATACTCTTATGATAAAAACGGCTCGCAGCCCGCCGCCGTTAAGGTCCGACGTTTCAGAACAGCCTGAGCGAGTCGCCGTCAATGTCGCTCATTCGTCCGCCTGCTCTTTTAGAATCTGCATAGCGTGATCAACGGCGAGGCATTGATGACGACGGCCTCAATCCGCATCGCGCAGTTCCTCGGCTACGTCCTCGGCGGTGCATTGGAACGGACTCACCTGTTAGCGCGAGAGCGCGTCAATAAAACCCGCCCGCGTCAGGCCCGCGATCTCGGCGGCGCGGCCTTGGGAAAACCGACCGAGTTCATACCACTTGACGGCGGCGGCGATGCGCATTTCCCGCGCAAATTCGCGGGGGGCTTGGTGCAAGGTGGCAAAGGCCGATTCGGGCATGTCAACGATCAGTTGCATCACGTCGATCTCCAGTGAACGGGGAGCCAGCGGCAGACTTCCTCCAGGAAGAAGGCCGACTGGAAGCAGGGCGGCAGTGAGCAGCCACTTTACTCAAAAACTTCCCCACGAACTCTTGCGTCGGCGGAATTTCAGATGCGGGAGCAGCAGGCCGATCAGCACTCCGCCGGCGAGCACGCCCGCGCCGAGCATGAACCAGCGCTGTTTGGTCTGATTCCTGGCTTCCGTTTGTTCCTGCATCCGTTCCTCGCGTTCGCGGGTCAGTTCGCTGGCCTGGATTCGCAGCCGATCCCGTTCGTTGGTGATTTCAAGCACATTCGCCGAGGCATGACGAATGGTGGCGAGTTCCTGCTCCAGTTCCTGTTTGGCTTGCTTGAGCGCCTGGGCATCCTCGATGAGGATTGCGTGTTCGGATTGGAGCTTGGAGAGTTTTGCGGCGAGTTCATCCGGCGCCTGCTTCAGTTCGATGAGTTGGGCTTGCAGGTCGGCGATCTGCGCCCGCGCGGCAGGCTCTTTCTGAAGCTGACTGATGAGCACGTAACCGAGTTTGCCGTCCTCGCTGCGGACCCGTGCGTACTCCGTGGTTTGATTGACGCTCAAGACGTCAAGCGGCGTTCCGCTCTCCAGCATCCGGACGATCTTATAGCGCGTGCTTTCGCCCGCGCGCATGGTGACCTGAAGCTGATCCGTCACATACTGGGTTTCCGCCTGGGCAGGGGCGGCGCTCAGCGCGCCGACAAGAATGAGCATGAAGAGCGGAAAGCGGCCCACGAGATATCCTCCGAGGCGTAGCGGTTGGCCTATACCCGATATGGGGAGAGAGGCTGAAATCGTTGATCGTATGTCACTCAAAGGGACGAACCCAGTGCTTTTCACCCGGCTGCCGTCAGCAGAAACTCCAGCAGCGCCTTCTGGGCGTGAAGGCGGTTTTCCGCCTCGTCCCAGACCACGGATTGAGGACCGTCGATGACGGAGGCCGCGACTTCTTCGCCCCGGTGGGCGGGGAGACAGTGCATGAACAGCCCATCCCTGGCCGTGCGCGCCATGACAGCATCGGTGACCTGAAAAGGCGCGAACAGGGTTTGCCGACGCGCCTGCTCGTCCTCCTGGCCCATGCTGGCCCAGACATCGGTTGCGACCAGATGGGCGCCGTCGGCGGCTTCCTCGGGGTCGCGAACGAGGGTGCAGCGATCGCTGGCGGCGGCGAGGAGTGCCGCGTCCGGCTCGAAGCCCTCGGGACAGGCGATGCGCAGTTCGAAATCGAACAGCCGCGCGGCTTCCAGGAAGGAATGGCACATATTGTTGCCGTCGCCGATCCAGGCGACCCGTCGACCGCGGATGTCGCCGCGGAACTCCTGAAAGGTCTGCATGTCCGCCAGCAGTTGGCAGGGATGGAGACGGTCGCTCAGGCCATTGATGACGGGCACGCTGGAATAGGCCGCGAAGCGTTCGATCGTTTCCTGATGGAAGGTGCGGATCATCACGGCGTCGACCATCCGCGAGAGCACGCGGGCGCTGTCCTCGACAGGTTCGCCCCGGCCGAGCTGGGTGTCGCGGGGCGAGAGAAAGAGCGCATGCCCACCGAGCTGGATCATGCCGGTCTCGAAGGAGACGCGGGTTCGGGTCGACGATTTCTCGAAGATCATCGCGAGCGTGCGGTACGGCAGGGGGCGGTGATCCTGACCCGCTTTGAGCATCCGCTTGAGTTCGACGGCGCGGGCGATCAGGGCGCGGGCCTCGATGTCGGTCAGGTCGAGCAGGCTCAAAAAGTGCCGGCAAGGGGTTGGAAGGGCATCCATGGAATCGCGTCTCTCCGACGAAGTCATTCTCAGGCGTGGCCCGGAAACCCTTCGATCAGGTGGGTCAGTTCACGCACGAGCTGGTCGGCCTCGGGCTGCTCCAGGATCAACGGGGGCAGCAGTCGGATCACGCGCTCGGCGGTGACGTTAATGAGAAGGCCGGCGGCGAGCGCCGAAACCACCAGCTCGCCACAGGGGCGGTCCAGTTCGATGCCGATCATCAGGCCGCGACCACGAATGGCAACGACGCCGCTGACGTGTGCCAGCGACTCTCGGAAGGCGTCGAGCAGATAGGTTCCCTGGCGGGCCGCGTTCTCGACGAGATGCGCCGCGTCGATGGTCTCCAGCACGGCGCGCCCGACCCGGCAGGCGAGCGGATTGCCGCCGAAGGTCGAGCCATGCGAACCGGGCGTCAGAACCTCGGCCGCCGCTCCACGCGCGAGACAGGCGCCGATCGGGACGCCATTGCCGAGCCCCTTGGCGAGGGTGATGACATCCGGTCTGGCGCCGACATGTTCATGAGCAAAAAACCGCCCGGTCCGCCCCATGCCGGTCTGAATCTCGTCGAAAATGAGCAACCAGCCCTCGCGGTCGCAGATCGCGCGCAGACGTGGCAGATAGTCATCGGCGGGCAGGCGGATGCCGCCTTCGCCCTGAATGGGCTCGACCAGGATGGCGACGATATTGGAACGGTTTTCAGCGGCGATCGTGACCGCCTCGACATCGTCGTAAGGGACGCGCACGAAGCCTTGCACCAACGGCTCGAAACCGGCCTGGACCCTGCGGTTGCCGGTGGCTGACAGGGTTGCCAGGGTGCGGCCGTGAAAACTGCCCTCGGTGACCAGAATCGCCGGGTTTTCCACGCCGCGCCGGTGCGCGTGGAGCCGCGCGAGCTTGATCGCGGCCTCGTTGGCCTCGGCCCCGGAATTGGCGAAAAACACCCGGTCCATGCCGGCCCGTGCGGTCAGCATGGCCCCGAGACGTTCCTGCTCGGCGATGCCGTACAGATTGGAGGTATGGATCAGGAGGCCGGCCTGCTCGCAGAGCGCGTCACGCACGGCGGGATGGGCGTGCCCGAGTCCGCACACGGCGATGCCCGAGAGCGCGTCCAGATAACGTTTGCCATCGGTATCCCAGAGCCAGACGCCGTCACCCCGCGCAAAGGTGACAGGCAGGCGCTTGTAGGTGGCCATCAAGAGTTCGCTCATGGCGTCGGGGCCCGCATAATCGATCGATCAAAAACAAAAAAGGCGGTTCCTCCGCGAGGGAAACCGCCTTTGTCGTGAAGGCGAAGCAGGGGAATATAACGTGAAAGTCGCGCCCGATACAAGAATTCAGCGCGTCATCCGCCCGCTCAGCCGGCGTAATTGGCCGCGACGAACGACCAGTCGATTTTATCCCAAATGCTTTCAAGGTATTTGGGGCGCGCGTTACGATAGTCGATGTAATAGGCATGCTCCCAGACATCGACGGTCAGCAGCGCGGTCTTGCCCGAGGTCATCGGAGTACCGGCGTTGGACGTGTTAAAGATCTCGATGGAGCCGTCGGCGTTCTTGACCAGCCAGGTCCAGCCGGAGCCGAAATTGGTGGCGGCCGATTGCGCGAACTGCTTTTTGAATTCGTCGAATGAACCGAACTTTGCCGTGATCGCCTCGCCTAGCGCGCCGGTTGGGGCACCGCCGCCAGTCGGGCTCAGACAGTTCCAGTAAAAACTGTGGTTCCAGACCTGCGCGGCGTTGTTGAAGATGCCGCCGGAGGATTTCAGGATGATGTCCGTGAGGCTCAGGTCCGCGAACTCGGTGTCCGCGATCAGATTATTCAGATTGGTGACATAGGTCTGATGGTGCTTGCCGTAGTGGTATTCGATGGTTTCGGCCGAGATGACGGGTTCGAGCGCGTTCTGTGCATAGGGCAGTGCGGGCAATTCATGGGCCATGGTGCGATGCTCCAGTCGGGTTTGTCAGGGAAGTGGATCTTGTGCGATGAAACATAGGCCCGCATCCTGGTAACTCAAGCCGCATTAAACCGCGTTCGGTAGGATATTTGAGATTGGTGGATTTGGGTCGGCTTTGTCCGCATCGGGAATCGTCGGCGTTGACGCGGTTTAAGGATTTCATTTTTTGATGATTTAAACGGCGTCTCGCCGATCGCCGCGAGTGAGCGCGAGGCTGTAACTTCGCGCAACCCTGCGGATTGACTCTCGACGCCGTTGAAGGGGGGCGATGCGATGTGCGGTATCTGTGGAGAATTACGCTTCGATGGCGCTCCGGCCAGTCTGGAGTCGATTCAGGCGATGATGGCGGAGCTGGCCCGGCGCGGTCCGGATCATGGCGGCAGTTACAGCGATGGCGCGCTGGCCTTCGGTCATCGGCGACTCGCCATCATCGATCTCTCGGTGCGTTCCAACCAACCCATGGTGGATGCGGAACTGAGTCTGGCGCTGGTCTTCAATGGGACCATCTACAACTACCGCGCGCTCCGGCGCGAACTTCAGGACCAGGGCTATCGCTTTTTCTCCGAGGGCGACAGCGAGGTCATCCTCAAGGCCTGGCATGCCTGGGGGACCGGTTGCGTCGAGCGACTGCATGGCATGTTCGCCTTCGCGGTTTGGGACGCCAACCAGCGGGTGCTGTTTCTGGCGCGCGATCGCTTCGGGATCAAGCCGCTGTACTGGTCCGAACAGGGTCGCGCACTGCGATTCGCCTCCCATCCGCAGGCGCTGCTGGCCGCGGGCGGAGTGGACACGACGATCGACCCGGTGGCGCTGCACCATCTTTTCACGTTGCATGCCGTGGTGCCGGCGCCGCGCACCATCCTGCAAGGTGTGCGCAAGCTTGCCCCTGGTCACTGGCTGCGGCTGGACGCCAGTGGCGGTCGCACCGAGCAAGCCTACTGGCATCTGTCGGCGACTCGCCCCGAACAGCCGCTGACCGAGCCAGAATGGTTAGAGTCGATCCACGCCGCGCTGCGTCACGCGGTCAAGATTCGCAGCGAGGTGGCGGACGTGCCGGTGGGCGTGCTGCTGTCCGGCGGTCTGGACTCCAGTCTGCTGGTCGCGCTGTTGGCGGAGGCGGGCGTGGCGGATCTGCGGACCTTCTCGGTCGGCTTCGAGGATACGCCGGAGGAGGCGGGCAGCGAGTTTCAGTATTCGGACCTGGTGGCGGAGCGTTACGGCACCCGTCACCGCAAGTTCCTGGTGCCGAATGCGCAGGTGCTGCAACGTCTGCCGGAGGCCATCGATGCCATGGCCGAACCGATGTTCGGTCAGGATGCGGTGGCCTTTTATCTGCTCGCCGAACAGGTGGCACACGAGATCAAGGTGGTGCAGTCGGGGCAGGGCGCCGATGAGGTCTTCGGCGGTTATTTCTGGTACCCGCGCATGCGCGACGAGACCGGGGGCAGCCGGCTCGAACGCTTCGGCAAACACTATTTCGACCGCGACCATGCGGAATATCGGCGCCTGGTCACGGATGCTTATGCCGGCGCGGATCATACCTCCGCCCTGATCGCCGAGCGGCTGGACGAGCCGGACGCCGATGAGTTCATGGATGCGGTACTGCGGCTCGATGTCACGACACTGATCGTCGATGACCCGGTCAAGCGGGTCGACAACATGACCATGGCCTGGGGGTTGGAGGCGCGCGTGCCCTTTCTGGATCATCAGTTGGTCGAACTGGCCGCCCGTTGTCCGCCGGAACTGAAGCTGCGCGAGGGCGGTAAATATCCGCTCAAGGCGCTGGCGCGCGGTCTGCTGCCGGACGCCGTGATCGACCGGCCCAAGGGGTATTTCCCCATGCCGGCGCTCAAATATGTGCGCGGACCCTTTCTGGACCTGATGCGCGACGCGCTCACCTCGCGCGCCAGCCGCGAACGCGGGATCTACCGACAAGCCTATCTCGATCAACTCCTGGACGCGCCGGATCTGCACCACACCCGCATCCAGGGCAACAAACTCTGGCACCTGGCCCTGCTGGAGCTGTGGTTGCAACGGCATCTGGCTTGAAATGCCGATGCGCGTCCCGATA
>NZ_CAIPNF010000056.1 GCF_903866365.1 uncultured Thiocystis sp.
CAAAAACCACCAATATCCACTTCCATTGGGAGCATAGTAAATGAAAATTTATCGCATTCAATAAAAAATAATATAAAATTCAGTTTATTACACGGTATTTAAAGGTAACAAAGTAGAACTAAGGTTAAGCGTCGGCTCGGTGGTTCGATGGGTTTCGTGACCGATGACCTTTAGTGCGAATCCGAGAGATCAGCGCGCGGTCACTCTACCCATCCTACGCGGGATACACGGTTATGCATTCGTTCGATGTTCCAGAACTCGTTTGACCATTTCTGGCAACTCGATATTGACAAACATGGATGCTTCGTAGAGATAGCCGTCAGACTCTGATTGGTCTTCGTCAATAATGCGAACCATCTTGTGCGCGGCGGCATCCATATCCGGAAGTACGGGATAAACCTTGCCTAATATCAGGCTTGCGAGATTGTCTTCATTGTTGATACAGATGACAAAATCACTCATCGGATAAACCTCTTGATCTTGTGTCAAATGTCGTCAACTTCTTTCCTACCCCCGCTCTACTTCCCCATGCTTCGCATACTCAATCCGAATCGCTTCCATCGCCTGATCGACTTCCTTGCGGAATTCCTGAATCTGATCGAGCTGATCGCTGGTATACATGGATTTGATCCGGCGCATCTTGGCGAGCAGCGGGAGTCGCTGTAACTCGGTGACCGGGACGCCGAGCTTGATCAGGGCCTCGCCGCGTTTATAGATGGTGATCGCCAGATCAAGCAGGGCGTATTGCTTGGCGGGCGAACAGAAGGTGTCGATCTCGTCCAGGGCGCTTTGCTGCAAGACGCCTTCTTTGACCAGCGAGGCGCCTTCCAGCTCCCAGCGCTGGGCGCTGGAGAGCGCCTCGGGGCCGACCAGGTTGACGATGCGCGACAGCTCGGCGTCGCGCGCGAGCAGGGCGAGCGCGGTGCCGCGGCGTTTCTCCCAGTCCGGGTCGATTTCCTTGTGCCACCACTGCGCGGCGGTGTGGACATGGCTCGAAAAGCTGGTCACCCAGTCGATCGACGGGTAATGACGGGCGTCGGCGAGTTCCTTGGACAGTGCCCAGAAGGTTTCGATGATGTCCTTGGTGTGGCTGGTGACGGGCTCGGAGAAGTCGCCGCCGGGCGGGGAGACCGCGCCGATCAGGGTGACCGAGCCAGTGCCGGAGTCGTAGGTTTCCACCCGTCCGGCGCGTTCGTAGATGGCGGCGAGGCGCGAGGCGAGATAGGCGGGATAGCCTTCCTCGACCGGCATCTGACCGAGCCGGCCAGAGACCTCGCGCAGCGCCTCGGCCCAGCGGCTGGTGGAGTCGGCCAGCATCACCACGTCATAACCCATGTCGCGGTAATACTCGGCCATGGTCATGCCGACATAGACCGATGCCTCGCGCGCGACCACCGGCATGTTGGAGGTGTTGGCGACCAACAGGGTGCGCTCCATGAGCTTGCGCCCGGAGTAGGGGTCGTCGAGTTCGGGGAAGGTTTCGAGCACGTCGACCAGCTCGTTGCCGCGCTCGCCGCAGCCGACATAGACGACGATGTCGGCATTGGACCAACGCGCGATCTGCTGCTGGACCACGGTCTTGCCGGCGCCGAAGGGTCCGGGCACCGCGCCCTTGCCGCCCTTGATCTGGGGAAAAAAGGTGTCGATGACGCGCTGTCCGGTGATCAGCGGCGACACGGCGTCGTCGCGGCGCAGATAGGGGCGCGGTTTGCGCACCGGCCAGCGCTGGTACATGCTAAGTCGATGACTGATGCCCTTATGATCGCGCACGCGGGCGATGGTCGATTCGATGTCATAGTCTCCCGCGGGCGCGATCTCCACCAGATCGCCCGAGACGCCGGGTGGGACCATGATCCGGTGCAGCACGGTCAGGGTTTCCTGCACGGTGCCGAGCACGGTTCCGGGTCCGACCTTAGCGCCGGCTTCCAGCGCCTTGTTGGGCTCGAATTCCCATTCCTTGGCGCGATCGAGCGCCGGGACGCTGATGCCGCGACGGATGTAGTCGCCGGATTCCAGCGCGATCTTCGACAGCGGACGTTGCACGCCGTCGAAGATGCCGCCCATGAGTCCGGGGCCAAGTTCCACCGACAGCGGCCAGCCGAGTCCGACCGCCGGCTCGCCGGGTCGCACGCCGTCGGTGGATTCGTAGGTCTGCACGATCGCCTGCTGACCGCGCAGCGAGATGACCTCGCCGAAGAGTCCGAGTTCGCCGATCTTGACCTGTTCGCCGCTACGCACGCCGGGCAGGTCGATGGTCACGATGGGGCCGTTGATGTCGCGGATGACGCCGACTCTCGAACCGCCCGAAGAAGTGGTTTCGCTCATCAAAAATTCCTCTGGTTGAAACCTCGCCCTTGAGGGCGACATCCTCTATTCTTTCTTCACTACCGCAGGGCTTGCGGGATGTGAAGTCTGTGGAGAGGGCGTCAGACCAAGCGGAGAAGTCTCCAATTGGCACTCTCGGCGAAACAGAAACGCCCGACCGCGAGGTCGAGAATCCGCCTCCTTTAGGAGGAGGAGAAGTCAACCGGTAAAGAGGTTGCCGGTCTCGAATCCGCCCGGCAGCAGGCGCTCCAGGATGGTTTGCTGAATCCGGGGCTGGAGTCGCGCAAGCCGTCCCTCGAACGTCTGGTCGACGCGGATGCGCCGATCCTGGCTGGCGATCAGCACGCCGCCGAGCGTGTCGATGGCCTCGGCGACGGGGGCGAGGATGGCGGTCTTGCCCGGCGGCAGCGCCTCGACGATTTGCGCCCAGCGCGTATTGAGCTGGCGCTGATCCGGAGCGTTGGCCGAGACGAGCAACTCCGGCGACTCGATGAGTTCGGCCGCCTCGACGATCCGCTGGTCGATCCAGGCACGATAGGTCGGTTCATCCGCCATGAAGGTCCGCATCCGCTCGGCCAGCATGCGTTCTACATCCTGCACCAGATTCCAGCGCACACGGTCGAGATGGGTCTGCAGCTTCAACTCGCTGGCCTGTACACGTTGACGGAAGGTGCGTTCGGCCAGCGACTTGGCGATGGCCTCTTCGCGTGACTCGCGCAGCCTCAGACGTTCGGCCGCCTCGCGCAGAATGTTGTCGCGGCTGCGTCCGGCGCGTTCGCGGAATTCGCTCGCCAGTCGCTCCGCGCGGGCCAGGATGGCCCGCTCCAGCTCTTCTACCTGATTCACGATGCCTCTCGCTCCCCGGTTTGACCGGATTGTAGGGTGGCGGCGCCAAACAGCGCGGCGAGGCGCGCGGCCACCTCGCTCGTTAGTTTGGGTGGCGCGTTGAGCGCGGGAACGGCGATGACGACGATCCGACCACCCTCGCGTCGTACCCGCCTGAGATTGGGGATGTCCTGACTCATCACGGCCTCGTCAACCACCACGAACGCCTTCTCTCGCTGCCGTTGCAGGTCGCGCAGGATGCGGTCAACGTCCAGTGGGTCAGGGTTTGGGTAGGTCTCAAAACCGATCAGGCGAAAACCGTCGGCAAGGCGATCCTCGCCGAGAAACAGCATGCGGGTCGGGTTGCCTGGTTCTTGCTCGATGCTCATCGCGAGACGATCAACCGAGCCGGTTGAGCAACAGAATACTCATAACCAGACCGTAGATCGCGATGCCTTCGGCCAAGCCAAGGAAAATCAGGGTGCGGCCCAGGGCTTCAGGGCGTTCCATGACGGCGGCCAGCGAGGCGGCGCCAATGGGACCGACTGCGATCCCCGCGCCGATGGTGGACAGGCCGGTCGGGATGCCAACGCCGAGAATCGCGAGGCCCATGCCGATCGACATCTCGGGGGCAACGGTGGTCACGGCCTCGGCTTGGGCCATGGCGTCCGAGACACCCATGAAGAGAAGCCCGAGTTGGGCGCCGACAAAGGCGATCAGCTGAGTCCCCATCGCGGGCCGATACCAGGAGCGAATGCGGGTAGCGAGTGCGGGACGGAATTCTAGCGCAATGCCAGAGACGATGAGACCGAGGATAGCCAGGGACATGAGTGCGACGAGCCAATACATGGGATGCTCCGTTAGAGTTGTCAGTTGTCAGGTGATTGCGGTCAGGAAGACACCGATTCCCGCCGCAGACGCAGGGGCAGGAAGGCGTGTCCATCGCCCGAGAAGTAGCGCGAGAAGCCTTCATAATACTGAAGACGCATGACCTGGATCATGACGATTCCGCCTTCGAGAACCAGAATGAAGACATTGCCGAGGATGACGGTCACAACATGCCCGAAACTCCCCATCATGCCAGCCAGGGTAAAGATGGCGAGCGAGAGCGCGACATGGTTCAGACTGAAGGCGGAGACGCGCAGGAAGGAGAGCGTGTTCGACAGATAGACGATGACGGTGTCGAGTGTCTCGATGGCGACGACCAGTGCCTTCTCGCCGGTGGGCGCGGTCAGGTGGTGCCATTGAAAGGCCGCGAGCGTGAGCAGTGAGCCAATGACCAGCAGGGCGGGCAGCATCCCGAACGAGCCGGTCGTGGCGAGACCGAAACCGCCCCAGAGAAAGGCCAGATAGAATAGCAGATTGACCAGGCCATGCCGCTCGAAGACCGCCCCCATCGGATCGCCGATCGCGAGTCGGTTGTAAATCCCGAGCAGACAGGCGATCACGATGAAGCCAATGCCCCAGCCAAGCGCGACCTCCAGCATCAGGATCGGATCGTGCAGCGGGGACATCCATAGCGCCGGCAGGATCTCCTCATAGCCGAACACGCTACCGAACAGCAGGCCAAAGATCATCGAAGAGATGCCCGCGAAGACGCCAAAAAGATAGAACTTTGGGAGTTTGTTGCGCGCCCAGAGGGCGGCGAGGGCGATCACGGCGCCGTGCCCAAGGTCGCCGAACATCATGCCGAACATCAACAGAAAGGTCACCGCGAACAGCGGGGTTGGGTCGACTTCGCCATAGGCGGGAATGCCGTACTGGTTGACCAGCAGGGCGAACGGGGCGAGCAGACGACTTTTGATCGGCACCGTGGGGACCAGCTTGCGCTCGTCGGGCCGCGGATCGCGGCTGGTGAGATCGAAGGGGAGGGTCAATGTCTCGCGCAGACCCTGCTCCAGATGCCCGACGGCGCGGGCTGGCACCCAACCCGCCAGATGCGCGAGATGTCCGGCGCTCCGCAGCGAGGCATCCAGGGTGACCAGCGGTTCGGCCAGCATCAGGGTGTGACGGGCCGCCAGCAGCCGGTCGCGAAAGGGTTCGCCCCAGTGGTTCAGGGTGTCCTGGAGCGACTGGCGTTGTTCGGCGATGGCGAGGCGCTGGTTCGCGAAATCCTGTTGTAGCTCTGCGGGCTTGCGATCGAGTTCGAGCGGAATGGGCAGCGTCTGGAAGCTGGCGGCGGCGAGCACCGGCGCGAGCGCCGATTCCTTGTCGCCGGCGGGTCCGACGATCACGACATGAGCATGGTCGCCCTGCTGCATGTAGACATAGAGAATATGGCCCGCAAGGCTGGCGGCACCCTCCAGTTGGCGCAGATTTTCGCGCGGTACCAGACCGACATGGAATTCGAGGAAGCGCGTCTTGTTGCGCAGCATGCCGAGATCGATGTTCAGATGGGTGAAATTCTCCAGCGCGGCCTGCTGCTCCCTAACCAGTCGTTCCGTGTCGTCCAGGCGGTGAAAGTCCTCCTCGTAACTGGATGTTTCATCCCACAGACCACCCAGCCAGACGTTCAGCGCACTGAGTTCGTCAAAGTCGACCACGCGCACGGCGTCGATGTCGGGCGCTGTCTCCAGCGGGATGAGTCGGGTAATCTTGGCGAACCGGGAGTTGGCCTGGCTGAAGGTCTCGCGATAATCACGGCCAGGCAGGGCGTCGAGCCGGGACTCCGTCGGGAGGCGGGTATCCGGATGGAAGCTCTCGGTTTCGGCGAGAGCCATTGACGCCCGCGGCAGATCCTCGGTCAGGACCAGCAGACGGACGTGTTTCATCGGCATGGGCATCAACATGACTGGATCGCTCGCTCGGACTGTGGTGAACGCTGGTGCGCGCGCAGGAATGTCATTGGGTCAGGCGGCGCGCGCTTCGGCGTAGCTCGGTTGAGTCAGTTCGAGCGCGGCCTTGATGGTCGCGTCCGGAAACTGTAGCAGGCGCCCCCGCACGACCGCGAACAGCATGAGCAGGTCCGACTCGCGGAGCATCAGATAGGCAAGGGCGCGCGCCACGGCCGATTGGCTGCGCGAGAGGATCCCGCGCGTCTCAAGCTGGGTGTAGTGGCCGATGCGCTGTTGTACCTCGCCGATGGATTTGCTATCCGCAAGCAGAGAGTTGAGCGGTGCTGGCAGCGCTTCCAGGATTCGCTCGAAGGTGTCGAGATTGACCAGATGCAGGAGCCGCTCACGGGTGAGCAGGCGCGTTGAGGGCACCAGTTGGTAGTACGTTTCGGAGGCCGAGAGCTGATAGGTAAAGCGGAAACGCAACAGCCACATGAGCGCGACGCGGTCGAGTTCCGCGCCCATCAGACGCCGCAGCGAATCCAGGTGATGGTTATCCGACCCCATGATCTGACGGACGATGCCGGTGTAATAACGTTGATCGATTGCCGCCTCCAGGGCAAAGGGTTCGCGATGTTTTTCATAGACCTCGCGGGCCTGGCGGGCGATCTGGTGGTAGGGACCAGTCTCTAGCTGGCGCAACAGTTCCAGCGCGTTCTCGGCGCGTAACAATTCCAGGTGCGACAGGCGGATGGTGTTGGGCAGATCGAACAGGTGGTCGCGGAGATCCTGTTGATCCAGGTCGTAGAGCTTGCCACGGAGCAACGTCTTGAGATTGAAGAGCGCATATTTGCGGCCCCAAGCCAGCAACAACGAGCGTTCGGCGGCATTCATCGGCCGCGCCAGCACCTGCAATTCCGACATCAGGACCTGAAGCAGGCTTTGCTCGATGGCGCGCCCGCGCATCGCGGTGGAGGGTTGTTCGTCCAGGATGGCGGATAACCCGAACTGTTCCGCCAGCTCGACGAGCGTCATCCTCGGCAGTCGTTCGATCAGTTCCGGCGCGAACAGTCGCGTCGACATCACGGACACCCGCGTGTTCAGGTAGGCTTGCGCGGCGGCATTGCTCATGGCGTGGGTTCAATCTTCGGTTCAGGCGACAGGCCGAGAGGTGGTGTCACGGACGCTCGCGTGACCGGGCTAACGCTCGGGGCCGATCAGGGTCTGAAAGGCAGCTTCCATGGCGTCCTCCTCGCGCTGTTCGGCCTGATCGCGGAGCTGATTGTGACGTTCGTCGTAGCGGCGGCGCAGCTCGGCGATGTTCTGTTCAGCCCGTTCCTCGGCCTTGGCGATGAAGGACCGATGAAGATCGGGGATGCGCGCGGTGAAGCGGTCGTTATCGGCCTTGGCGTCGGCCATGGCCTGCTGAATGGTGTGTTCCTGTTCTTCTTCCGCCTGTTTGGCGAGCCGTTCGGCCCGCATCTCGGCGTCGAGCAGTCGTTTGAGGGTGTCGTCCATTGGATAGGTTCAATGTCAGCGGTATGGGGCGATACCTTACGCGAAGTTGGGAAAAATTGCGCGGGGGATAGACCGCGTCCGGCGTAGGGTTTGGTTGTTGCGTGAATCCACAAGCCTTGGACGTTGGCGCGGCTTAAGGCGATTTCCGGGAATAATCATACCCAGATTGCATCCGTTCGTGGCAGCATCGAATCCGTTCGTGGCGAGTCCTGAGCTTGTCGAAGGGTCGAAGATGAACGGAAAATCGGCAAAGTTTTTCCCGGAAATCGCCTAACCTTGACGTGAATGGTGACTTCATCGCCGCTGCACGCGATTCGCTCTGCTGCCATTGCCTGATCCCCCTGTCCGCCGTTGAGCCATCGGGTCAGTATCATTGATTCTCACATTTTTGCAAGGCAACACCCTGTTGGAGCGCCTGATAAAGACTGCCAAACAATGGCTTCACTCGTGTTCTTGCCACGGCGAGCATCCGTGAATGACGCAAAGGTGCGGCGGATTTCCTCTGTGATGTCAGCGAAACTCAGAACATTGGGGCCAAAAGGGACACTCAAAATCAGAATTCCAGGCAAGGGCGGTCAGGAACAGTAACGTGCCAGGGTCAAAATGAGAACTGCTGAGGCCAGCCCCGGCGGGCTGCGCGCGGGGCTGCTTTGTGGGTCGCACGGGTGACGAGCGGAGCGAATGGGGCGTGATCGCGACATTTTCGCCGCGATTCTTGGACTGCGCTCCGTTCGTCACCAGATAACCGACTGGACGCGATCGCCCGATCGCGCCCGGTCGTCAGCGACGAACCGTTCGCTGACTCAAACGATGCCTCAGCCGTTTAGGGTACAGTCATGTCCAGCTTTCTGATCGTCGGTGCCAGCAGCGGTATCGGTCAAGTACTCGCCCAGCGACTGGCACAGACTCACGCTGTCTGGACCGCCTCGCGGCAGCCAGCGTCGCCATCGACCGCCAGACATGTTGTCTGGGATGCAGCCACGGAACCCTTTCCCGCGAAAACCCTGCCGGACGACCTGGACGGGCTGGTCTATTGTCCCGGAAGCATTCGTCTGTCGCCCTTTCAGCGCCTGACGGACGAGGCCTTTCGTGACGATTTCGAGTTGAACCTCCTGGGCGCGGTGCGGGTCATTCGCGCCGCACTCCCCGCGCTCAAGGCCGCCCCGGCGTCCAGTATCGTGCTCTTCTCGACCGTGGCGGTCGGCGTCGGAATGCCCATGCATGCCTCGGTGGCCGCCGCTAAGGGCGCGGTCGAAGGTCTGACCCGTGCCCTGGCGGCGGAACTGGCGCCCGGCATCCGCGTGAATGCGATCGCGCCTTCCCTGACCGACACGCCGCTGGCGAGCGGTCTCCTGAAAACCGATCGGCAGCGTGAAGCCGCGGCGGAACGTCATCCGCTCGGACGGGTCGGGCAGGCCGGAGAATTGGCGGCGGCGGCAATGTATCTGCTGTCGACCGAGGCGAGTTGGATGACCGGCCAGATTCTGCGCCTGGACGGCGGCATGAGCCATGTGCGGCGCTTCGGATAACCGTGGCGCCATGACCGTCGGCTTCCGCCAGGATCGCGTCTCGCCAGTGCCACAGGCGCGGCACGCGGCTTGCGCTTTTCAGTCCGAGCGATCCCGTCATCCATCGATCCCGTCATGCAAGGTTGCCCAACGATGACATTCGCCTTCGACAACACCTACGCACGCTTGCCGGACCGCTTCTATGCCCGGCTTACGCCGATTCCCGTCGCGCGACCGGACATGGTCAAGCTCAACCTCGCGCTGGCCTCCCGGCTGGGGCTCAATCCGCGGGCGCTGCAATCGCCCGAGGGTCTGTCCGTGCTCGCGGGCAACCGCATCCCGGCGGGCGCCGAGCCGCTGGCCATGGCCTATGCCGGGCATCAGTTCGGGAATTTTGTTCCGCGGCTCGGCGACGGGCGTGCGATCCTTTTGGGCGAGATCGTCGATCCGGCGGGCGAGCGTTTCGACATCCAGCTCAAGGGCTCCGGGCGTACGCCCTTTTCGCGCGCGGGCGATGGGCGGGCGTGGCTTGGGCCTGTTCTGCGGGAGTACATCGTCAGCGAGGCCATGCATGCACTTGGCATCCCGACAACGCGCGCGCTCGCGGCGGTCGCGACCGGCGAGCCGGTCTATCGCGAGCGCGCGCTGCCGGGGGCGGTGCTGACCCGCGTGGCGCGCGGCCATGTGCGGGTGGGAACCTTCGAGTACTTCGCCGCGCGCCAGGACACCAGGCACTCAAGTGCCTCGCCGACTATGTCATCGCGCGGCATTTCCCCGAGGCGCGGGAGTCGGAGCGGCCTTACCGTGCGCTCCTCGATGCGATCGTCGAGCGACAGGCGGATCTCGTCGCCGATTGGCTGGGGGTCGGTTTCATTCACGGCGTGATGAATACTGATAATATGTCGATCGTTGGAGAAACGATCGACTATGGCCCCTGCGCCTTCATGGATACATTCCATCCAGGCACGGTCTACAGCTCGATCGACTATCGGGGGCGCTATGCCTATGGCAACCAGCCCGGGATTGCCCAGTGGAACCTCGCCCAACTCGCCCAGACCTTGCTGCCGCTCCTCGCGGAGGATGCTGAAAGCGCGCGCGAGGAAGCTCAGGCGGCGATCGACGCCTTTGGCCAACGCTTTGAACGCGCCTACGGCGAGCGCTTTCGGGCAAAACTGGGCTGCATGCAGTCGCATGAGGACGATGGGGATCTGATTGGCTCGCTGTTGCAGGCCATGGCCGACTCTGGCGCCGACTTCACTAATACCTTTCGCGCCTTGTGCGAGGCCGCCGCGGGAACGGACGAGCGGGTTCGATCACAGCTCGGGGCGGATGCTCGCATGGATGTCTGGCTCCGTCGCTGGCGTGCGCGACTCGCCCGCGAAGCGCTTGACCCGATCATGCGGGCGGCCCGCATGCGGAGCGTCAACCCGGCGGTCATCCCGAGAAATCACCGTGTCGCGGAGGCGCTCGACGCCGCGGTCGAGGGCGACTTGGGGCCGTTCGAAGCGCTGTTGAATGTGCTTGCCAAGCCCTGGGACGAGCGGCCGGAGAGCGCGTCTTACGCGCGGCCGCCGGAACCGCACGAGGTCGTACAGCAGACTTTCTGCGGAACCTGAGAGTGCGTGGCGCGCGATGGCCTCGACCGGGCGCACTACGCGCAGAGGCAATGCCAAATCGTTTGATTTCAAGAATATGCTGCCATGCCAGGAGTTGCGAACGTGGAGTTTTTGAGGGCCAATCTGGATCTGGGCGTGATGGGTCTGCTGGGATTCATGAGCTTTGTGATGATAACCTTCGTCATCGAACGCTATCTCTATTTCGCGCGTGTGGATCTGCGCGCCTTCGATGACCCCGACGACCTCGACCTGATGTTGACCCGCCATCTGACCGTGATCGCCACCATTGGCGCCAATGCACCCTATGTGGGCCTGCTCGGAACTGTCCTCGGGATCCTGATCGCCTTCCATGACATCGGGCAGGCGGGCGCCATCGAGACCGGCACCATGATGCTGGGACTGGCACTGGCGCTCAAGGCCACCGCGCTGGGTCTGGTGGTGGCCATCCCCTCGCTGGTCTTTTACAACGCGCTGTTGCGGCGCGCGGACGTGCTCAAGGCCCGCTGGCGCAAGGAGCGGCGCGGATGAAGCGCATGGATCAGATCAATGTGATCCCCTTCATCGACATCATGCTGGTGCTGCTCGCCATCGTCCTGACCACGGCGACCTTCATCGGCGAGGGGCGCCTGGAGATCCGTCTGCCGGAGTCGGCGAGCCAAACCGGTGCGGACATCCCCGCCGTCGAGATCGCCATCGACGCAGAGGGCGGACTCTTTCTCGATACCGAACCGCTCCCGATCGAGGCATTGGGCGCCCGACTCGCCGCCCTGGACCGCGCCACTCCGATCATGCTCCGGGTCGATGCCGCGACCCGTTTCGACCGCTTCGTCGCCGTGGTCGACCAACTCAAGGCCCGCCAACTCGACCGACTGACCATCCTTACGCGCAAATCATGAAGGGTCTGAATCGCTGCCGGCGCTGCGTCTGGCTCGGGTTGCTGTGCTCGGCGGTCATTCATGTGGCCATCGCCGCCGCCCTGTTGCGGATTGATGCGCCGACGTCGACCGCGTCGGCGGAGCGCATCGTGAATCTGGACCTCGCGCGGTTTGGCGCTGGCGAAGATGGCGAACCGGTTGGCCAGATGGCGGCGCTGCTTGAGCCAAAAACGGCGGTTGGGGCCTCCGATCCAGCTCTCGTCCAGGAACAGCCTTTCGAGCCAGAGCCGGAAGCCCGGAACGTGCTCGAGCCAGTAGCGCCTCCGCTCCCCGTCCAGCCGCCCCTACCGCTGGCGCCAGAAGCCACAACAAACGCCAAACTCGAATCGGGGACGAAGGCTCCCTCACGCCCCCCGGCAGCCGTCAAACCCAAGCCCAAGCCGGTCGCTAAATCGAAACCTCAGCTAAAATCCAAGCCGACCGTGAAACCGTCGGCAACGGCCGACAAACCGGCGCCGCCGACCTCCGCCGCGCGCTCGGGCGCGTCGCGCGACCCGCGTCCCGACTCCGGAGCGGCCTCCGGTACGGGACAGGCAGCACAGCCTTCCGGATCGGGGGGGAAAAGCGCCTCGGCGTCCAGGGACCGAGGGGAACAAGAGTATCTGACCGCCTTGCGACAGGCCATCGCACGCCATCAGCGCTATCCGATGGAGGCCCGGCGCCGTCAGCAAACCGGCATTGCGACGGTCGCCTTCGTGATCCGGTCGGATGGCCGCATCGACCGGATCCAACTCGCCGCGGGCTCCGGACAGCCGGCACTCGACCGCGCCGCGCTCGACACCCTGCGCCGACTCGGGCGTTTCAAGCCGATTCCAACCGCGCTCGGTCGCCAATCCTGGCCGTTGCGGGTGCCGATCCGTTTCGATCTGAAATAACCCGCAATCCCTTGAACCATCGTTGGGTATATCATTGGTTCAGCATTCGCTGAAAGACTGAATCACGAGGACGAGCACCATGGCATCACTGAACCTGGACCACTTGCAACCCCTGCGCGAGCAACTTGACGGTCATGCGATCTACGGCGCGATCCGGCGCGTCGAGGATCTGCGGATCTTTATGCATCACCATGTCTTTTCGGTCTGGGACTTCATGTCGCTGATCAAGTATCTGCAAGGCTCCATCGCCCCGGTCCAGGTACCCTGGATTCCAACCGGCGACCCCAGCCTGCGCTACTTCATCAACCAACTGGTGCTGGAGGAAGAATCCGACACCCTCCCGCTCGATGGCGGTCACGTCGGCTATGCCAGCCATTTCGAGTCCTACTGCCAGGCCATGACCGAGATCGGCGCCGACGGCGAGATGCCCTGGCGCTTCCTCAAACTGGTCGAGGAACAGGGCATCGACCAGGCGCTCTACTCGCCGACCGTGCCCGTGCCCGCGCGCTATTTCACCGAGACGACCTTCTGTTTCATCCGCGAGGACAAGCCGCACGAAGTCGCCGCCGCCCTGGCGCTCGGCCGCGAAAATCTGATCCCGGCGATGTTCCGGAACTTCCTCGCACACATGCGCATCAGCGCGACCCAGGCGCCCGCCTTCCACTATTACCTGAACCGGCACATCCATCTGGACGAGGACTTCCACGGTCCGCTGTCGTTCAAGCTGCTCGAAACCCTCTGCGGCGACGATCCCGAGCGTATCGCGGAGGCAGAAACGGCCGCGCAGGAGGCGCTCTGCGCGCGGATCCGCTTCTGGGACGGCGTGCTGGAGGCGATCCGGGCGGGCTGAATCCCGGTTGATTCGCGATTTCCCGCCTCCACGTCACTAAAACTGACTAAAAATATCAATTATCCCAATGAATACTCAACGAGGACTCCATCATGACCGCCACCGTTAGCGTTCCGCTCGACAACGAAGGCTTTTTGCTCAACCGCGACGACTGGAGCGAGGAGATCGCCGTCGAACTGGCCCGAACCGACGATTTCGAGATGACCGAACAGGTCATGGCCTTCATCCGCGAGGCACGCGCCATGTATGAGGAGGATGGCGTGGTGCCGCCGATTCGGATCTTCGCGAAGAAGCAGAAGGTCTCGACCAAGGATCTCTATGACATCTTCAAGAAAGGCCCGATGAAGCTGATCTGCAAATGGGGTGGTCTGCCGAAACCGACTGGATGTGTCTGAAACAGCCTACGGGGCCTGGTCGCCCAGACTGGCTGCCACAGGTCGCCCAAGACCCTTGGGATCGTTCCGGGCGTGGGAATGCCGCCCACGTCTCTCGCCGCCCTCCCAGGATCCGCCGCGCGTCAGTCGGCGGGCGTTTTTCGATGACCATCGGGCTCGACGAGCCCCGCGAGTTGAGCCTCAAGTTCGTCCGCCGTCATTTCGCCGATCCGGCTGAAAACCCGTCTGCCGCGCTGATCGAAGATGACGGTAAAGGGTAGTCCCTCTACCCGGTTCCCGAGTCGTTTCGAAAGTGCGACGACCTCGGCGTCGGCGATCAACAGCGGATAATTGACGGGAGCGTCCGCGACGAAGTGTTTGACATCCTCGACATGGTCCACGGCGATCCCCACGAACTGTACGCCTGACTCGCTCCAGACTTCCTGCGCGCGAATCAACCGGGGCAGTTCGCGCACGCAGGGCGGACACCAACTGGCCCAGTAGTTGAGCACCAGCACCTTGCCGGCCCAGGCATTACTGGAGACCAGGTGACCGTCGAGGTCGGGCAGGCGGAAGTCCGGCAGGGTCTGGAGGCCCGTTTCAGGCCGCTTGCCAAGCCCCTCGATCAGCGGACTTTCGAGCACCCAGCGCTGCCCGAAGATGGCCGCCCCGATGCTGATCCCGCCGGCCAGGAAGGTCACCATTATCACCTTGACTGGCTTCATGGCGCGGCTCGGCGCAGGTGCGCCGCAAAGGCTTCGGCGGGCGTGAAGCCAACCAGGCGGTAGCCCTTGCGTTCCTCGCCCGCCGGATCGAAGAACAGCATGGCCGGCGGTCCGGGGATGCCGAAGCGGCCCTGCATCAACGCCTGATCCTCCGTGTCGTTCGCGGTTACGTCGGACTGGAGCAGCACGAAGCGGCCCATCTCCGCGATCACCGCCGAGTCACTGAAGGTGTCGCGTTCCATCTCCTTGCAGGAGACGCACCAGTCGGCATAGAAATCGAGCATGACGGGTTTGCCGGCGGCCCTGGCCGCGCTTAGCGCCCGGTCGAGATCGGCGCCGGTCTTGACGCGCTGGAAGGTCGCATGGGCGACCCCGCCGCCGCCGGGCGGTGTCAGACCCCGCAGCGGCTGGAGCGTGTCCTTGCCCCCGGCGGCGGCGCCCAGTAGCATCAGGGCGCCATAGACGAGCAGAAAGACCCCGAACCCTTTCCACAGTTTGCCCCAGCCGCTTCCGCCAGGCGGCAGGTGGGTCAGAGCGCCCAGGTAGACCGCCGAGCAGATCAGGAGCAGGCCCCAGAGCAACATGGACACGGCTGGCGGCAGGATGCGTTCGAGCAGCAGGATCGCGACCCCGAGCAGGGCGACGCCGAACACGGCCTTGACCGCCTCCATCCAGGCCCCGGCGCGCGGCAGCAGCTTGCCGGCCGAGGCGCCGATGGCGATGAGCGGCGCGCCCATGCCCATGCTGAGCGCGAACAGGGCGATCCCGCCGAGGACGGCGTCGCCGGTCTGACTGATATAGATGAGCGCGCCGAACAGCGGGGGCGCGACGCAGGGTCCGACGATCAGGGCCGACAACAGTCCCATGATGGCGACGCCGAGCAGGGTGCCGCCCTGCTGACGGTTGCTGATGGTGGCGAGCCGGGATTGCAGGCTCGACGGCAGTTGCAGGTCATAGAAACCGAACATGGAGAGCGCCAGGAGCACGAAGATCAGCGCGAAGGCGGTCAGAATCCAGGGATTCTGAAAAACCGCCTGAAGGTTGGCGCCGAACAGTCCGGCCAGGACGCCGACCAGGGTATAGGTGAGCGCCATCGCCAGGACATAGACGAGCGAGAGCGTGAACGCCTTGCGGGTGGTCATCGCCTTGCCGGTCGTGCTCAGCGAGGTCGAGGCGTGACCGGCGATGATGCCGGACAGGATCGGGATCATCGGGAAGACGCAGGGCGTGAAGGCCAGCAGCAGGCCGAACCCGAAAAAGACCGCGACGATGGCCCAGAGACTGCCGCCCGCGAGGACCGAGGCGATGCGATCCTGTTCGGACACCGGCTCGGCGGCCCGGTCGGAGTCGGGCGTGGAGACTGGCTTGGAGTCGGGCTCGGACGCCTGGAGTCCGGTCGGCCGCGCGACGGTGTTCAGCGCTTCCGGCAGGTTGAGAGTGACCCGCTGGGTTTGCGGCGGGTAGCAGATGCCGATGTCGGCGCAGCCCTGGTATTTGGCGACCAGCGTGATCTCGGTTGGGGCGGCGGAACCGCGCAGCAGGGGGATGGCGAGGTCGATCCGGTCATGATAGACCTCGATATCGCCGAGACTGCCGTCTGGCAGGATCGAGTCCTTCTTGAGATCGCCCGCCGGTCGCTCGAAATCGCCAATGGCGGTTGTGCCGCTGTCCTCCAGCGTGATTTCGAGCAGATGCCGATAGAGATAGGTTCCGGGCGCGATGTTCCAGGTCAACTGAAGCCGGTCGGGGGCGGTCACCTCGGCGAGGAAGCGAAACGCATCCTCGGCGGCGAGGATCTCGTCGTCCGCGCCGAACGTCAGGGATGGGCCGAGATCGGCCGGCGCGCTGGAGGAGGGCAGGACGGGGGAGGTTCTGGCGGAGAGGTTCGATAACGATGCGGCGGCTTGCGCGGCCACGCGCTCGGGCAGATCCAGCAGCAGCGTCTGTCGGTGCGGCGGATAGCAGAGCCCTGCGTCCGCGCAGCCCTGAGAGGTGATTTCCAGGGCCAGGATGTCTTCCGCGCCAGGGTCGCGCGCCACCGGCAGTCGGATCTCGGCCTGGTTGCGGTAGATGGACACCTCGCCAAAGAACTCGTCCTGCTTGAGTTCCGGTTCGGGCAGGGTCGGGTTGCCGACGGCGATACCGAGCGTATTGGACTGGAAACGGAACTTGTTGGCATAGAGATAATAGCCGTCGGCGATCTCCCACCGCACGCGCACCGCATCCGGGCCATCCGCCTGACCGGAGACGCGGAAGGCCTGGTCCGGCAGCAGAAAGTCGTCCTGCGCCAGGACGGGGAATCCGGCACCGAACGCCAGCAGGACGAAGAGGACGTACAGACGCCGAACGAGCGGGGCGAGGTGCCGCGTCGGAACGCCGCGTGGGGACGCTTGTGGTTCGGTCTCGAGGGTCAGTCTGGCTCGTTGGTGCATGTGGTTACCCAGCTCAAATAGTCGTCTAGTCCTTCGGTGATCGGGATCGCGATCATCTCCGGTACTTCATAGGGATGCAACTGACGCAGTCGCCCGATGACTGGCGCGACGCGCTCCCGGATGGTTTTGATCAGCAGCAGAACCTCCGACTCGCGTTGCAGTTCGCCCTCCCAGCGGTAGACGGACGTGACGCCGGGGAGCAGGCTAACGCAGGCGGCGAGCCGCTCCTCGATCAGCCGCTCGGCGAGTGCGAGCGCCGTCTCCCGATCAGGACAGGCGCAGAATAACAGGCGGTGATGCGCATTCATCGGTCGGTTTTCTCCCTGCATGGTTCCGGTTTGGCATAGTCTGTATTCTTGGGTCCATCGGCGCCGATTCGCGCGACGCGACGCCGGTTGCGGCTTATTTCCCTGGAGAACGTCATGGTGCTTTTTTTTCTCGTCGTTCTGATCGGTCTGCCGCTGATCGAGATCTATTTTCTGATCCAGGTCGGCTCCGAAATTGGCGCGCTGCCCACCATCGGGCTCGCGATTCTGACCGCGGTCATCGGCACCCTGCTGGTGCGTCATCAGGGCTTCAGCGTGCTTCTGCGCGTGCGCGAGATGCTGGATCGGGGCGAGGCGCCCGCGCTCGCGATGCTGGATGGCGCACTCTTGCTGATAGCCGGCTTTTTTCTGCTGCTGCCTGGGTTTCTCACCGACAGCATCGGGTTTCTGCTGTTGATCCCGCCGTTGCGGGGCTGGCTCATCGGCCGTTTTATCGATCAGGTTCCGGTGTCTCGCCAGCCGCCCGGGGGGCGGGGCGAGCATCCGCGCATCATCGAGGGGGATTATCGACGCGATGATTAGCGCCGCGCGATCCGCTATGATGCCTGTCATCTGAGACTGCCGTTTGAGATCCTGGAACCTTGAAGCGCTCGCATCGATCATCCGTGTCCTGTTTCGTCGCACGGCCATGGCGTGCGCTGCCGGTTGCGTTCGCGGTTTCGCGCTGGCTGTTGCCGGGCCTGTTCCTGCTGCTGGCTGGCTGCGGCACCTTGCAACCGGTTGCCACGGAGAACGCCGTGGTGGACGACGTTCGCGAAAGCCTGGCGAGGCGATTCCCCATGCCTCTGCCGGAGGCACCCAGCGTCCTGCCCGGCGGTGATCGATCCGCTGCAATAGCCGATATGCCAGGCTACGCTGGCGCGGTCTCCAACCTCTATAGTCAGGATCCGCTGCGGCTCCGTCAGGAAGTGGCGAGCGCCTGCGGCCAGTCGCGCGCGGTCAGCGATCGCAATTTTTTGCGCTCCCTGGTCGCCGATCTCTATTTTTCGGGAGTGGATCCAGCCACCGGCACCGAGGCGTTGCTGCTCGGCAATTGCGGAACGCTGGCCGATATCCTGACTGAAATGGTGGCGCGGGGAGGGCCGGGCAGCCGCGATCCAATCGTCGCGCGCGCCCGTTCCATCCATGGTCCCGGCGCCGCGCGCAAAATCCAATCCGCGGCAAAGGCAGGGCTTACCCGTTATTCCAGCATGACGGAGTCCGACCCGCAGCGCGAGGAGGTGCTGGCCTACGGGATGCTCTATTTCCCGTCCACCGGCGACTTCTCCCGGCTCGATAGCGCGATGGCGCTGAATCGGCTCTACGAGGACGCCATCCCCGGTTATGGGATCTATACCTTTGTCCTCCTCGGACGCGGGTTCGCCCACGCCTCCGAGAGCGACGCCGCGCGTTATCGTGAACTCTTCCGGGTGATCGAGACCTATGTCACCACTTCGGATGAAGACAATGCGGGTCCAAACCCCGAAACGCCGGCCTTTCTGGTGCCGATCAGCGCCGAGAATTTAGGGCGTCCCCTGGTCGAGCAGGTCGCCGTCGATCTGTCGGAACATATGCGCCGCCATCTCGGGCAATCCCTGCGGCAGGAAGGGCAGGCGCCATTGGCGGCAACTCTGGACACCGGTGCCGGACCCTTTCTGATTTCGACCCTGGAGCCGCGCTTTACGCCAACCGGCCAGGACGCGCCCAGGCTGGTGGCGGATCTGTCCACGATTGGGGCCGAATACCTCTATGGCATCGTCGATGCCTATGATCGTCCCATTCCGCCCGAAGCGAGCGGGCGGGTCGAGAGTCTACTCCTGATCCGAGACCGCTTGCTCGAACTTCCGATAAAGCCAGTCTTCACGTCGGATCTCAAGACAAAAATCCAAAGCGCCTGGGTCTTTATGATTGGGCGTTTCGCCGAAGCGCCCAAGGGAAACCCGGTGATTCGCGCGCCATCCCTCACCTAAGCACCCAGGCCAGTCCGGCCCGGCAATCGAGCGCCAGAAGGAGGCGATCTGAGCCAGTCATGAACATCATTCCCGACAGTCTCGGCAGTTTTATCCGGTTTCTGATTGGCATCCTGCTCTTGCAGGGCGTCACCCTGCTTCTGGTCTATACCGCGATCAAGACCGATTGGTCGGTGACCTGGCCGCTATTTGCCCTGCTCGGCGGCGCGATCGGGGTGCTGGTGGCGTTTTGGTTCAACACCATCGTCTATGCGGACCGGCATCGCGCGGTTTCGCGTCTCAGCGAGCGCTTTTCCAAGGAGCGCGAAAAGATCCGCGTCAAGGCCGAGCAGCAGCGCGCCAAGGATGGCCGCTCCAACGAACGTCTCGCGGCCAAGGCGCGCAAACGCGCCTCGGCGGGCATGAGCCTGAAGACCGGGGTGGTGGTCGGGGGGACGGTCGGTCTGGGCGTGGCCATGATGGTGGCGCAATTCATGACCCTGGGTCTGATCACGCTGACCGCCGCCGGCGGGGCCGCGCTGGGCTATACGGTGCGGGTGCGTCAGGAAAAAATGATCAATGCCAAGCGGCTGGCCGCCGAGGAGCGCGCCTACCGCGCGATCGAGGTCGAACCGTCGACGCACATTCTGCCGCGTCGCCGCTCGAAGAATCACGACGATCTCCAGGAACAATGAGGACGATACCATGGGCGAGATGACGACTTACTCACCAGGAACCTTCTGCTGGGTCGATCTGGCGACCAACGCGCCCGATTCGGCCAAGGCGTTTTACAGCGCCATTTTTGGCTGGACCGCGCGGGATATCGCGACCGACTACGAGATTCCTTACACGCATCTGTTCAGCGGCGGCAAACTCGCCTGTGCGCTCTACGAAATGGCGCCGGAGCAGGGCGCCTTTCCCTATTGGGCCGCCTATGTGGCCGTGTCCGACGCGCAGGCCAGCGCCGAGCGGGCGGAACAGCTTGGCGGTCGGGTGGTCATGCCGGTCGTGGACGTGATGGAGACGGGGCGCATGTGCTTCGTCCAGGATCCGACCAAGGCCGTGATCGGCCTGTGGGAGCCGCGCAAACACTGCGGCGCCGAGATCGATAACATGGTGGGCGGGCGCAGTTGGTGCGAACTTCAGACCCGCGACACCGCGGCGGCCGCGGCCTTTTATCAGGGGCTTTTTGGCTGGACCGCCCGGCCCAGCGGTCAATTGGCCGACGTCAACTATTTCATTTTCGAACTTGCCGGCCAGGAGGTCGGCGGGATGCTGGAACTGGACAAGCGTTGGGGGCCGATGCCGCCGAACTGGTCAACCTATTTCGGGGTCGCCGATTGCGACTGGGTCGTCGCCGAGACGCAAAAGCTTGGGGGCAGTCTCGTGATGGAGCCGATGCAGGTCGAGGGCGTGGGGCGGTTTGCCTTTCTGGGCGATCCGCAGGGCGCGATTTTTGCGGTGATTCAGTTTGCTGATTAGACTCCAGGATCGTCAGAGACGCTGTTTTCATCGGTCATCTCGCGGAGCATCCGACGCAGCGTGGCGATGGCTTCAGCCTTGCGGTCGTTCGGATCCCATCTGAAATTGCCGTAGGTCTGAGGCTCCAGGAACTCGCGCGCCAGTCGCTCGGGTTGCAGCAGCGCGTAAACCCGTCGCCATTCGCCTTCCACCCGCAGCGCCAGTTGCGGATTGATCAGATAGCTGCCACGGCGCACCCGCCGGAACAGCTTGCGATTGTAGGGGCCTTCGCGGCTGACCTCATTCTTGGACAGGATCGAGGAAATATAGGGGCGTTTCTTGCGACGTTCCGGGACCAGAGAGTCGGGAAAATGCCCCAGGGTCTCCTCGAAGTCGATCGCGGTGAGCAACTCGCCACGATCCGCCCATTTCTGGCCCAGGCGTTGATAGAAGAGCACCAGGGCGATGCTAAGCATCAGATATTCCATCAGGTGCCGGTCGAGCTTGACCAGACGTCCGTCGACCTGGACATCGAGGCTGGCGGGGGCGAGGCGCTCGAACACCGCCGGCAGTTTGGTGCGGGCGTAGCGGGCGTCCGCGCAGGCGCGCTCCAGACTGATCTGGAAGGCGTTGAGTCCGTTGCCGTCGACCAGGCCGGTGTCGGCGCCCAGATCGAGCAGCGCCTCAGTCAGTTCGGCGTTGCCGACCCGGCTGGCGATCATCAACGGGGTCTGATCGAAGACGTTGCGGAAGTCCACGCCGTATTTGTCGACCTCGCGCAGCACCCCCGCGGGATTCTTGAGTCCATAGGCCAGATAGTGCTGCTTGTCGAGCAGGACATGCGCCTTGTCGGGGTGCTTGGCGGCCTTGAAGTCGGTCTTGATGAGCGCGTTCAGCCAGCGCTGGTCGCGGTAGACCAGGGCATATTCCATCAGCGCGATGCCGGCCTTTTTCTCGCCCTTGACCAGCGCCTTGTCTTCCAGTTCGGCGAGCGCCGGGCCGCGTAGCACGGTCCAGGGTACCGTTTTCTGTTTGAGGATCTGCTCGCGGATCTCGGCGGCCTGCTCGGCCTTGCCCTGAAGCTCCAGTCGGTGCGCCTCGCGGCGCCAGTCTTCGAGACTGGAACGCTGTTCCTCGACCGCGTCCACGCCCGCATGCGCCTCGGTCAGTCCGAGCAGGGTCAGGATGGGCTGTTGTGGACGCGGCTCGATCAGATAGAGATTTTTCACCGCGCGGGTGACCGCGACATAGAGCGCGTTGATATAGAACTTGTAGATTTCGAGCGATTTGTCGCCCTTGTCGCGACCGCGCGCGAAGCGCAGCTCGCCCTGCAGATCGGCCTCGGTCAGGTCGCCGGCGATGTCGCGATAGCGTTTTTCCTCGCCCGAGATGAAGCCGTAAAGCAGGACGTTTTCATATTCCAGCCCCTTGGCCTCGTGGATGGAGAAGACCAACGGGGTGCGAAAGAAGCGCCGCACCTCGGCCTTTTGTTCCGGGTGCAGCACCAGGATGGCGAAACGCGCCGACTCGGCGGTGCGCCGGTCCAGGTCGCGCTTGATCGCCTCGCTGTCCTGCAACAGTCCGATCCGGCCCAGGGTCGGGCCGCAACTGCGCACCAGATAATTGCTCTCCTTGTCGACCGAACCGAAGCGCGCGTGCTTGATGTGCAGCAGCCGGTTGGCGATCTCGGTGACCTGCGGCGAGTTGCGGAAATTGGCGTTGAGGATGCGGATCAGCTCCGCCGGGGCGCCCTCGGCCTGTTCGCGCCAGAACAGCGTCTTGACCTTCGACCAGGAGAAGAAATTGGGATGGACGATCTGGTTGGAATCGCCGCACAGCAGGAAGGCGCGCGGGTCGCGCAGGGCGCGCAGGATCAGCAGCAACTGGACGTTGGTCAGATCCTGGACCTCGTCGACCACGACGAAATCGTAGCGGGGCGTGACCTTGTCCAGCCAGGCGTGACTGACGAGGTTGGCATCGAACCAGCCCTGGTCGTCGAGAAACTGTCGGTAGCGCTCGAACTGATCGTAGACCGCCTCGCGCAGTTCGGGGCCGTAGATCGACTGACGCACCCCGAGCGCGACGTACTCAGCGCGGCTGAGGCAGGCGCACTGTTCGTCGGCACCGGTGATGGCGCCCTGGAATTCCTCGAACAGCCGGTGGGTGTCTTTCAGTTCGCGGTGGAGCTTCTGGCGTCCGGCCCAGGCGTCGAAGGCGGAGGGCGTGATCTCGCGGCCGCTCGGTACCTGGATGCTCTCCAGATACTCGCGGAAGGAGAGAAAATCGAGATTCTGATCCGGGTTGTCGTAGCCGTGGCTGTAATAGAGTTCGCGGGCGTTGTGGACGAGGAAGGGCGAGCGGGTGACATAGAGGATGTCGCCCACGGCCTCCTTCATCTTTTCCAGCGTCAGCGCGGTCTTACCGCTGCCGGCCGAGCCGATCACGATCAAGGGGGGCGACTGACGATAGATTTCCTCCTGGTCGTCGTCGAACGAGAGTACCTTGTCGAGCAGATGAAAGCGGTGCGACTGGGGGTTCAAGTACGGCAGTTGCGGGGCCTGATCCGCCACCCCGGCGGTCACGTTGGGGATCTTGTCCTCGTCGATGGCGGCCCCGCGCGCCAGGAACCGCGATTTCTCGTAGGCATGCTGGTGAACGAATTCCAGCAGCAGCGCATAGCGTTCGTCGCCGTGACGATAGAGCGAGAACAGCAGCCGGTTGCTGCGGTCGAGCCGCGCCCGGTAAAGATTCTCGCCGATCTTCTTGACCTCGGCGGAGCGAAAGTCATCGGCGGCAAGATAGCCGGTCAGTTTGTCGTAGCCGGGGATGGCGCGGGTATCGAGGCCATGATAGACGAGGATCTTCATGCGGAGACGATGCGGCGGTTAGACGCGATCAGGGTTGCTGGGCACTGCTGCCTGGGCCGGTTCGGCGGCTGGGTCGGGGACCGGCCGGGGCAGGGGTCCATCGGTCCGTGGCGCGGGACCGACCGGCGATGGGAGACGCAATCCGCAGGCCAGGAGGCATTCCTCGTGCTGGGTCTTGCAAATGCGCAGATCTACGCCCAGGCAGGTGACGGGTTGCTGGCAGGGGCGACCCCTGGTGGCAACACAGGCGAGATGATCGGCGCTGATTTGCTGAAAATCCTGCTGGCATTGCGCTTCGCGCAAGCGTTGACGCTGTTCGCACTGGCTTTGCGCCAGGTCGCAGCGGGCGACGCAGGCCGGATCCCGATTGCCCGTGGGCTGGCTCGCCTCTTGTTTGACAAAAGGCGGTTGGCAACCGGTCAAGGCGAGAAATAAGACCGTCGCGAACAAAAACGCAAAGGGGCGTGCAGCAGTGAGCGAGAGTGACATCGGTGGTTTCTCCATCGGGAATCGCGTGGGAACTCTATCACAGCTCCCTGTCTCGCTCGCGGTCTGGATGCCGCTAAGACAGTCTGTTAAACGCGAAGATCAACGCTATAGTATGTTCTGGCGGGCGCCCCGCCGCACGGGGCGGCAGACGGACAGCCTCGCGATTCAGGGGGCAATTGCTCGCGAACGCGCGCATTCGTTCGGAGCGTTCGCGCATGTTTCAAGCCGCGCCCGGCGGCGCCGGGCGACACTGCACGGTAGAGGGTTAACCTCTCCCTTGCGCATTATCCCCCGGAAGGGGGAGGTTTCAACCGGAGGATTGCGATGAGTAAAGGCGAAGACAAAAAGAAGGAAGAGAAGAAACAACCGATCAAAACCATGAAGGAGAAGAAGGCCGAGAAAAAGGCCAAGAAGGAAAGTCAGAAATAGTTCCGAACGCGGACGCAGCCATCGCCACTCCCGCGACCGGAGGCGTCAATGCCTCCGGTCGCGCCATTTTCGACGGATCGCCGACGGCACCGCGCGCGGAGCGCGATCCCCGCCAAAGTTTTGAGAAGCAAGTCTAGGAAAGAATATAATCCACCGCTGATCATGCAGCCGTATCCGGAATCGGCGGCATTGTTGCGTGCGGGATCCGGGAAAGTTTCTAACAGAATCAATACTTCCAATCGATGGGTAAGTCGTTTTCCGGAAAGCGCCTAGAAGATCGCCAACGGCGATCCGCTGGTAGCGGTTCATCTGCGGAAGCGTTCCGAGAACCCTCGACTCTGCCGCCAGCAAGTGCGTCCATCAAGCCGGTGGGGGATTGATTCATGCGGGCATGGGCGTATATTAAAAACCAAGTAATAAGCTCAAGAAAACGGAGCCAGCAGCGATGACCTCAGCCCAAGCCGTCGACGACATCGTCGGGTCCGAATACGAACACGGATTCACGACTGACATTGCGTCCGAGACGTTCCCGCCCGGTCTCGACGAGGGCGTCGTGCGCGCCATCTCGGCACGCAAGGGCGAACCGGAATTCATGACCGAATGGCGCCTGAAGGCGTATCGGCACTGGCTGACCATGCGGGAACCCGCCTGGGCCGCCGTCTACTATCCGAAGATCGATTTCCAGTCGATCTCCTATTTTTCGGCGCCCAAACGGCCCGAGGATATGCCCAAAAGCCTGGACGAGATCGATCCGATCCTGCTCGACACCTACAACAAGCTCGGGATTCCCCTGGAGGAGCAAAAGGCGCTGGCGGGGATCGCGGTCGACGCGGTCTTCGATAGCGTCTCGGTCGCGACCACCTTCCGCAAATCGCTGGCCGAGGCCGGCGTGATCTTCTGCTCGATCTCGGAGGCGGTGCACGACTATCCCGAGCTGATCCAGCAGCATTTGGGATCGGTCGTGCCTCATACCGACAATTATTACGCGGGTCTGAATGCCGCCGTTTACAGTGACGGCACCTTCGTTTATGTCCCTAAGGGTGTGCGCTGCCCGATGGAGTTGAGCACCTATTTTCGCATCAACGCCCGCAATACCGGCCAGTTCGAGCGCACCCTGATCGTCGCCGAGGCGGGCAGTTACGTGAGTTATCTGGAAGGTTGCACAGCGCCTCAGCGCGACGAGAATCAGCTTCACGCCGCCGTCGTCGAACTCATCGCGATGGAGGACGCCGAGATCAAATATTCGACCGTCCAGAACTGGTATCCGGGCGACGCGCAGGGCAAGGGCGGGATCTACAACTTCGTGACCAAACGCGGCGACTGTCGGGGCGCGCGCTCGAAGATCTCCTGGACTCAGGTCGAGACCGGTTCGGCCATCACCTGGAAATATCCCAGTTGTCTGCTGCGGGGCGACGGCTCGGTCGGCGAGTTCTATTCGGTGGCCGTGACCAAGGGACGCCAGCAGGCCGACACCGGCACCAAGATGATCCATATCGGGAAGAACACCAGCTCCACCATCGTCTCCAAGGGCATCTCGGCGGGCGAGGGCACACAGACCTATCGCGGTCTGGTGCGCATCGGTCCGCGCGCGGAAGGGGCGCGCAACCACACCCAGTGCGATTCGCTGCTGATCGGCGACCGTTGCAGCGCCAATACCTTCCCTTATATCGAAGTCAAACACCCTTCGGCGAACATGGAGCACGAGGCGACCACCTCGAAGATCAGCGACGACCAGCTTTTTTACTGCCGCTCGCGCGGGCTGACCGAGGAAGATGCGGTCTCGATGATCGTCAACGGCTTCTGCAAGGAGGTCTTCAACGAGCTGCCGATGGAGTTTGCCGTGGAGGCACAGAAGCTTCTGAGCATCAGTCTGGAAGGGGCGGTCGGTTGAGGTAGTTAGGCGTTTTCCGGAAAAACTCAAACCCGTTGAGATGCCGTCAATGGACAGGATTAACAGGATTTTTCAGGATTAAAAGCAATGAAAACAATTTTTTATAAAATCCTGTTCATCTTGAAACATCCTGTTAATCCTGTCCATTCCCCGACGACACGAGTCGCGCCCCGATCAGCGAGGGAATGGGAATGATGTTTCTCGGAAATCACCTTTAAGTGTCAGGTCAAGTTGCCAACTGCCAACTGCCCATCACCCAGATATCAATTCGGAGTACGTGATGTTAGCTGTCAAGGGCCTGAGGGCCAATGTGGGTGGAAAAGAGATCCTGAGAGGCTTGGATTTTTCGGTCGGACCCGGTGAAGTGCATGCCATCATGGGCCCCAATGGTTCGGGCAAGAGCACCTTCGCCCATGTCTTGTCCGGTCGTGAAGGTTATGAGGTGACCGCCGGTTCCGCGACCTTCGAGGGTCAGGATCTGCTGACGCTGGAACCGGAAGAACGCGCCCAATTGGGGCTCTTTCTCGCCTTCCAGTATCCGGTCGAACTCCCAGGCGTCAACAACACCTATTTCCTCAAGGCCGCGCTCAACAGCATTCTGAAGGCGCGCGGCGAACCCGAGCTGGACGCAGTTTCCTTTCTGCGCCTGATCAAGGAGAAGCTGAAGATCCTGCATCTCGACGACTCGCTGCTGAAACGGGCCGTCAACGCCGGCTTCTCGGGCGGCGAGAAAAAGCGCAACGAGATCTTCCAGATGGCCCTGTTGGAACCCAAACTGGCCATCCTCGACGAGACCGATTCGGGTCTGGATATCGATGCGCTGCGGGTGGTTGCCGACGGCGTGAACGCGCTGCGCAGCCCGGAACGCTCGATGATCGTGGTCACCCATTATCAGCGTCTGCTCGATTACATCCAGCCGGATGTCGTCCATGTCCTGTCGAAGGGCCGGATCATTCGCTCTGGCGGCAAGGAGTTGGCGCTCGAACTGGAAGAGAAAGGCTACGGCTGGATCGACGCGGAGGGACAGGCGGCATGAACGGCGTCCTCCCCAACGGCTTCGAGAGCTGGCTGTCCGCCGCGCCGGAGCGTCCCGCCGGCGTTGGACCGGACTGGCTGGACGACCAGCGCCGCGTCGCCCAGGAGCAAGTCCGCGCGCAGAGCGTGCCCACGTCCAAGACAGAAGACTGGCGCTATACCAGTCTGAAAGGGCTGCTGGAGCAGGGCTTCGCGCAGGTCGACGAGTCCATCACCGCGCTTCAGCCGGACGACCTGGAAGAGATTCTGATCCCTGGCCTCGACAGCCATCGCGTCGTCCTGGTCAACGGGCGTTATGCCCCCGAACTGTCCGTGCTCGGCGATCTCCCCAAGGGGGTTCGACTCGGCGGTTTGCGCGCCCTGCTCGATGCGGATCCCGATGCCTTGCGCGAGCGTCTCAATCGGATCGCGGGCGATCGACAACCGCTGTTTCTGGCGCTCAACACGGCGGGACTCGACGACGGTTTCGTGGCCCTGTTCGACCGCGCGGTCATGCTGGAGCGGCCGATCGAGCTGATTCATCTGTCGGTCGGGATGGACGAACCCCGGGTCGCCCAGCCGCGTCATCTGATCGTGCTCGGCGATGGCGCCCAGGCGACCCTGATCGAACGCTATGTGAGCCTCGGCGAGTCGCTCTACTGCACCAATTCCGTGCTGGAGATCTCGCTCGGCCGCGATGCCGTCCTCCAGCATGATCGCATCCAGATGGAGAGCGCCAATGCTTTCCATCTCACCGGGCTCTATCTCAGTCAGGACGCCAACAGTCGCTATCGGGGCGTGAACATCGGTCTGGGTGCGCGTTGGGCGCGGACCGAACTGGTGACGCGCTTTCGCGGCGAGCAGGCCGAATGCGATCTTCAGGGTCTGTATCTGGCCGGCGACCGGCAGCTCATGGATTATCACCTTGATGTTGCCCACTCGGTCCCCCGCTGCACCAGCCGGGAGAACTTCAAGGGCATCCTCTACGGCAAGGGGCGGGCAGTGTTCGACGGGCTCGTCTCGGTCGCTCGGGACGCCCAGAAGTCGGACGCGGCCATGTCCAACCGCAACCTGATGCTCTCCGAGAGCGCCGAGGTCGACACCAAGCCGCAGTTGGAGATCAACGCCGACGATGTCAAATGCAGCCACGGCACCACGGTCGGGCGGATCGAACCGGAGATGCTGTTTTATCTGCGCTCGCGCGGGATTTCGGCGCCCCTGGCCCGACGCATGCTCTGTTTGGGATTTGCCGGCGAGATCATCCAGACCCTGAGCGCGGAGGCGCTGCGCGAGCATGTCTCGGAGCAGGTCGGTCAGCGATTGGAATCCGCTCCCCTGAATTGAGTTCGGGTCGATGGTGAACTTGGATCGAATATGAACTTGGATTAACGGTCGGCCATGAAGATTGTCGAGAGGTCGCTATGAACAGACTGGCCCGCTTCGCTGGTTTCGGCAAGCATGACGAGGAACAGGGAGACACGGCGGTCCTGGATCGCGATGTCGCCGTCGAGCACATGGAGGCGGAAGAACTGCGCGAGCCGATTGTCGCGGCCCTGCGCAACGTCCATGATCCGGAGATTCCGGTCAACATCTACGACCTGGGCCTGATCTATACCATCGGCATCGCTCCCAACGGTGATGTGGACATCGACATGACCCTGACCGCGCCGGCCTGTCCGGTCGCTGGCATGATGCCGATCATGGTCAGGGACGCCGTCGCCAGGGTCGATGGGGTTGGAGAGGTTCGGGTCGAGCTGGTCTGGGATCCGCCCTGGGGCCAGGAAAACATGAGCGACGAGGCGCGGTTGCAGCTTGGGTTGATGTGAATTTGGCGGTGCTCGCGATGTCAGCCAGTTTGGCCTTGACGACGCGCCAAGTGGGTGTGTTGTTCTTCGTGGCCATCAGCGATACACCCTCGCGCCTTCGCTCAACCCGGCGGTGAAGAGGTGCGCGAACACGGCGCCAGCCTTCAGGTTGATTTCCTCGGCGTCGTAGCGGTGCGGCGGCAGATGGGTAAACAGGTGTTTGATGATGTCGGCTTTCACCTGCGCTTGCGCCGTCGCCTTTTCCCGCCAGCGGTCGATCCGCAACTTCCCGCTGGTCAGCGTTTCCAGTAGTTCCCTGGAGACCTTCTTGATCGCATCGCGGTCCTCTTTGGTCAGCGACGCTTTTTGCAGCAGGTCGAAAACGGCCAGTTGATCTTCGTTGTCCAGACCTTCGCGCAAGTAGCGTTTTTCTTCCTCGTTCAACGAGCTGTTGAAGGTGTTCAACTGATCGAAGACTTTCTGGATCTCGACGTTGTCCTTGTCTTTGTTGTATGCCTGGACGATCTCCTGATAACGCTCGTACAGATCAACCCGTGAAGGGTTGCGCGCCACCATCATCGCCAGGCGCACCTCGATCTTTTCCTTGAGATTCAGGGTGACCACGTTCTTGAACGGTGTGCGCTCGAACTCGGCACGCAAACGGGCAAAGTCGATGTTGGACAGATCATAGCGGGCGCCCCCATCGATCCCCTCCTTAACACTGTACGGTGCCTTCCCTTCTGTCGTGAGAGCGGTATCGACCACCTCGTAGAGGGATTGCAGCAATTCACTGACATCCGGCGTTTCACGCGCATCCTGTAGCGTGTTGTCGATCGCCACGATGGCGCTCTCATCGCCATCGAAATCGAACAAACCTGGGTGTGGAAATAATCCGCGATGCCGCGCCCGGATGTCCTCGACAATCACATGATACGTCTTGCGACGCTCATCGCTCTCGCACAACAGGTTGACGGCAGTCAGTATCCGACTTTGCTTGTCGAAGCCCTTGGCGGCCACCAGCGCGCCCAGATCGAAACCCAGACCCGCCAGATAGTCCCGCGCCTGTTTCAGGCTTTCGGCATATTCCGCCAGCGCTTCGGCATCGTCCCGCACCGTGTCCTGCTCGCCTTCACCCTTGCCGGTACCAGCCCGGTCGCCCTGTGCAAACGTGGCGAGTGCCCGCCGCAGACTTTTGAGCATGCCGTTGTAGTCGATGATCAGGCCATGCTTCTTGCCGCCGCCAACGCGGTTCACGCGGGCAATGGCCTGCATCAGCGTATGGCCTCGCATCGGCTTGTCGAGATACAGCGTGGCCAGGCATTTCACGTCGAAGCCGGTTAGCCACATGGCGCAGACGATGGCGATGCGGAACGGATGCTCGGCCTTCTTGAAATCCTGTTCCAGATCGCGCTTCACCATCTTCTCGCGATGCGGCACGATATCCAGCGGCTCGTCGCGGAAATTTTTCCATTTGGCGAAATCGGCCACCTCGCCTTGCTCCTGCGACACCACCACGCAGATTTCCGTGGCCTGCATCCACGCCACCTGCTCGCGGCGCTGTTGCAGCAGCTTCGGGAATGTCTTGCCCTTGGCGGCAAACAAGGCTTCCTCGGTCGCGACCTCGGCGTCCAGTCGGGCGGTCGTCTCCTGCCACTTCGCTTTGACCAGATCGGGGTACGACAACGATTCCTTCATTTTGGGGCCACAAGGCGTCGGCTTTCATGCCCAGAGATCGTAGATCAGTTCTGGTGGCCGCTTGTCCAGATCTAGATCGTAGCGCCCAAACCGGTGGAGATGCTGAGTCA
>NZ_CAIPNF010000057.1 GCF_903866365.1 uncultured Thiocystis sp.
CAGCACTTGGGCAAAGCAGCAAGGCATCTCGTACCGCACGGCCTGGAATTGGTACAAGGCCGGGCGACTGCCGGTGCCCGCGCACCAAACGCCGACCGGCACGATCCTGGTCGACGTGGACACCCCCGCCGCAGTGACCGGCCCCCGCGCCGCGCTCTATGCCCGCGTGTCCAGCCACGATCAAACATCCGACCTGGACGGCCAGGTCGCCCGCTGCCTCACCTTCGCCAACGCGCAACGCTTGAGCGTTGCGCAAACCGTCACCGAGATCGGCTCCGGTCTCAACGGCCATCGCAAAAAGCTCCTCGCGTTACTGGCGGACCCCAAGGTGGATGTGATCGTGGTCGAGCATCGGGATCGGCTCATGCGCTTCGGCGCGGAATACGTCGAGGCGGCGCTGGCCGCCCGCGGCGCGCGCCTGCTGGTGGTCGATCCCGAAGAACGCCAGGACGATCTGGTCGCGGACATGATCGCGGTCCTGACCTCGTTCTGCGCCCGGCTTTATGGCCGCCGCGCGGCGGCGCAGCGCGCGCAACGGTTGGTCGAGCAATGCCAGGCGAACGGCGATGCGGACCGCTAAAGTTCAGCGCACCGACCAGACCCGGATCGCCGATCCCGAGGGGACGGCCGGCGCGGTGCTGGACGCCTATGCCGACCTCTACGGACGTGCCGAGCGCGCCCTGTTCGCCGCGATGCGGCGCGGCGTGGCGCCCGGCGCGCTGAAGTCCGAGTTCATGGCGCGCTTCGGTCTGACGGCCCGCCAGTTCAACGCCCTCGCGATCAACCTCAAAGGCAAGATCGCGTCCATCAAGGAGCGTCGCGACGGACTGATCGACGAGGCCAAGGCGCGGATCAAAAAGGCGCGGCAGGTGGTCGCCAAGCTCGACAAGGCGCTCGCCAAACCGATCGAGGCCGCCGCGCGCAAGCGCCTGCTCAACAAGCGCCACCAGAAACAACGCCGGCTCGCCACCCAGCACGCACGTTTTGTCCAACTTGAGGCCGATCGCGACGCCGGCACCGTGCGGATCTGTTTCGGCCGTCGCAAGCTGTTCCGCGCGCAGTTCGATCTGGAGGCGAACGGCTACACCTCGCTGGACGAGTGGCGCGCGGACTGGCAACGCGCGCGGTCCAGTCAGTTTTTTGTCATCGGCTCCAAGGACGAGACCGGCGGCTGCCAGGGCTGCGTGGGCGAGTACCTGGGCGGTCAGCGCTTCGCCCTGCGGTTACGGCTGCCCCCGGCGCTCTGCGCGTCCGGCGAGAAGTACCAGCGCCTGGAGATCGACCTGCCTTACGGCACGGATCAACTGGTCGCGGCACTCACCCTGGAACAAGCCGTCAGCTATCGCTTTCGGCGCGACGCCAAGGGTTGGCGGGTGTTCGTCACCACGCAGGCGCTGCCGTTCACGCTCGCGAGCGACCGGCGGCTC
This sequence comes from uncultured Thiocystis sp., assembly GCF_903866365.1. GTDB lineage: Bacteria > Pseudomonadota > Gammaproteobacteria > Chromatiales > Chromatiaceae > Chromatium. The sequence continues at coordinate 1,428 of NZ_CAIPNF010000057.1, forward strand.
GGCGTCATTGGGGTCGATCTCAACGCCGATCACCTGGCGGTGTGCGAAACCGACCATTTTGGCAATCCGATTGCCGCGCTGACGATCCCGCTCGTCACGTATGGCCTCGACCGCGACCAAACCCAGGCCGCGATCGGCAACGCCATCAAATCCTTGATGGAGTTCGCGCGCGACAAGGGCAAGCCGCTGGCGATCGAGAAGCTGGCGTTCGCCCAGAAGAAAGCGGCGCTCGAAGACGAAGGCCCGCGTCATGCGCGCATGCTCTCGGCGCTGGCCTATGCGCGCATCGGCGCAACCCTGCGCGCCCGCGCCCATGATGCGGGCCTGGAAGTCATCGCGCGCAACCCCGCCTATACCTCGGTCATCGGGCGCGAGAAATTCGCCGGGCGCTATGGCCTGAGCCCCCATCACGCCGCCGCGCTGGTCATTGCGCGGCGTGCCCTAAACCTGTCGGAGCGACCCAATCGCCGCGCCAGAACCGCCCGCCCCCTACCTGCAAGGAATCGGGGGCGGCACGTCTGGTCGTTTTGGAGGCAGGTCGCCCAACAGCAACGACGGATGTACCGTGCGGGCAGTCGGTCCCAGGACCGATCCCGGTCGCCACCGGCCCTTCGGGGCGCGGCGCGAGCGGAGACCCTACTGTCTGCGGCCGGCGCGACTCCGGCCCGTGAATCGTCAGCAGCACTGTTCGGCTGACGTCCATGGAATACTTTTCTATGGCTTTAGGAACGGCGAGATTCGCATCGAAAGCACGTCGGAAAGCGGCTCCTGCTTCGTCATCCGGTTACCTTACCTTGCCGCTGAAGTGCCGCTGGATACCACCCCGTCCGAGAGTCGGCTCGCGCCGCGAATCCAGCCCAGGCTGGCCGGTCTGCGCATCCTCGCGGCCGAGGACAACGCCGTGAATCAACTGGTGCTGCAGGATCTGCTCTGCCTCGAAGGGGTAGCGCTGACGCTGGTCGGCGATGGTCGGCAGGCGGTCGAGGCGGTCGCGCGCCAGCGCGAGGCTTTCGATGTGGTCCTGATGGACGTGCAGATGCCGGAGATGGACGGGCTGGAGGCGACGCGCCGCATCGCGGCCATGGCGCCAGACTTGCCGGTCATCGGCCAGACCGCGCACGCCCTGCCCGCGGACCATGAACAATGCCGACTCGCCGGCATGGTCGATACGCTCACCAAACCGCTCGACCAGGAAGCGCTGGTGGCGACGATTCTGCGCCAGTCTCGCGCGCGCGGCCGGGACGTTCCAGAGGTCGCCGCGGCGTCGGTCGCGCGCGTCGAGTCCGCCCTGCGCCAGGCGCATCAGGGGCGTCGCATCCTGCTCGCCGAGGATGATCCGATCAACCAGGAGATAGTACTCATCCTGCTGTGCGATGGCCCCGGTCTGCTGGTGGACATCGCCGACAACGGCCGGTTGGCCATCGCAATGGCGCGCGAGAGCGCCTACGATCTGATTCTGATGGACATGCGGATGCCGGTCATGGACGGGCCGGAGGCCACGCTCGCGATCCGCCAATTGCCCGGTTATCGGTCGATCCCGATCCTGGCCATGACCGCCAGCGATCTCGCCGAGGATATCCAGCAGTGTCGCGATTCGGGAATG
>NZ_CAIPNF010000058.1 GCF_903866365.1 uncultured Thiocystis sp.
CCACAACGACAACGACAACGACAACGACAACGACAACGACCTGAGACGGTCTTGATGCTTTCGCATAGTTGCGCTAGGCAGGCAAAAACCATCTAAAACTGTCAAAATAGAGTTTTCATCGTATTTGCGGAATAAGGCACCATGAGCCCAGTTCGACAACCGATCAAAAGACGCATCACCGTTCCCGTGGCCATCGGCCCAGTGACCGTCGGCGGTCTGGCGCCGATCGTGGTCCAGTCCATGACCAACACCGACACCGCGGACGTGGACGCCACGGTACGCCAGGTCGCCGATCTGGCGCGGGCGGGGTCGGAACTGGTGCGGATCACGGTCAATCATGAATCGGCCGCGCGGGCGGTCCCGGCCATCCGCGAGGCGCTCGACGCCCAGGGTTGCGGCGTGCCGCTGGTGGGCGATTTCCATTTCAACGGACATCGTCTGCTGACCGATTATCCCGAGTGCGCGCAGGCGCTGGCCAAATACCGGATCAATCCGGGCAATGTCGGCACCGGCGAGAAAAAGGACAGTCAGTTCGCGACCATGATCGAGCTGGCCTGCCGCTATGAGCGGCCGGTGCGCATCGGGGTCAATTGGGGCAGCCTGGATCAGGATCTGATCGTGCGCCTGATGGACGACAACGCCTGTTCCGCCGCGCCGCGCGAGGCCGATCAGGTGATGCACGAGGCGATGGTTCAATCGGCCATCTCCAGCGCCGAACGCGCGATGGCGCTGGGTTTGCCGAAAGACCGGATCATCCTGTCCTGCAAAATGAGCGGCGTTCAGGATCTGATCGCGGTCTACCGCAAACTGGCCGAACGCGGCGACTATGCCCTGCATCTCGGCCTGACCGAGGCCGGCATGGGCTCCAAGGGAATCGTCGGCTCCACCGCCGCGCTAGCGGTGCTGCTGCAGGAAGGGATCGGCGATACCATCCGGGTTTCGCTGACCCCGGCCCCCGGCGAGGCGCGCACCCGCGAGGTGGTGGTGGCCCAGGAAATCCTTCAGACCATGGGACTGCGCGCCTTCGCGCCCATGGTCACCGCCTGTCCGGGCTGCGGTCGCACCACCAGCGATACCTTCCAGCATCTGGCGCAGAATATTCAGGGTTATCTGCGCGACCAGATGCCGGCATGGCGCACGCAGTATCCGGGCGTCGAGACCATGCAGGTGGCCGTCATGGGCTGCGTGGTCAACGGTCCCGGCGAGAGCAAGCATGCCAATATCGGCATCAGTCTGCCGGGCAGCGGCGAGCGGCCGTCCGCTCCGGTCTATGTGGATGGGGAGAAGGTGGCGACGCTCAAGGGCGAGGGAATCGCCGAGCAGTTCAAGCGCATGGTGGATGACTATATCGAGGCTCACTATGGCCAGGGACCGCGACCTGGCGTCTGAGTGACGTGTTCCGGGCGGCCACGATTGCGCAACTTTCCGTTAACGCGCGCCGCGCCGGGAACCGGAAACGAACAACCGCGCCTTTTGCGATCACGTCAAACTTCATGAGGAGAGCAAGATGAACAAGCGTTTGATGGCGGGCTTTGTTGCGTTCGGTTTGGCCGCGCCCGTGCTGGCGGAGGAGGCGTTGACGGTGCCGCTGAAGCGACTGTCGCTCGATGCGGCCGTCCAGGTTGCCCAGGGCGCGATCGCGGCCTGTCGCGAGAAGGGGATTCAGATCGCGGTCACGGTGGTCGATCGCGAGGGCAACGTGCAGGTCGCCCTGCGCGACACCATCGCGGCTCCGATCACTCTAACAATCAGCCGGATGAAAGCCTTTACCGCTGTCAACTTCAATGCCGCGACCTCGGCGATGGCGGCCCGCGCCGAGTCGCCGATCGGGCGCGTGGAAGGCCTGGTGATGTCCGCCGGTGGCGTGCCCGTGCTGGTGGGCGGTTCCGCGCTAGTCGCTGGCGTGGGCGTCAGTGGCGCGCCGGATGGCGCGGATGACGAAGCGTGCGCGCTGGCCGGGGTCGCCAGGATCCAGGACGATCTGGATATGGCACTGTAGATCGATTGCGGTCGTCTCGTCGCGACGCCGTTGGGGCCGCCGGATACGCTCCATGTCAACCTGGCCCCGGTTTGACAGGGGCCATCCTCCTTCCACCAACCATTCTCTAAGCCAGAGGATTACCCCATGCGCTTGATCGATGCCGAGGCGGCCATCATTGAGGATTTGAAGGAAGAAAGCGAGATCATCGCCGAGAAGCGCGTAGCAGGGATCACGGTCTACACGGCCCGACACCCGACCCTGGGCAAGCTGGTGCTCGTCACAGCGCCCAATGGCTCGGGAATTCTGGTCGAGGTCGACGAATAGACCGCGTTCAGTCCTCGCCTGGCCGGTTCGTCCGCAGTCGCGTGTTGGTGCTCGTGCGGCGCTTTGCTTCGAGGCGTCGTTCTTTCGATGCCTTGGTCGGGCGAGTGGCAATGCGCGGTTTGGGGCGATGCGCGGCCTGCACGAGTAGCGCGGCCAGACGTTCCCGCGCGTCTTGGCGGTTGCGCTCGCGGGTGCGAAAACGATGCGCCTCGATCATGAGCACTCCCGCCGAATCCACCCGCCTGCCGCCCAGGCGCAACAGCCGCTGTCGCACGTCCTCCGGCAGCGAAGGCGACCCCGCCACGTCAAACCGTAACTGCACCGCGGTCTCGACCTTGTTGACATTCTGACCACCCGGACCGGGCGAGCGGATAAAGTGTTCCCGCAGTTCGGACTCGTCGATCTGGATGCGGTGGGTAATCTGAAGCATGCAGGCCATTCCTGGAATTCTCACGCAAGCCGACGATGTTTGCAGCGGGGCGAAAAGACCGCTATCGCTCGTTATACTTAAAGTGCGTCCGATTTGGACAATACGCGAACAATCAGTGAGGTGCGCGATGCAAACCGGGGATTATAAACATCTGTTACTCGCCGTGGATTTCGAGCGGGAGAGCGCTCCCGTCGTGACCCGCGCCCAAGGTTTACGTCGTCTCACCGGTGCGCGGCTGACCTTGCTGCATGTCATCGAACACATCCCGCCGGCCATGGAGTACATGACTCTGGGCTATTCCGGCGAGATCGCCTTGCCGGAGAACCACGAGCTGGAGGCCGAACTGATGGCGATTGCCATGCGCCAGATGGACGTCTTGGGCGAGCAACTCGATGTCGCAACAATTGATCGGTTGATCCGGGTTGGCTCGACCGGACATCTCATCGATGAGGTCGCGGCCGAACTGGACGTGGATCTGGTGGTGCTGGGAAGTCACGGGCGTCACGGCCTGCTTGGCATATTCGGGTCAACGGCGCGAACGGTACTGCGTCACTCCACCTGCGATGTTCTCTGCGTCAAGATCGACGAAAAGAATGCTTGAACCTGGACAGCGCGGTCGAAACGCAAGTCAGCACAGACTCGGCTAAACAGCCTCTGCTTCGCGAGTTCGCTGGGGCTCCAGGGCGCGGCGAACCCGCTGGAAGCGTGCGTTCAGACTCTCGTTGCGAGGCGCGGGGCCGCACAGATACCACTGTTGCAGCAGCTGGGTTGCGCCTTGGAGCCGATCCTCCTCGCCCGCGCCCATGCGTTCGGCAAGCCTTGCAACCTGGAACTCCAATCGTTGTTGCGCAAGCTCCGGCGGCGATTCCACGCCAGCGATGATCTCCAACTGGAGGCAAAGCCGGCTGCGTTGCGAGTCGTTTTCCGCAAAACGACGCTTGAGTTCGGCCAGTCGCGCGGGATTCTGCGCGGCGTCGAGCGCGTATTCGAAACGTGCCGACAGCGCCTGACTTGCCGGCGGCTCTTGTTGCAATTCGCTCCACAAGTGTCGCGCGGCGGCGGGGTCGATCGGTTCGGAGGTCGCGCCGAGCGCACTGAGCTCAAGCCGTTCGCAGAGTTCAGCCTGGCGCTGCACGAGATCCAGCACGGCTTGCCGTTGCTGGTCCTCGCCTGCGCGAATGCGTTGTTCCAGTTCGTCGCGGCAGTCGTGCCATTGACGCGCCAATTGACTGGCGGACTGGCGAGGGACCGGAAGTGCCTGGGCGGTGCGCCAGCGCTCGTCGAGTTCCCGCAATCCGGCGGCCAATCGCTGCGGAACGGCGTCGCTCGCGGCCAATGCCCGTGCCTCGGCGCAGAGGTTCTCGCGAGTGGCGAGATGGTCCTTGAGTTCGTTCGTCTGAGCCTCGTACAGCGCGGTCCGCCGTTCGAAGACGGCGTCGCAGGCCGCACGGAAGTTCTGCCAGAGTCTGTTTTCGTCTTTCTGGCGCGCCGGGACCGTCGTGCGCCATTCGCGTTGCAGCGCCTTGGTCTGTTCGATGGCGGCATCCAGGTTAGGGGCATCGGCGAGCGCCCGCACGCGTTCGATCAGGTTGTGTTTGTGCGCCTGATTAAGCTTGCGTTCGGTCTCCAGGCGCTGGTCGATCTGTTTGAGCGATTGGTGGAAACGGCGCTCCAGCGTCTTGCGATGCCGACCCTCGGTCGCGCCGATGGCGGCCCAGGTCTGACGGGTTTCGCGCTCGGCACGCAGGATCTTTTTCCAGTCCACCCGCTCCCAATCGACCTTGCTTAAAAAGTCCTCGATCTGCTGGCAGACACTTTCGCGCGCGAGCCGGTTCGACTCGCGCTCGGCGGCCCGGGCTTCCATAAAGGGACGGCAGCGCGCATAAACAGACTCCGAGGCGGCATGAAAACGTTCCCAGAGTGCCTGGTTGGCGGGCGAGCCGGATTGGTCGAGTCCCTTCCAGTCCAGTTGCAGTGTGTGCAATTGATCGGCCAGTGCCGCGAGCGGCAGCTCCTGTTCAATGAGCGCTTCCATGTTCGCGCACAGCCCCTCGCGATGCTGATCCGCGCCCCAGCGTCGCCAATGCTGAAGTTCGCGCAGTTGGGGGGCCAGAATGCGCAGACGGCTGGCAATCTCGGTTGTGGCATCCCTGGGCAATTCGCTTGCCTGGATCAGTTCGAGTCCGGCTTGCAGGCTTTGGTACAGTGGATCGGCTTTTTTGAGTTCGCCGGCCGCGAGACGGGTCTCCAGTTCGATCAGCCGCTCCGGAAGCTGTTGCAGGCGTTGCTCGGCGTGCCGGCGCTGCTGTTCGAGCCGGGATTCGAGCCGTTCTGCCAGCGTCAGAAAATCCCGTGTCGCCGCCGATTCGGGCTGCCTGGCCACCAGTGCGCGACCCTGATCGAGGATTGCCCTGGCCTTGCGATGATCCGGCGTCCTGGTTTCGTCAAGGAGCCGTTGGGCCTGCGCGACCGTTCGCCGCAGACTTTCGACAGTCTGACGTTGTTCGGTCAGTGCTTGCCGCGTGGTCTCCGCGGTTTGAACGAGCGCTCGATAGCGTTCTTCGAGGCGACGCTGCAGAGGATCCGCAAGGGCCGGGAGTGCGCTCCAGGCCCTGTCGATCCGCGCGCGCAGGGCATCGATTTCGCTCTCCTCGGTCAGGTTGACAACGCCTGAGAATTCGTCAAGCAACGCTTGACGCTCTGCCCGCACCGCATCCTGGGCATCATGCCGCGCGATCTGGTTTGCATTTTCTTGACGATCGTCGGCATGGGCTGCCAGAAAACGCTCGCGCTCGGCTTGATAACGTGCCTGCAAGTCGGCGTCGGCGTCGGCCTCTGTCTCGGCGGCGAGCGACGCCCATTGGCGGTCCAGATATTCCAGGAGCGCGCGGTCCTGACTCCAGTTGCCCAGGCGTCCCAGTCGCTCGGCCTTGGCGCAGATGTCCTCGCGTTGGGCGCGAATCCGCTGCGGCAGCTCTTCGCGCTCGGCGATCAGGCGCAGTTTGTCGCGTGCGGCGCGATAGACGTTTTTATCTTTTTTGCCGATCTGTCGAACGACGAGTTCCAGCCCCGCTTTGTCATTCAAACGCTCGACCGCAAGGCCGCGGTTCGCCGCCAGAGAATCCTGCACGGCACATTGAGCCAACACCGCCGGGGATTGAATCCGGACGAGCGCGGCGCGTCGAATCTCGGGGGCGTTGGCCTGGCTGGCGATCCGCTCGACGAGATCAAGATCTTCGATTTGGGACAGCTCGCCGATCCGCTCCGCAAGCGGGATTGTCTCCTGATCGCCTTCGCACAGTAAGAAGCGCAAACGCGTGGCAGCGGTTTCGCGCACTCCGGCATCGGCGTCATCGCTCAGGAGTTGGCGAAGCAACGGAAGCTGCTGGAGTTGGCGCGCGGCGTTGCGTCGTATCGCGGGGTCCGCGGGATGCTGCGCCTGTTCGGCGAGGACTTCCTGGCTCTTGGAGACGACTGCCTGTTTGGTTTCGGCCGCGGCCTGTTGTCTTTTTTTGAGGAATCGCTCGAATAGCATGTCAGCTCCGTCAACTGTTGCTTGCAACGCGCCATTGTACCTGAGCCAATAGCGACGTCGGCCCCAGGCTGCGAGGCGTTATCCGCGAAGGTAGGGATTGGCGCGTCGTTCGTGCCCGATGGTGGACATGGGGCCATGCCCCGGGATGAAGCGGAGATCGTCGCCCAGCGCGAAGAGTTGCTGTTGAATCGAATCGAGGAGCTGGCGGTGATTGCCGCGCGGAAAGTCGGTGCGGCCGATGGATCCCCGAAAGAGCACGTCGCCGACCTGCGCCAGTCGATTCGCGGTGTCGACGAACACCACATGGCCAGGGGTGTGCCCCGGACAATGCAGCACCTCCAGGCGTTCCTCGCCGACCTTGACAATATCGCCCTGTTGCAGCCACTGGTCTGGCTCGAAATCGCGCACCGGCGCAAATCCGAACATCCGACACTGGTCCGGTAGCGCATGGATCAGAAAGGCGTCGTCGGGATGCGGCCCGACAATGGGCAACCCAAGCCGCTCGGCCAGATCGCCGCTCGCGCCCACATGATCCAGATGACCGTGGGTCAGGAGGATGCATTCGGGCTCAAGGTTCAACTCGGCGAGCAGCGCGAGGATGCGCTCAGGCTCGCCGCCGGGATCGACGATGGCGGCGCGCCGGGTCCGTTCGCACCAGAACAGGGTACAGTTCTGCTGGAACGGGGTGACGGGCAGGATGCGATAGTCCACGTCGGTTTGGCGTTCAGATGGCCCTGGGAGGCCGACTCAGGCGCGCAGCATCAGATAGAGCGAGTCCTTGAGCAGAAGGCGTTCTTTCTTCAGTTCCTCGATGGTTTCATCGGCGACCGGGGTTCCGAGTTCCTCGATGCTCCGCACGCGGGCATCGAGTTCGTCATAGTCGTCCATGCGTTGCGCGAACTCGGGGTTGGCGGAGCGGAGTGCCGCGATCTTGTTTTCCAGATCCGGAAATTCATGGAGCAGGTCGTGCGATTCGCCGAGCATGATGTCGCTTCCTCTTCAGGGGCGCCGCCGCGCGGAGGGCGCGGGCGGCGGGTGGTTGGTCGAAATCGATTGGTTTCGGGCGCCCGCAACGGGGGCACAACGTCCGAAAAGTATACTCCAGGACGCGAGATCCGAAATAGTCCGGTCACATTCGCGCGGTTGCCGCTTGCAAGCCGCGTCCCTGGATGACCGGCGTTGCGCGCGCATTGCTCCGGTCTTGCCTAAACCTTACTTCGTTTTGGCATCTATTTCCTTGATCACCTCGGCGGTGATCTCCAGCGATTCGTCGAGATAGAGCAGGCCCGACAGGCCGCGTTCCACCACCATGCCAAGCTTTTTCTGTTTCGCCACCGCGTTGACCGCCTCGCGGGCGGGGCCGACGATTTCCCGGCCTTTTTCCTGCTGCACTTTCATCAGTTCCTGCTGAATCGGCATCGTTTTTTTCTGATAGTCCGCGATCAGTGCCTGGATCTCCTTTTCCTTTTTGGCGAGTTGGTCCTTGCTCATCAGCGCCTTGTCGCGCTCCAGCGATTGTTGCATGGTCTGAATCTGTTTTTCGTCTTCCGCGAACTGCCTGGCTTTCGGCTCGAACTCCTTGCGCAATTGTTCCTGTAAACGCTGACCGAGCTTGCTTTGCTCCAGCACTTTCTGCATGTCGACGTAGCCGACGCCGCCATTGTTGGCCGCCAGTGTCGGCAGAACCATGAAGAGGGAAAGCGCGAGGAACAGAATCGGACGGGGCATGGAATGGCACTCCGAGAAAATGGCTTGAGGTTGGGATGAAAACATCGAGGGTTTATCCGGGCACGCGGGGCGCGGATGCCTCCATCGGGATCCGCGATTGTAACCATGCCGGGCGTGTGGCGACAGAATTGTATAATTCCAGAACAAGGTCGAGACCGCCTGGCGGATCGGCAAAGAGCCGTGAGTCGAGACCGCCGGGCTTGCGTCAAGGTCGCGCCTGTCGGATGCTCTAGCAATCGATTATTCCCAAACTCCCATCCTGGAGCACCTCATCGTGGGTAATTCACTGCAAGACCAACTCCTCAAGGCCGGCCTGGTCGATCAGCACAAGCTCAAGCAGTCGCGTTCGACGCAACACAAACAAGGCAAGCAGGCCGGCAAACGCGGTCCTCAAGTCGACGCCGAGGCACGTCAGGCGGCTGAACGGGCGCGCGTCGAGAAGGCCGAGCGCGACCGCGAACTCAATCGCCAGCGTCAGGAGGAGGCGGCGCTGCATGCCGCCGAAAACGAGATCCGTCAGCTCATCCATGCCAACCGGGTGGTCCGCGACGGCGGCGATCTGGTCTACAACTTCACCGACGGGGCGACGCTCAAGCGCATCTATGTCAACAAGGAGCAACATACCAAGCTGGTCGCCGGGCGGCTGGCGGTGGTGCGTCAGGATACCTTCTACGAGGTCATTCCGGCCGAAATCGTCGAGCGGGTGCGCGCCCGCGACGCCAGTCTGGTGCTGGTCTTCAACCAGCCGACGGCACCGCCGGATGCCGACGACCCCTATGCCGACTTTCAGGTTCCCGACGATCTCATGTGGTAGGAGGGCGCATCCATGTCCGACCCCATCAATCTCAAGCTCGCGGTCCTGATCGACGCCGACAACGCCCAGGCGAGCATCGTCGAGGGGCTGCTGGCCGAAATCGCCAAGTACGGCACCGCCCATGTCAAGCGCATCTATGGTGACTGGACCCTGCCCAATCTGGGTTCCTGGAAAGACACGCTGCTGCGCCATTCGATTCAGCCCATGCAGCAGTTCCGCTATACCAAGGGCAAGAACGCAACCGATGGGGCCATGATGATCGACGCCATGGACCTGCTCTACTCGCGCAATTTCGACGGCTTCTGCATCGTCTCCAGCGACAGCGACTTCACCCGGCTGGCCTCGCGGCTGCGCGAGTCCGGCATGACGGTCTACGGCTTTGGCGAGCAGAAGACCCCCGAGCCCTTCGTCGCCGCCTGCGACAAGTTCGTCTACACCGAGGTGCTGCGCGAGGACGCCGGCGGCGACGCCACCACCCGCAAGAGCGGCAAGGAACTCAAGCGCGATCCCAAGCTCGTCACCCTGCTGCGCAACGCGGTCGACAGCGCCGCCGACGATACCGGCTGGGCCGGGCTCGGCATGGTTGGCACGGCCATCGCCAAGCGCAGCCCGGAGTTCGATTCACGCAATTACGGGTACGCCAAGTTGAGCGGGCTGCTCAAGGCGGTGCAACTGTTCGATCTGGAGGAGCGCCCGGTCGGGCGGGGACCGAACAAGGCGCTCTATGTGCGGGATCAAAAGACGGCGGCCAGCGCCTGAGTTGGAGCGAGGGCGTCCCGCCTTCGTTGGGTGCGCGATGCCACGCAACATCCGGTCGAGTCGGTTTTTTATGAGCGGTGAACGATGGAACTGATCGACACCCACTGTCATCTGGACGTGCCCGAATTCGCCGCCGACCGCGCGGCGGTCAGGCAGCGCTGCGGGGCGGCGGGTCTGGTGGGGATCGTCATTCCGGCGATTGATGCCGATGGCTGGCCGGATTTGCTCGCACTGTGCGCCGACGGATCGGCGGTCGGCCCGGCGCTCTATCCGGCCCTGGGGCTGCATCCGGTCTATCTGGACCGGCATCGCGAGACGGACATCGCCGCCCTGGAACGGATGGTCTCCGATCGCAAGCTGGTGGCGATCGGCGAAATCGGGCTCGATTATTTTGTCCGCGAGCTGGATCCGGCACGCCAGCAGGCCTTGTTCGAGGCCCAGTTGGAGATCGCCCGGAGCACGGGTCTGCCGGTGCTGCTGCATGTCCGCAAGGCCCACGACGAGGTGCTGACCACCTTGCGCCGTCTCCCGGTGGTCGGCGGGATCGCCCATGCCTTCAACGGCAGTCTGCCACAGGCCCAACAGTATCGGGATCTGGGGTTCAAACTCGGTTTCGGCGGCATGCTGACCTTCGCGCGTTCCACCAAACTCGGGCGTCTGGCCGCCCAGATCCCGCTGGAATCCATCGTGCTGGAGACGGACGCGCCCGACCTGACGGTCGCCGCGCATCGGGGCGAACGTAACAGCCCGGAATATCTGCCGGACGTGCTCGCGGCGCTCGCCCGCGTCCGCGACGCCGACCCCGGCGAACTGGCGGCCTTCACCACGGCCAATGCCCGCGCGGTGCTGGCTCTTCCATGAATCCCGAATTGCCCGCCGACGCGCCTCTCTGGGAGCGCACCCGCATCCTGGTCGGCGACGACGGAGTGGCGCGTCTGCGCGCGAGTCATGTGCTGCTCGCCGGGCTGGGTGGGGTCGGTTCCTTCGCCGCCGAGGCGCTGGCGCGCGCGGGCGTCGGGGCGCTGACGCTCGCCGATCATGATCGGGTGTCGCCCTCGAACCTGAACCGTCAACTGGTTGCCCTGACATCCACGGTCGGACGGCGCAAAACCGAGGTCATGGCCGAGCGGATCGCCGACATCAATCCGGTCTGTCGGCTGACCCTGATCGAGGACTTCCTGCCGGCGGAGGGGATGGAGTCGCTCCTGACCGGCGGGTTCGATCAGGTGGCCGATGCCATCGACAGCCTCAACAGCAAGCTCGCGCTGATCGAAACCGCCGTGCGTCTGGGCGTTCCCATCGTCAGCAGCATGGGCGCCGGCGGGCGTCTCGATCCGACTCGGGTCCAGGTTGGCGACCTGATGGATACCCAGGTCTGTCCGCTGGCGCGCGAGGTTCGCAGCCGTCTGCGCCGGCGCGGCATCGGACGCGGCGTCACCGTGATCTGGTCCGACGAGTCTCCCAGGCCAGCCTTATCCCCCGAAGCAACCGATCGCGGCCGGCCACGCGCGGTCAATGGCTCGTTGAGCTATCTGCCCTCGCTGTTCGGGCTCATGCTGGCGGGGGTCGTGGTGCGTCGTCTGCTGGCGTGACCTGTCGTTGGCGTTCCGTGGGCGTTCAAGGGGCCGTGATCGGCCTTGGGGGCGATAGGTTTCGTGACTCGCGAACGTCCGTGAACAGGAATCAGCGTCGAGACACGGCAATGGCTTGTCCCTACATGGGCGAATTATGTCCAACCATCGCCGGAAACCCTGCCTGCGCTCGTCCCCGCATCCACCCCGGCAGATCCGCCGGCGGCATCGGTCGAGCATAGAAATAGCCCTGACCGAAACGGCAGCCCTCGGCGAGGAGTAAAGCCCCCTGGTCCTGAGTTTCGATGCCCTCCGCCAGTACCTCCAGTCCGAGCGTGGCCCCCAGGGTGATGATGGCGCGCACGATGTCAAGATCGCGCCGGCTGGTGCCGATGTCGCGCACGAAGGAACGATCGATCTTGAGCTGGTCCACCGGGAGTTGTTTCAGCCGCGATAGCGACGAATAGCCGGTGCCGAAGTCGTCGATGGCGAGACTGATCCCGTCGGCCTTAAGTCGCTCCAACTCCTCGATGATCTGGCTGGCGCCGCGTTCCATGGCGACGCCCTCGGTGATTTCCAACCCCAGATACCCGGCGGGCAGGCCGGTCTCGGCGAGAATCCGTTGCGTGACGCGGTGCAGGTCGCCGCGATGGATTTGCGAGTGGGCGATGTTGACATAGACCCGCCCAAACGCGATGCCCGCATCGAGCCACTGCCGCGCCTGCGTGCAGGCGCTGTACAGCGCCCATTCGCCGATGGCGGCGAGACTGCCGCCTTCTTCGGCAATCTCGATAAAATGCCCCGGCAGCAGGAATCCCAACTCGGGATGTTCCCAGCGGATCAGGGCTTCAAGCCCGATCATCTCCCCGGTGTCGAGCCGGATCTGCGGCTGATAGTGCAGCCGTAACTCGCCGCCCTGGACCGCGCGGCGCAGACCGTTCTCCAGCATGGCGCGGTGCTGCACCACCTTGGTTAGTTCGTTGCTATAGAAGGCGTAGCCATTGCCGCCGGCCTTCTTGGCCTGGCGCAGTGCGAAGCCGGCGTTGCTCAGCAGGGTGGCGCTGTTCTCCCCGTCGCGCGGATAGAGCGCGACCCCGATGCTGGCGGTGATGAAAAGATCGCGTTCGCCGATCGGGAAGGGCTGGGCGATGGCGCGCAGCAGCGTCTCGGCGACCCGCCCCGCGCCCGCGTCGTCGCGAACGTTTTCGAGGATGAGGGTTAATTCGTCGCCGCCGAAACGGGCGACGGTGTCGTCGCGGCGCACCCGCTCGCGCAGGCGCTCCGCCACGGCGCGCAGCAGCCGGTCCCCGCCAGGATGGCCCAGGCTGTCGTTGATGCCCTTGAAACGATCGAGATTCACGAAGAGCACCGCCAGTTGGTCGCGATCGCGCGCGGCGCGTCGGATCGCATGCTCCAGGCGCGAACCGAACAGCAGCCGGTTGGGCAGGCCGGTGAGCGCGTCGTGGTGCGTGAGAAAATCCAGCCGGTCCTGCGTATGCTTGGCCTGACTGAGATCGGAAAAGACCCCGATATAATGGGTGGTCTGCCCCTGTTCGTTCGCGACCTGGGTGATCTGGAGCAGAATCGGATGAAGGCTGCGATCCCTGAAACGGATCGAAATCTCGCCCCGCCACTGGCCGGTCTCGGTCAACGAGCGGCGGATGGCCTGGAAAAAGGCCGGACGGTGGCGTCCCGATTTGAAGCGCGACAGTGACTGGCCGACGAGCGCCTCGCGTGGATAACCGGTCAGTTCCAGGCAGGCGCGATTGACTTCGAGAATGCGCGAGCGGGCGTCGGTCAGATAGATCCCCTCGGCGGTGCTGTCGAAGACCGTGGCGGTGAGACGCAGGCGTTCCTCGGCGGCGCGGATGTCGCTCAGATCCAGATCGACGCAGAACATCTCCTTGCGGCCCGCGCTGTTGCACTGCATCACATGGCTGGAGAAGACGGTCACGGGCGAGCCGTTCTTGCGTCGTAGCGTCAACTCGCCCGCTGGAATCGGAAGATCCCGCTCCAGCCAGTCCATGACGGCGGCAACCACGACCTCGCGCATCGGCTCCGGGATGATCAGATCCTCAAGGCGTCGTCCCATGGCCTCTTCCCGACGGTAGCCATAAATGCGTTCGTTGGCGTCGTTCCAGAAAGTGACGCGGCGCTCCTCGTCATACCCCTGCACCGAGATCGCGGGCAGTTGCTCCAGAATGCCGCGAAAACGCGCCTCGCTCTCGCGCAGCGCGGTCTCCGCCCGCAGACGCTCGCCAGGGTCGTTCAGCGCGATCAGCAACAGCTCGGTCTGCTCGATCGCCAACCGGCGCGCACGGATCTCCAGCGGGTTGCCGTTGGGCGCCGTGGCGAGGCAGACCCGCTCCCCGGCATGCTCGCGCCCTGTCTCGTGCAGGGATCGCAAGGACCAGTCCGCGGGCCAGAGGGGCAGGGATGTGACCGGCTCGCCGAGCAAGCGGTCCTCGCCGGTGGCAAGCAAGGCGCAAGCGGCGACATTGGCCAGGAGAATCCGACCGTCGCGGGCGTCCGCCGCGAGCAGTCCCTCGCGACTCGCGTCCAGCAGGCCGCGCAAGAGCCGAGAGCGTGCGTCGAGCGTTGCGAAAGTCGTGACATCCATCCTGATCCGAGACTGCTTCATCGCTGCGATCCTTTAGGCTGCGTGGACGGTCATGCGCCGTTTTTCTGGCTCTCTGGCTCCCAGGCTCAGGCGCGCGAGCCAGGGTATCGACGCTCCAGCGTCGCGTCTGGAATCGGGCCGCTGGAGTGGCCAGAGGGCATTCCCGCGCGGGAGCGCGGGAACGAGAGAGAAGACCGGGGACGTCTGTGTCTCCTCGATGGCTGAACGGTAGAGACTAACGGTGTTGCTTGATCATGCCCCAGGCGGCGAGCGCCTCCTGGCGGGAGGTCGCAAGGTCCACGATGGGTAGAGGATAGTGACTTCCCAGCCGGATGTCAGCCGCCGTCAGGATGGGCGGCGGCGCTGTCCAGGGCTGATGGATGTATTGGTTCGGGAGGCGCGCCAGCTCCGGGCACCAGCGGCGGACATAGCCGCCATCCGGATCGAAGCGTTCGCCCTGACGCACCGGGTTGAAGACGCGGAAATAGGGCGCGGCGTCGGCGCCGCAACCGGCGGTCCACTGCCAGCCCTGCGTGTTACTCGCCAGATCGGCGTCCACCAGCGTGTCCCAGAACCAGCGCGCGCCCGCCTGCCAGGGGAGCCGCAGATTCTTGGTCAGGAGGGAGGCGACGACCATCCGCACCCGATTATGCATCCAGCCCGTGTGCCAGAGTTCACGCATCCCGGCATCGACCAGCGGGATGCCAGTCTGGCCACGCTGCCAGGCGTCGAGCCGTTCGGCCACGCCGTCGGTGCGCCAGGGAAAGTCGGCGAAGCGCGGGTCCAGCGATTCGGCGGGTGTTCGGGGGAAATGGTAGAGCAGGTGATAGGAGAATTCGCGCCAGCCGAGTTCGCGCACGAAGGGTTCGGCGGGGCCGGCAGTGGGGTCGCCGAAACGCTCGACGATCATGGCCAGCAGACGGCGGGGGCCGATCTCGCCGACGTGCAGATGCGGGGAAAGTCGGGAGGTTCCGGGTGCGTCGGGCCGGTCGCGCGCCGCGCCGTAGTCCGCGATTCGGGTATCGAGAAAGGCCCTGGCGCGCGCCAGCGCGGCGGACTCGCCGGGCGTCCAGGTCGCGCGCAGGCCTCGATCCCAGGGGATCGTCGGCAAGAGGCCCAGATCCTCCACCGACAGACCGCCAACCGGAGCGGCTCCGGCTGCAAGCGAATCTGGGGCCGCCTCGGGTCGGATACCGGACAGTTCCCGGACGCAGGCGCGCCAGAAGGCGCTGAAGACCCGATAGGGCTGGCCGGTCTTGCCAGCCGAACGGGTTTGCGATGCGATGTCCCAGGGCTCGAAAAGCAGGGTCGAGCGATGGCTCTCGCAACGCAGACCGTCGGAGCGCAGCGCCTGTTTGATGCGGGTATCGCGTTCGCGCGTCACCGGATCATAGAGACGGTTCCAGGACACCTGTGTCGCGCCGGTGGCCGCGACGATGCGCCGCAGTTCGGTCAGGCTGTCCCCGCGCGCGATCCAGAGACGGCTGCCGAAGCGTTGCAGCGATTCATCGAGCGCGAGCAGACTGCCATGCAGCCACCAGCGGCTGGCCGCGCCCGGCGTGAAGGGCGCTTCCTCGTCGGGCGCGTGGATGTAGACCGGCACGATCCGCGCGCCCGTCTTCAGAGCATGAGTCAGTGCCCGGTTGTCGTCGAGACGCAGATCGCGGCGGAACCAGAGGAGGGTGGTTTGAGGCATGCAGGCTCTGAAGAGTCGAAGGATTTCCCATTCGACCAGAGTTTATCGAAGACGAATGGGAAATCCGAAGTATCCAAGCGTGAATCCGTCGACGGTTCCACCCTGCGTCGGCGCTGTTCTTGCCTCGGTCCGCTCAGTGCGAGCGGCTCGGCACGAAAATCGAACAGGACCGTCGCTCAACCCAGACCCAAAATGTTGAACCCGGTGTCCACGTACATGATGTCCCCGGTAATCCCGCTCGCCAGATCCGAGCACAGAAAAGCGGCGGCGTTACCCACTTCCTCGGTGGTCACGGTGCGTCTCAGCGGGGTGTGTTTCTCGACTTGATTGAGCATCGCGCGAAAGTGCGAGATGCCGGCCGCGGCCAGCGTATAGACCGGGCCCGCCGAAATGGCGTTGACGCGGGTTCCCTTGGGCCCGAGCGAGGCGGCCAGATAGCGGACATTGGCCTCCAGACTGGCCTTGGCGAGTCCCATCACGTTGTAATACGGCACGGCCCGCACGGCACCGAGAAAGGTCATGGTGAGCAACGCGCCGTTGCGCCCCTCCATCAAGTGTCGGCTGGCTTTGGCCAGGGCGGCGAAGCTGTAGGAAGAGATCTCGTGGGCGGTGATGAAACCGTCCCGCGTCAGCGCGTCCACATAGTCGCCTTCCAACTCGTGCTTGGGGGCATAGGCAATGGAATGGACGATGGCGTCCAGTCCGTCCCAGCGTTCCTCCAACTCCGCGAAGCAGTGGGCAATCTGCCGATCGGTGCTCACGTCGAGCGGGAGGGCGATGTCAGAGCCCAGTTGAGCGGCAAAGTCCGTGACACGGGACTTGAGCTTGTCGTTTTGGTAGGTCAGGGCGATTTGAGCGCCTTCGCGGCGCATGGCCTCGGCGCAACCCCAGGCAATGGAGCGATTGCTCGCCACGCCGGTAATCAGGATGCGTTTGTCTTGAAGAAACCCCATGGGCGTCAATTCTCCGGTTCGTCGGGCGGCGCGGGCGCCGCCGGGATTTGCTGCTTTCGATGCCATGGGCGCCGTGCGATCATAGCGCCCCAGGTTGGTTCGCAAGACTACAGAAACTCGACAATTCGTGAAAGGGCGATCGGACTCGGCGGCGATGCCAAGCCCTACCTCAATTTTGCGTTTAACGATTTACGGAAGGAGCGAAAGAATGACTGACCTCGCCGCGCTCTACCAGACACGATCCGCTGATCGCATGGGGCTTTTGACAATCAGCGATGTGGGCGACTGCCGTTTAACCTTGTAGATTGAACGCTGGTATACGTCCCCGGATCCCATGCCAAGGCTGCTGAGTCATGTACACCATCGTTCGTCACCAGGTTTTCTCCGAGACCACCTTCCTGTGGGAGGTGCTGGCCCCCGACGTGGCCCAGGCCGCGCAGCCCGGTCAATTCGTGATGCTCCGACTCCACGAGGGCGGGGAGCGGATCCCGCTGACCGTCGCCGACTTCGACCGCCGCGCGGGAACCGTCACCCTGGTCATCCAGGCGTTCGGGAAGACCACGCGCGAGATGGCGAACGATTACCGGGAGGGCGACCGGTTCACCGATTTCGTCGGTCCGCTCGGCCGGCCCCAGCACATCGAGAAGGTCGGGCATGTGGCGCTTGTCGGCGGCGGTCTCGGTATCGCGCCGATCTATCCGCAACTGCGCGCCTTCAAGGCGGCGGGAAACCGCACCACCGGCATCGTCGGATTTCGCGCCAAGCCGCTGGTCTTCTGGGAAGACCGGTTCCGCGCCTATTGCGACGAACTCATGGTCTGCACCGATGACGGCAGCTATGGCAGGCCGGGTTTCGTCACGGCGGCGCTGCGGGAGCTTCTGGAGCGCGATCCGCCGGATCTGGTGGTGGCCATCGGCCCGCCGCCGATGATGCAGGCCTGCGTCGAAACGACACGCCCCTTCGGCGTCAAGACCCTGGTGAGCCTTAACAGCATCATGGTGGACGGGACGGGGATGTGCGGCTCCTGTCGCGTGAGCGTCAACGGAGAGGTTCGGTTCGCCTGTGTCGACGGCCCCGATTTCGATGGCCATCAGGTCGATTTCCAGGAATTGATCGCGCGGCAGAAGCGCTTCACGTCGCAGGAGGCAACGGCCAGCGAGGGCTACGCGCATGTCTGCGAACTCGAACGGAAACTCTTCGAGGAAGATCAGCGAAATTACAAAAAGATCAAGCAGATCAGCCCAACGCAAACGCCGATGCCGGAACGCGATCCGCGGGAGCGCGCGGGGAATTTCCAGGAGGTCAATCTCGGCTACACCCTTGACATGGCGCTCCAGGAGGCCGAGCGGTGTCTCCAGTGCGGCAATCCCAAGTGCATTGCCGGCTGTCCCGTGCAGATCGATATCCCGCGCTTCATCCGCCATCTCCTGGTGCGCGATATCGATGGCGCGGCGGCCGTGATCCGCGAGTCCAACGCCTTTCCCTCCATTTGCGGTCGTGTCTGTCCCCAGGAGACACAGTGCGAGGAGCACTGCGTCATCGGCGCGAAGGTGGAGCCGGTCGCTATCGGACGCCTGGAGCGCTTCGTCGGCGATCACGCCAAGCCGGCCAGAATCGCGCCCACCTCGGTCGAGAAACCGCTCGGGCGGGTGGCCATCTGCGGATCTGGCCCCGCCGGTTTGGCCGCCGCGGCCGATCTGGCGAAAGCGGGCTGCGACGTGACGATCTACGAGGCGCTCCATGTGGTCGGCGGCGTCCTCCAGTTCGGCATCCCCGCCTTCCGTCTGCCCCGCGAGATCATCGCGCGCGAGGTTCAGCAGTTGCGCGACCAGGGAGTCGAGATCGCGACCAATAAGGTCATCGGTCGCACCTTCACGGTTCCGCAACTGATCCAGGAGATGGGCTACGATGCCGTCTTTCTCGGTATCGGCGCCGGCGCGCCGACCTTTCTCGGGATTCCCGGCGAGCACGCCGCCACGGTCTACAGCGCCAACGAATTTCTCACCCGCGTCAATTTGATGGGGGGCGACCGCTTCCCCCATGTCGATACCCCGATCCGGGTTGGCCAGGGCGTGGTGGTGGTCGGCGCCGGGAATACCGCCATGGACTGTCTGCGCGTCGCGAAGCGGCTGGGGGCTCAACGGGTGACCTGCGTCTATCGCCGTTCCGAGGCCGAGGCGCCGGCGCGCCTCGAAGAACTCCGGCACGCCCGGGAGGAAGGCATCGAGTTTTTCTTTCTGCACAGCCCGGTCGAGGTGCTCGTCGATGCCGAGGGCAACGTGACCGGCATGAAGGTCGAAAAGATGGCGCTGGGCGAGCCCGACGAGCGCGGGCGTCGCCGTCCCTTGCCGACCGGCGAACGTTTCGACATCGTCTGCGATACCGTCATCTCCGCGCTCGGTACCCGGGCCAACACGCTCGTCACCGAATCCACCCCGAATCTCGCGCTCGACACCCGCGGCTACATCGCGGCCGACGACGGCGGTCACGCATCGACGCAGGCCACCAATCTGCCCGGCGTGTTCGCGGGCGGCGATATCGTCAACGGCGGCGCCACCGTGATTCTGGCGATGGGCGCCGGGCGGCGCGCGGCCCGATCGATCGAAACCTATCTGCGGCTTGGCAAGAAGTGGCCCATCACCGCGACCGATGTCGCGGAGCTGGCGACGCGGCGGGCTGGAGAATGCTGAGTGTGAGCATGACGGCCAGACTCCAAAAAACCTGGATCCTGGCGACCCTAATGCTGTCGTTCCTGATCGCCGGCTGCGATGACTCGCCCTGGAACGACCCCTATCCGGCGTCGGACGCCGACAGCAACACGGTGTACAGCTCGTTTGACGAACGGCCCAAGCATCTGGATCCCGCGCGTTCCTACAGCGCCAACGAATACGCCTTTTTGGCGCAGATCTACGAGCCGCCGCTTCAGTATCATTTCCTGCTGCGCCCCTATCGTCTGGTGCCGCTGTCGGCCGCCGAGGTTCCGGTCGCGCGTTATTTCGACGCGGCGGGCAATCCCTTGCCGGAGGATACGCCCGCCGCGGACATCGCCCGCAGCGACTATCTGATTCGCATCCAGCCGGGGATGCGTTTTCAGCCGCATCCGGCGTTCGCCCAGGATGCCGAGGGTCGCTTTCGGTATCACGCGCTGACGGCGGCGGATCTGGATGGCATCAATCGTCTGGCCGACTTCCCGGAGGTCGGCACCCGCGAACTGACCGCCGAGGATTTCGTTTATCAGATCAAACGACTCGCCGCGTCCTGGCTGCACTCGCCGATCGCGGGCGTGATGGGTCAGCATATTGTCGGTTTTCAGGAGCTTGCCGGGCAGCTTGAGTCGGCGGCAGGGCAGGGGCCGCTGGAACAGGCCGAAACCCTGCGCCAGTCCAGTCTGGCGGGCGTCGAGGCGGTGGATCGCGACCGCTTTCGGATCAGCCTCAAGGGGAAATATCCGCAATTCGCCTATTGGCTGGCGATGCCTTTTTTTGCTCCGATGCCCTGGGAGGCAGAGGTCTTTTACGCGCAGCCGGGGCTGGCCGAGCGCAACATTACGCTCGATTGGTATCCGGTTGGCAGCGGCCCCTTTTTCCTGAGCGAAAACAATCCGAATCTGCGCATGGTGCTGGAGCGCAACCCGAATTTTCATGGCGAGTCCTATCCGACCGAGGGGATGCCGGGCGATGTCGAATCCGGCATTCTGGCCGATGCAGGCAAACCGATTCCCTTCGTCGATCGCGCCATCTACAGCCTTGAAAAAGAAGAAATCCCGCGCTGGAACAAATTCCTTCAGGGCTATTACGACAGTTCCGGCATCGCCTCGGACGCCTTCGATCAGGCGGTGCAGATCGATGTCGAGGGCGAGCCGATCCTGACCGATGCGATGCGCAAACAAGGAATCTCGCTGCTGACCTCGGTGGAGCCTTCCAGCTTTTATCTGGGGTTCAACATGCTCGATCCGGTCATCGGCGGCGATTCGCCGCGCGCCCATCTGTTGCGTCGCGCCATCTCCATCGCCCTGGATTACGAGGAATTCATTTCGATCTTCACGAATGGGCGCGGCGTGGTGGCGCAGGGGCCGATTCCGCCGGGGATTTTCGGCTATCGCGAGGGCGAGTCGGGGATCAACCCCTTCGTCTACGAATGGCGCGACGGTCGACCGGTACGCCGGAGTCTCGACGAGGCCAAGGTGCTGATGGAACAGGCCGGCTATCCGGACGGCATCGAGCGCGAGACCGGCCGCACGCTGACCATCAACTATGAGGCGGTCGCGACCGGGCCGGATGATCGCGCCCGTCTGAACTGGATTCGCAAACAATTCGCCAAACTCGGGATCGATCTCGTCATCCGCTCGACCGACTACAACCGTTTCCAGGATAAGTTGCGCAACGGCACCGGACAGGTCTTCATGTTCGGCTGGAACGCGGACTATCCGGACCCCGAGAATTTCCTTTTTCTGCTGTATGGACCCAATGGCAAGGTCGAGCATCAGGGCGAAAACGCGGCCAATTACGCCAACCCCGAGTTCGATCGACTGTTCGATGAGATGAAGTTCATGGACGACGGTCCCGAGCGTCAGGCCATCCTCGATCGGCTGGTGGAGATCGCGCGCACCGACGCGCCCTGGATCTGGGGCTTCCATCCCAAGGCATTCAGCCTGCATCATCAATGGATGGCGAACGCCTACCCCAATCAGATGGCCAACAACACCCTGAAATATCGCCGGATCGATCCCGAGCTACGCCAGCGGCTGCGCCAGGACTGGAACCAGCCGGTGCTCTGGCCGCTGTGGGTCGGCGCCGGTCTGCTGGTGGCGCTGGTGCTGCCGGCCTGGTGGCTGGTGCGTCGGCGCGAGCGGAGGACCGCCCTGTGACCGCCTATCTCCTGCGTCGACTGCTCTATGCCGTGCCGATCCTGATCGGCGTGAATCTGCTCACCTTCGTGCTCTTTTTCGTGGTCAATTCGCCCGACGACATGGCCCGCATGCATCTGGGCGAAAAACGGGTGACCGAGGAGGCCGTCCAGACCTGGAAACAGTCGCATGGCTACGATAAACCGCTAATCTTCAATCCCGAGGCGACTGGACTCGCGCGCTTGACCGACACCATCTTTTTCGAGAAATCGGTCCGGCTGTTCGCTTTCCAGTTCGGCTCTTCCGACGATGGGCGCGATATCGGCTACGACATTTCGCAGCGGATGTGGCCCAGCCTCGCCATCGCAATCCCCGTGCTGCTGGTCGGGCTGGCCTTCAATATCAGCTATGCGCTCTTCATCGTCCTGTTCCGGGCGACCTATGTGGATATCGGCAGCGTCGTGCTGCTGGTCGCCATGCTGTCCATTTCCAGCCTCTTTTACATCATTGGCGGTCAGTTCATCCTCGGCAAACTGTTCCACCTGGCCCCGATCTCCGGCTACGACACCGGCCTGAACGCCTGGAAATTCCTCATCCTGCCCGTGATCGTCGGGGTGATCGGCGGCATCGGCGCCGGCACCCGCTGGTATCGCACACTCTTTCTGGAAGAGATCGCCAAGGATTATGTCCGCACCGCGCGCGCCAAGGGCTTAAGCGAAAGTCGCGTGCTCTTTCGGCATGTGCTGGGCAACGCGCTCATCCCCATCCTGACCGGCGTGGTGGTGGTGCTGCCGCTGCTGTTCATGGGCAGTCTCATCACCGAGTCCTTTTTCGGCATTCCGGGGCTTGGCAGCTACACCATCGACGCCATCGGCAATCAGGATTTCGCTATTGTCCGTTCCATGGTGTTTCTGGGCGCCGTGCTCTACATCCTGGGGCTGATCCTGACCGACATCTCCTATACCCTGGTCGACCCGCGGGTCAGGCTGCAATGAGGTCGCCGTCGCCATGCCCTTGATGCCGGTTGTCCTCTGGACCGATGCGCTGGTCTTTCTGCTGATCGCGCTGGGGCTGATTTTCGGTCTCCATGCCGCGCGCCACGAACATCTGCGCGCGCCTTGGCGGCGCGTCGTGCGCTCGCGGGTCGGGGTCGCGACCCTGGTCGTGCTGAGTGCATACGGCCTGATCGGATTGCTCGATACGGTGCATTTTCGACTCAAAACGGATCAGCCGGCAGCCAGCACCGAACCTCAACACGCACAGTTCGCGCCCGAGGTTCTGAGCCTGCTCGACGTGGCGCTGAGCGGATTGCGCGCGCGTCAGGAAAAGACCTATTCGGCGCCCTTCGCGACGCATCTGTTCGTCAAGGAGGCCATTCAACTGCCCGACGGCCCCCTGATCCGCGATTATCCGCGACTCGCACACGGCGGCAGCCATCTCGCCGACCCCGCGACCGAGCGCGGCCTGGACATCGCCTTCCGCGCGCTGCTCGGGATGTTCAAGGGGCTGCTCGCCTGGGGTCTGATTGGCGCCGGAATCCTCTGGCGGCTCGCACGTCGGCGTGGCGAGCCCATGGCGGCGATCCGGGCCGACATCCTGGCTGGGCGCACCGCGATCCCCTGGCGCACCGCGCTGGCGATGCTCGGTCTGCTCCTGGTCGGCGGCTTCGTCGCCGCCGAGCTCGCGGCGAGCTATCACATCCTGGGCACCGACAAAGTCGGCGAGGATGTCTTTTTTCAGACGCTCAAGAGCATCCGCACCGGCCTGCTGATCGGCACCCTCACCACCCTGGTGATGCTCCCCGCCGCCCTCCTGCTCGGCATCGCGGCCGGTTATTTCCGGGGCTGGGTGGACGATGTCATCCAGTATCTCTACACCACGCTGAATTCGATCCCCGGCGTGCTGTTGATCGCCGCCGCCATCCTCATGCTTCAGGTCTACATGAGCAACCACGCGGACGACTTCGCGAGTCTGGTCGAGCGCGCCGATCTGCGCCTGCTCTTCCTCTGTTTGATTCTGGGCGTCACCAGTTGGACCGGGCTGTGCCGGCTCTTGCGCGGGGAGGCGCTGAAACTGCGCGAGGTCGATTATGTCCAGGCCGCGTCGGCCCTGGGGGTCGGGCATTTCACCATCCTCGGCCGCCATCTGCTGCCGAACGTGATGCATATCGTGCTCATCACCTTGGTGCTGGACTTCAGCGGACTGGTGCTGGCCGAGGCGGTGCTCTCCTATGTCAACATCGGCGTCGACCCGACCATGAATTCCTGGGGCAACATGATCAACAGCGCCCGCCTCGAACTGGCGCGCGATCCAGTGGTCTGGTGGTCGCTGACCGCCGCCTTTGTGTTTATGTTCACCCTGGTGCTGGCGGCCAACCTCTTCGCCGACGTGGTCCGGGATGCCTTCGATCCGCGCTTGCGGGGGGTAAACTAACGCGAGTGCTGTGTTTTTCATTACCTCGTTTCGGAGAGGACCGTCATGTGGCCATGCTGACAGACTCGATCAACTCAATGTCTTTTTTCAGCAGATCGTTCACCATTTCATCCAGCGGCAATCCTTTTGCCGCAGCACGCGCCTCGAAATAGGCCGCCACATCCGCTCGCAGCGTCACCGCGATGGTCACGTGTCCGGCAAAGCGGTTGGGTTTCGCCTCCGAGTAGTCAAAGTGATACTCCGGCAATAGTTCATCTTGCGTTTCGTTCATAATCTCTTTGCTCTTTCGGCGTTGCGAGTCTGGCGCTGATGATTCGGATGCGGTTGTCATCGACTTCTGTGAAGACGACCAAACACAACTTGCGATCGGTCAAATGGCCGATCATGATCTCGCGCCGCTCCCCTTGCGAGTGCCAGATATCAGGGAAGATTCTGGCGAGCGGATCGTCGAAAACGACAGTCACGTCAGTGAACGCTAGGCCATGTTTGCTGGCGTTGCGGATGTCTTTGTGTTGATCCCACTCGAAAATCAAGCTCACATCAGCCGTCTCCCGTTGCATTCACGGGTCAAGGAATCATGGTGTCTACTCGGGCAAGTCTAGCCTAGCAAATCCAAACGCCGTTCCAGCAGGTTGATGGAGAGGAAGTCAGATCCATTCGCATCGCGGCGTCCCGCTCAATCCGCGCCGGGCGCCGACGCCCCGGTCAGACCCTCGATCTCTTCGGCCAGTCGGCGGGCATCCTCATCCAACGCCACGATCTCGGCGCGAATCGCCTCGGCCTGCTGTTCGGCGATGGTCTCCAGCAACTCCGGGCGCTCATGGCTGAGTCGATGGAGTTCATAGTCGCTGCTCTCGCGCAGCCGCGCCAGTTCCTCCAGCGTGACCAGGAGACGCACCTGTAGGCTCTCATAGAGCTGCCGGAGCTTGGTCAGATCCGCGTCGTCGGCGAAGTCCAGACCGCCCAGACCCTGACGGGCGAGGTAACCGTTGGGATCGTTGGCGATCTCGCGTAGACGCTGAATGTCGCCCTGGTCGCGGGCTTGATTGATCGCCTGGGTCAGGCGTTCGTGGATCGCCTGCCGTTCGGGGTCGTGAGCGTAGCGGTCGGGATGATAGAGCCGCACCAGTGAGCGAAACAGCGTCTTGAGTTCGTGCGCTTCGGCTGCGTTCAGTTCGCGCCGCGCGATGGCCTCGGCGGCGGCCTCGGCATAGTCGCGCTCGGTCTCGGCGCGCGCCTGCGCATAGTCCGACCCGAGCGCCTCGGCGGCCTCCTCGCCTTCGATCAGCAGGAGGTCGAGATAGCGGCGGCGGTAGTCGATCACCAGCCGCAGCCGGTCGCGCCGTTCGTAGTGCGGACGCAGGAGCGAAAACAGCCGCGACTGGATCACGGCCACCGCCTGATGCTCGCGCGCGGACTCCGCCTCCAGGTCCGCCAGCCGGGCGCGCGCGTCCTCGATCAGACGGTTCAGCGTCGCGCGTTCGGGGTCGCGGTACAGCACCAGGACCGCGCCGTCCCCTGTCGCGGTCTCGATGACCAGGGTTGGCGCGTCGGCTGGCGCGCGCCCGGCGTCGACAGCAAGCCGTCCCAGATACCAGCGCCCCATCTCGGCGCTGCGCGGATTGCTGGAACCGGCGAGCCATTCGAGCCAGGCGCGCAGCGCCACGTCGTGGCGCGCGTCCTGAACGGCACGACCCTTGTATTTGCCGAAGGCGATGCGGGACGGAAACCACGTTTCCGCAGCGTAGGCGCTCAGCGCCTCCCAGGTCCTGAGACCGTGCGCCTCGGCCAGCGGGCGCAACACCTGTTGCAACAGATCGGCCACCGTCTCGACATCGCCCAGGGCGGTATGGGCGCCGCGCGCGGGCAGGCGATAATACTGGCGCAGGGTCTGGAGTTTGCAGTTACCAGCCGGAACCGGATCGAGCAGCCGTTGCGCGAGGCGCAGGGCGCAGAACCCGGCGCGGCCGATGGACGCGCGGCCCAGACGCTGCCACTCTGGGCGCAACACTTGGTCAAGGTCGTAGCTCAGGTTGTAGGCCACCAGCGGGCGCTCGCCCGCATAGTCGGCGAAGGCGTCATAGACCGCCAGCGGCGGCTCGCCGTCACGCTCCAGGATCTCGCGGGTGTAGCCATTGACCCGCGCCGCCTCGGGCGGGATTTCGACCCCGTGATCGAGCAGACGCACGAAGGGCGGACCATCCGGCTCCCAGCCGCGCATGCGCTGCGCCGCCAGCTCTACCACGTAGATCGGCGGTTTGAAGCCGGTGGTCTCGGTGTCGAGGATGAGCCAGGGGATGAAGTGCATGGGTTATCGCCTATTGACTTCGAGATTGGTTGGGACATTCAGGAGCAGGACAGACGAATCACAAATGAGATAGCGCAGCCTCGGCACCGGGGTTAGATCCAGTGTGGTGATGAGTCGTTGTTGATATCGGCTTTGATAGCAGACGAGTGTGGTCAGCCCCGTTACCGGGGTGAGATCCAGCGCGGTGAGTGGGTTGTGCGAGCAGTTGAGAAAGGTCAGCTCCGTTACCGGGGTGAGATCCAGGGCGGCGAGTCGGTTGTCCGCGCAGTTGAGCGAGGTCAGCCCCGTTACCGGCGTCAGATCCAGGGCGGCGAGTCGGTTGTCCGCGCATTTGAGCGAGGTCAGCCCCGTTACCGGGGTGAGATCCAGCGCAGCGAGTTGATTGTTCACGCAGTTGAGCGAGGTCAGCCCCGTTACCGGGGTGAGATTCAGCGCAGCGAGTCGGTTGTGCGAGCAGTTGAGATCGGTCAGCCTCGGCGCCAGTGTTAGATCCAGGGCGGTGATTCGGTTCCACGAACAGTTGAGAAAGGTCAGCCCCGTTACCGGGGTGAGGTCCAGCGCGGTGAGGTCGTTGAGACAGCAGTTGAGCGAGGTCAGCCCCGTTACCGGGGTGAAATCCAGCGCAGCGAGTTGATTGTTCACGCAGGCGAGCGAGGTCAGCCTTGGCACACGCGCGAGATCGAGCCCTGTTATTCCAACCTGACGACAGTGGAGACTCCGAAGCCGGGCCAACGTTGGACTCAGCGCCTGGGGCCAACTACCTTTCAATCCCAAGGTATGGATCAGCAACCCATCCCGCCACCGCTCGGGCGCGATGGACAAGCGGCCGAAATCCCAAACGAGGCTCAGGATGGCACCATCCTCAACGAGGAAGGCAATGGGCTCAAAATCTCTCCGTGATTTCGGCTCTAATCTGGAATCCGCCAACTTCTGCAACACCCATTCCGGTGCCTTCCCCAGAGCCGCCGCCCAATCCAGAATCTGCCGGTAATCCGGCTCGCGCAGCACATACTTTCCAATGCGATAGCGTGCCGTGCTGAGTCCCTGCGACTCCGCCCGCGCCAGCACATCGCGAGTCATGCGCGCGATGATCGGATTGGCACGCCGCCCGGTTTCGGCGAGGTCCGTGCCAGGACGCGGCACGAGGGCGTTCGATCTGGAATCCTGATGATCGTCTAAAGACATCGGCGGTGGTCTCCCTGTGGCCTGGATGGCGCCAGCCTACCACCGTTCGCCCTGGACGCTAGTCCGTTACAAACCCTTCTCACCGAACCTTCGGGCATCCCGTATAATCGGCGCTGATGTCCGCCCGACCGCATCATTCGGCGATCCTTGGAATCGGTGCGGTTCGTCCTTCGCCCCATCGACCGAGCGAACCGGGCCTTGTATCTTGAAGCCCCTGGTGGTTAGCTCCCCCGTCACGCGACTTGCTCCGTCCACCGATATGACCGATCCCTTACTGCAAGTCGAAGGTCTGACCACCCAGCTCGGTGCCGTCGAGCGCCCGGCGAGGGTGGTCGATGGACTGGATCTGACCATTCGCGCGGGCGAGACCTTCGCGCTGCTCGGCGAATCGGGGTGCGGCAAATCCATGACCGCGCTGTCGCTGATGCGACTCCTGCCGCCCTCGGGCCGGATCGTCGCGGGCTCGGTTCGGCTCAACGGGATCGATCTGCCGCGTCTGACCGAGACCGAGATGCGCCGCATCCGTGGCGGTCAGATGGCGATGATCTTTCAGGAGCCCCAAACCTCGCTGAATCCCGTGCTGACGGTCGGCGATCAGATCGCTGAGGCGGTGCGGGTCCATGAAGGCCGCTCGCGCGCTCAGGTGCCGGCGCGGGTCGTCGACCTGCTGCGGGCCGTGGGCATTCCGGACCCCGAGCAACGGGTCGGCGAGTACCCGCATCAGCTTTCCGGCGGCATGAAACAGCGCATCATGATCGCCATGGCGCTTGCCGGCGATCCGCGACTCCTGATCGCCGACGAGCCGACCACGGCGCTCGATGTCACCATCCAAGCGCAGGTGCTGCGCCTGCTGAAGGAGCTTCAGCGCGAGACCGGCATGGCCGTGCTGCTGATTACCCACGATCTGGGCGTGGTGGCCGAAACCGCCGAGCGTCTGGCGGTGATGTACGCCGGCCAGCTCGTGGAGACCGCGACGGTGGCGGATTTTTTCGCCGCCCCGGCCCATCCCTACAGCCGCCGTCTGATGGAAAGCCTGCCGAGCGCCGACCAGCGCAGCGGACGGCTGGCCGTGATTCCAGGCCGGGTACCGCCGCTGGAGACGGTCTTTACGGGCTGCCGCTTCGCCGATCGCTGCCCCGCGGTCATGGATCTGTGCCGCCAGGAGCCGCCGCGCTGGCTGGATCTCGGCGCGGGGCGGGGCGTGCGTTGCCATCTCTGGAACAGCGGTCAGCGGTCGGCGGTCAGCGATGCGTGGTCGGAGCCAGGGTCCATGACCGCCGCCGAACCGACCGCGCGGCAGAGTGAGCTACTCTTGCGCGCGACGGATCTGAAGGTCCATTTTCCGATCCAGCGCGGCGTTCTACGGCGGGTGGTCGGTCATGTCAAGGCCGTGGATGGCGTCTCGCTGGATCTGCGCGCGGGCCAAACCCTCGCCCTCGTCGGTGAATCCGGTTGCGGCAAGACCACCGCCGGCAAGGGCATTCTGCAATTGATCCCGCCCACCGGCGGGTCGATCCGCTATCGCGACCAGGAACTGGTCGGACTGGATCATCGCCGGATGCGCGCGTTCCGCAAGGATTTACAGATCATCTTCCAGGATCCCTATGCCGCCATGAACCCCCGCATGCTGGTGGGCGACGTGATCGGCGAGGGCTTGCAGGCACTTGGGATCGAGCCGCGCCGCGCCAACCGGATGCGCCGGGTGGCCGAATTGCTGGAACTGGTCGGCATGGATCCCGCATCGGCGCAACGCTATCCGCACGAATTCTCCGGCGGACAGCGCCAACGCATCTGCATCGCCCGCGCGCTGGCGGTGGAACCGCGGATCATCGTCTGCGACGAACCCACCAGCGCGCTGGATGTCTCCGTTCAGGCACAGATCCTCAATCTGCTCAAGGATCTTCAGGACCGGCTCGGACTCGCCTATCTCTTCATCACCCACAACCTCTCGGTGGTCGCCTATCTGGCCCATGAGGTCGCGGTCATGTACCTTGGGCGGGTGGTCGAACAGGGCCGGGTCGACGAGATTCTGGACGACCCGCGTCATCCCTATACCCGCGCGCTGCTCTCGGCGGTCCCCGTGATCGACCCGGCGCAACGACGCCAGGTCATTCGGCTGGAAGGCGACATGCCGTCGCCGGCGCATCCTCCCTCGGGGTGTTATTTTCATCCCCGTTGCCCAGAGGCCCTGACCGACTGCGCACACGCCTATCCCGCCCAGACACGCCTGAGCGATTCGCGGCTGGTGCACTGTTTCCGGGCCGAACATCAATCTTGACCACCGAAAAAATACCAGAGGTTAAACGCGCCTTGTCGATTTATCAGGCCAATCCACCCGTTGACAGTCTCGTGCTCTACAAGATCCGCCCGGCGCGGGTCGTGAGCATCGGCGAGAAGATCGAGATCGAACTCGCTGGCGGGCACAGTAAGCGGGTGCGCGCCAAGGATGTCGAGCTGCTCCACCCCGGCCCTTTGCGCAGTCTGTCCGAACTGGCACCGCAGCAGGGCGAGTTGACCGAGGCATGGGAACTCCTGGAAGGGAGCGAAACCACCCTGAAGGATCTCGCCGAACTGGCCTTCAACGTTTTCACGCCGGCCACCGCCTGGGCCGCCTGGCAACTCGTTGCCGAGGGCCTGACCTTCAGCGGCACGCCGCGCGCGATCCAGGCCCGCACCCGCGAACTGGTCGAGCGCGAGCAGGCCGAGCGCGCCGCGAAGGAAGCCGCGGAGCGCGACTGGCAAGCCTTTCTGGAACGCCTGGCGGCAGCCTGTCCGGCACCGGAAGACACCCATCGTTTGGGCGAGGTCGAACGACTGGCGCTCGGCCAGTCCGAGCATAGCCGCATCCTTGAAGCCCTCGGCCATCAACAGACGCCGGGCAATGCGCATCGGACGCTGGTGCAGGTCGGCTACTGGGAGCGCAACCACAATCCCTATCCGGTGCGCTGCGGCGCGCCCACCCAGGATCCGGATCTCCCGGTCCCGGCGTTGCCCGAGGATGAACGGGTCGATCTCACCCATCTGCCCGCCTATGCCATCGACGACGAGGGAAACCAGGATCCGGACGATGCGCTGAGTCTCGACGGCGAGCGGCTGTGGGTGCATGTCGCCGACGTGGCCGCGCTGATCGCTCCGGACAGCGATCTGGAACGCGAGGCGCGCGCGCGGGGGGCGAATCTTTATCTTCCCGAGCGGGTCGTCAACATGCTCCCGAGCGCCGTGACCGACCGGCTGGGGCTTGGTCTCCAACCGGTCTCGCCGGCGCTGTCCTTCGGTTTTCGCTGCGGGAATGCCGGCGAAATCGAGGAGATTGAGGTGTGTCGGAGTTGGGTGCGGGTCGAGCGGTTGAGCTACGACGCAGTCGAGACGCAACTGGATAGGATGCCATTCGCCGCGCTCCACATGATCGCCAATCGCTTTCGGGATCGCCGCTCGGCACAGGGCGCGACCAGTCTGGAACTCCCGGAAGTCAGCGTTCGTGTCGTTGACGGGCAGGTGATCATCCGTCCGCTGCCAAGACTCAAGAGTCGCGCCATGGTCATGGATGCGATGCTGATGGCCGGCGAGGCGGCGGCGCGCTTCTGTCTCGACCGGGGTCTCCCGATCCCGTTCGCGACCCAGCCCCCGCCCGAGAATGGCGATGAGTCGACGGATCTCGCGGGGATGTACGCGCGGCGACGTTGCTTCAAGCCGACCCGTCTGTCGGTCGTGCCGGAGCCTCATGCGGGCTTGGGGTTGGCGCTCTATACCCGCGCCACGAGTCCGCTGCGACGCTATTCGGATTTGCTGGTCCATCAGCAGATTCGTGCCTGGCTCAGCGGTCGCGAACCGCTGTCGGCGCAACGGATCATCGAGTGCAGCGGTGAAGCCGATACCGCTTCCATCGCCATTCGGCGTGGCGAACGTCTCTCGAATCAACACTGGAAGCTGCTGTTTTTACGGGACAATCCAACCTGGAAAGGAGAGGGCGTCGTGGTTGGCCGCGAGGATCGCAAAGCGGTTCTGCTGCTGCCCGAGTTGGCCATGGAGGTCCGCGTCAGGGTTCGCGATGAGGTGGAACTGAATCAACGTCTGCAGGTTGCGGTGGGCGAGATCGATGTCGCAGAACTCACAGCGAACTTTCGGATCCTCGGTTAAACGGGAGCGACCGCCCTATCAAATGATCTGGATCAATTGAGCATCGCGGTACCAACGTATAACCTCGCCTAAAGAAGGAGATTAGAGGCTCCCGCGGAGTGCTGGAAACTCGGACCATGGATCCGAGTTTCCTCCGTGACTCAGGACTTAAAGGGGCGCATCGTCAGCCCCGAGCGGTATCGCGTTAAGCGCCCCAGCACCTGACTGTACCGGTATCCAGATGGACAAAATTCGAGCGTGGGTAATAGCCAACGCCACCTCGACCAAGATCGACAGCCGCGTCGCGAATGTGGCGGATGGACAAGTCGGGAAAACGGACATCGACTGCCTGGCCAGTGAGGTGCAGGCTGTTTCTTGCGACGCCACGCGAAGAGCGCCGAAGCATCGAGTTGGTTGTTTGAGAACGGTAAGCGCTCAAGACATCAAAACGGGCGTCCGGATCTCCCAAGTGGGTTTTGACATCGTACAGCAGGTCGAAAAGCTGGGGATCCATCGCGAGGGTCTCGCCGGTGCGGAAATCCCGGAAGAAGTGGTTCAACTGCTGGAGCGCGCGCCATTGGTAGCGGTCGCCGATTCGATAGACAACGCTGAGACGATCTTCCGTATGCAAATGATGAAATGAAAGTTGACGTGGTCGTTCGTAGATTTTTTTCGCAAGGACGGGTGCGGACGCCAAGGACAATAAAGTCCCAAGGAAATAACGTCGATTCATGTTCCCCCCGGTACATTCTGGACGTTGACTGACTTTAAGCCTGTGATTATAGGCATGCATATCTAGAAATCAATCAAAAATTTTCTTCGCGCAGTTTCTCAAGAAAACTTAAAGTTTTACATGAAGTAAAAAACATAACTAGCTCATATACAAGTCTCGGGAATAGGCAGCTTACAATCTACTTGATTCAGCTTTAACTTGCTTAAATGAATAAAGAAATTTGTCTGAAAATAGGAGTTTTAAGGCTGAACTTCATCGCCTCGGGCAAGTACAATAATCCGCGAACAAGACACTTGCTTCAGCGATGTCGTGGAGCGCGATATTGAACTATGATGGAACGGTTCGGGCTTTCTGGGGGGTTAATTGATGCTTGTTGCAATGCGAGCTGTTTTGACGGTTGGTCTCGTTGCGGCGATGTGCGGAGAGCCGGCTTGGGCGGATGTCTACAAATACGTGGACGGGGCGGGCAATGTCTATTTCACCGACACGCCGCTGAAGGGCACCCGATATCGGCTGGAATGGCATCGAGAAGCGAAAAAAATGGCGATGAAGTCTCAGCAGGAGGCGGTCGACGCTATTTTTAAACCGGGCGTTGCAAAAACGCCTTCAAACAAGTCGCTGTCGAAGCGCCGATCCAACTATCACAGCCTGATCCTGGCGAACGCTCGTCGTTATCGCTTGTCTCCGGGGCTTCTGCATGCCGTGATCCACGCAGAATCCGCCTACAATCCATCAGCCGTCTCTTCAGCGGGTGCGCAGGGGTTAATGCAATTGATGCCGGGTACCGCCGCTCGCTATGGGGTCTCGGATAGTTTCAATCCGGTCGAGAATGTTCGCGGTGGGGCAGCCTATCTGCGCGATTTGCTTGACATGTTCGATCAGGATTTGCGGCTTGCGCTCGCGGGCTACAATGCGGGGGAGGGCGCGGTGATGAAACATGGTCGCAAGATTCCTCCCTATGCCGAGACGCAGGGCTACGTTCGCAAGGTTCTCCAATATTTCCGTGACGAACAACCCGCCAGCATCGTGATGACTGTTCGCTGAGGGCTCGGCACCCTGATCGGCGGATTCATCTGCCTCGCCAATCAATCCTCTCCGATCACGCGTTCATCGCGCGGGGTCGAGAGGATTTTCTCCGCTTCGCCTTGTTGTCTCGCGAAAATAAGCCGGTACTCGACTCCCGTCTCGCGGGGTTCCTGCTCGCGGCGTCCGCGGACGGTCGCGCGCGCGTCCTGATACTGATCGACCGTTGCGAGGTGTTCGAGCTGTCGAGGCGGAGATATTTTGTAGACGAAATAAGGCATTTCAAGAGAATCCATGGACTGTTGGTGGTGTGCAATGCGCGCTCAGGAGCCTGTCGATCTTCATCCGCATCCAAGATGGCCCGCGTAGGTTCCGGCCACGCGTCAAACGATCACGCTTGAGGCAGTTTAAACAGAGTCGAGTCTAGCGTAAATCCTCCGTCGGATTGTGCCGCAAACCCTTGTAAAATTGTTCGATCCATAAACAGAACCATGCCAAGACTGGCCCATGGTCGTGCTAAGGTTCCGGCGCGATCAACCCAATTAGAGACAGCCGAGAGGAGAGACAGGCGATGATCAAACCCGTGGGTTCCGAGACCTTGAAACCACTTTTTGCCTACGACCCGGACCGCCACCACGCACTGATGAGCGAGGCTGAAACCCTGCCATCGGTCATCATCAGTTCACAGGCCGCCGGCAATGCCGTCATGATGGGCGGCGGTTACTTCAGTCCGCTCGCTGGATTCATGAATGTAGCGGATGCCGTCAGCGTGGCCAACACCATGCGCATGACCGACGGTCTCTTTTTCCCGGTGCCGATTCTCTGCCTGCTGGAAAGTGTCGCGGCCATCGGCGATGCCCGGCGGATCGCCCTGCGCGATCCGAACGTCGCGGGAAATCCGGTGCTGGCCATCATGGATGTCGCGGCCATCGAACAGATCTCCGACGCTCAGATGAACCTGATGACCGAGAAGGTCTATCGCACCTTGGATCCCGCGCATCCCGGAGTGGCAGCCTTCAACAGCCAAGGGCGTCTTGCCGTGTCCGGCCCGATCCAGGTACTGAATTTCTCCTATTTTCAGGACGATTTCCCGGATACCTTCCGGACCGCGGTCGAGATTAGAAACGAGATCGCGGAGCACGGCTGGCAGCGTGTGGTGGCCTTCCAGACCCGGAATCCCATGCATCTCGCGCACGAAGAACTTTGTCACATGGCCATGGAGCGTCTCGATTGCGATGGCCTGGTCATTCATATGCTCCTCGGGAAGCTGAAGCCGGGCGATATCCCCGCCCCGGTCCGCGACGCCGCGATCCGCAAGATGGTCGAGCTCTATTTTCCGCCTAACAGCGCCATGGTGACCGGCTATGGCTTCGATATGCTCTACGCGGGGCCTCGCGAGGCGGTACTGCATGCCTATTTCCGACAGAATATGGGCGCAACCCACTTTATCGTCGGCCGCGACCATGCTGGAGTGGGCGACTATTATGGCGCATTCGATGCTCAGGTGATTTTCGATGAAGAGGTTCCGTCTGGCGCGATGCAGATCGAAATATTCAAAGCGGATCATACCGCTTACTCGAAGAAGCTCAACCGAGTGGTGATGATGTGCGAGGCGCCCGATCATACCAAGGAAGACTTCGTGCTGCTCTCCGGCACCAGGGTGCGCGAACTGCTCGGTAGCGGGGTGGCGCCGCCGCCCGAATTCTCGCGACCGGAGGTGGCCCAAATCCTGATGGATTATTATCAGTCGCTGGATTGAGGGCACGACTTGACGCACCCTTTGTATGCACACTGACTGCCTGTGCGTCGAGTTTACGAGAGGGGCGGCCCGACGGGAGGCCGCTTCAATCGTCCCGGAATTCCTGCCCTCTCCGCGTTACTTCGCTAGTAGATTGATTAATCTCGTTTTGGTTCGCGTCTGACGTTCCTCATAAGGCGCGACCGCCATCGATGACTGCGGGCGCCTGCCGAAAGAAGATCCTGGATGAGACATCCCGGACTCCCTGATCAGCGGTCTGCCGATCCGCCACTGTGTCGTCCCAGCCTATGACCGTCCGCATCGACAGCCATGGATGCCCTGGATAAGATCCACGCCATTCGTTGGCGAGAACCATCTCCCGTCATGGGATCATCGCGCGGATGTCTCTCCTCACAAAAACGACCACCGACAGGACCCTGAGATGAAGCTCGAAACCCTCGCCATCCATGCCGGCTTCGCGCCGGACCCCACCACCAAGTCGGTCGCCACGCCCATCTATCAGACCACCAGTTATGCCTTCGACGACACTCAGCACGGGGCCGATCTGTTCGATCTGAAGGTCGCGGGCAACATCTATACCCGCATGATGAATCCCACCAGCGATGTGCTGGAGCGGCGGGTCGCCGCGCTGGAAGGCGGCGTCGGGGCGCTGGCGCTGGCCTCGGGCATGGCCGCCGTGACCGCCGCGCTCCTGACCCTCGCCCAGGCCGGCGACAACATCGTCGCGGTCGCGACGCTTTATGGCGGAACTTACAACCTGTTTGCCCACACCCTGCCACGGCTGGGTATTCAGGTGCGGTTTGCGGCACCCAACGACATCGCCGGGATGGACGCCCAGATCGACGCCCACACCCGCGC
This sequence comes from uncultured Thiocystis sp., assembly GCF_903866365.1. Classification (GTDB taxonomy): domain Bacteria; phylum Pseudomonadota; class Gammaproteobacteria; order Chromatiales; family Chromatiaceae; genus Chromatium. The sequence continues at coordinate 35,673 of NZ_CAIPNF010000058.1, forward strand.
GGTCTTCTGCGAATCCATCGGCAACCCGGCGGGCAATGTCGCCGACATTCAGTCCATCGCCGATATGGCCCACGCGCATGGCGTGCCGCTCATCGTCGATAACACGGTGCCCACGCCCTATCTCTGCCGTCCCTTCGAGCATGGCGCGGATATCGTGGTCCATGCCTTAACCAAGTACATGGGCGGTCACGGCACCACCCTCGCCGGCGCGCTGGTGGATTCGGGCAAATTCCCCTGGGCCGAGCATGCCGAGCGCTTTCCGCTGCTCAATCAGCCGGATGTGTCCTATCACGGCGTGGTCTATCCCGAGGCGTTCGGTCCGGCGGCCTTTATCGGACGCGCCCGCGTGGTACCGCTGCGCAACATGGGCGCCGCCATTTCGCCTTTTAACAGCTTTCTGATCCTGCAAGGGATCGAGACGATCCATGTCCGTATGGACCGCCATTGCGAGAACGCCGTCGCGGTGGCTAATTTCCTGAAGGATCATCCCAAAGTGGGCTGGGTTCGCTATGCCGGACTGCCCGACAGCCCGGATTATCCGCTGATCCAGAAGTACATGGACGGCGCCAAGGCGAGTTCCATTCTGTCGTTCGGGATCAAGGGCGGGATCGAGGCCGGCACCCGCTTCATCGACGCGCTCAAGCTTGCGGTGCGTCTGGTCAATATCGGCGACGCCAAGACGCTCGCCTGTCATCCGGCCACCACCACCCATCGTCAGCTTGCGCCGGAGGAACTGGCGCGCGCCGGGGTCTCGGCGGATCTGATCCGGTTGTCGATCGGCATCGAGCACATCGACGACATCGTTGCCGATCTGGAGCAGGCACTGGCGGCAGCATAAATCCACCGCTCATCTCCGCGCACTGACGATCCATCATGCAGCGTGATCGCTTCCTGCCCACTCGGCTCCTGCCCTGGCTTGTGCTGGTCGCCGGTCTTATCGTGGCTTACGCGAGCTGGTTCAACGCGCGGCAGGATGCCCTGGAGCAACTCCAGGCGGAATTCGAGTTTCGCGCCAACGAAACCCTGGACCATATTCGGGATCGTCTGAGTCGCTACGAAGAGATTCTGCGGGGCACGGCGGGTCTGTTCAACGTCTCCGAGACAGTCACGCGCGAGGAGTTTCGGGAGTATGTCAACGGGCTGAATTTGCAGCAGCGTTATCCGGGCATCCAGGGCATCGGTTTCGCGCGCTGGATTCCGGCCCACGAGAAGGCCGCGCATCTCGACCGGGTCCGCCGGGAAGGGTTCCCGGAGTATCGGATCTGGCCCGAGAACGACCGCGAAGACTGGACCTCGATCCTCTATCTGGAACCCTTTGCCGACCGCAATCTCCGCGCCTTTGGCTATGACATGTATTCGGAGCCGGTGCGGCGGGCGGCCATGGAACGCGCGCGGGATCGGGGCGAACCGGCGATCTCCGGCAAGGTCACGCTGGTGCAGGAGACGGAACAGGACGTGCAGGCCGGTTTTCTGATGTACGTGCCGCTGTACGTCAAACAGGCGCCGCAGGCGACCCCGGACGAACGCCGACGTCACCTTTTGGGTTGGGTCTATGCGCCGTTTCGCATGAACGATCTGATGCGGGGCATTCTCAAGGATCACTACGAGGACATGGGTCGCTCCATGAGCCTGGCCATCCATGATGGAGACTCGTCTGCGCCGGCCGCCCTGCTGTTCGCGTCCGATCTCGAAAAAACGCCTGACCGGGCGGCCTTTCGCGTCGAGCGGGAGATCGAGATCGCCGGGCATCGTTGGTTCGTTGTGATGCGCTCGCTGCCCGGTTTTGACGCCAGACAACCGAGCGAGCGGGCAAGCGATCTTGCGATCCTCGGCGGCGCCGGGACGCTCGCCCTGACTCTGGTGGTCTGGCTTCTGATCCGTAATCGCGCGCGCGCCTTGCAGATCGCCCAGGCCTTCGAGGTCAATAGAGCGATCAAGCTGCTGATCGATCCGGAGACCGGGCGGATCGTCGATGCCAATTCGGCGGCCGTCGCGTTTTATGGGTATCCGCGCGAGCAACTCCTGGCGTTGTCCATCACGGACATCAACCCGCTGCCCGCCGAGGAGATGCGCCGCGAGATGGCAGCCGCGGTCGCGCGCACAAGACTCTATTGCCAGCGCCAGCAGCGCCTGGCGTCCGGTGACATCCGTGATGTGGAAATCCATACCGGCCCGGTGACCGTCGGCGGGCGCACCCTACTGCATTCGATCGTGCATGACATCACCGAGCGTCGACGGATCGAGGCGGCGCTGCGCGCGTCCGAGACCATGCTGCGGACCGTCTACGATCTGGTGCCGGTAGGGATCTCTATCACCGATCCCTCGGGGCATCTCGTCGATTGCAACCGCGCCTCGGAATCCCTGCTGGGCATCACGCGGGACGAACATCTCCAGCGGGATTATGACGGCAAGGAATGGGCGATCATTCGACCGGACGGTTCGCCCATGCCGTCGGAGGAATACGCCAGCGTGCGCGCGATGGTCGAACGGCGCGCGGTGCGCGACGTGGAGATGGGCATCGTCCGGCCCGAAGGCGTCACCTGGCTCTCGGTCAGCGCCATGCTCTCCAATCATCCCGACTATGGAGTGGTTATCGCCTTCGTGGATATCACGGAGCGCAAGCGGGCGGAAGAGACGCTGCGTCTCTTCAAGACCGTCGTCGAAACCTCCGAGGAAGCGATCGCGATCAGCGATCCGAACGGCGCATTGGTTTACATCAATCCCGCGCACGAAACATTATTCGGGTGGCCACTGGAGCAGGCGTTCCATCTGAACTATCGCGGTTATTATCCGCCGGAATCCGTCGAGCGCCTGAATCAAGAGGTCGCGCCCCGGTTGGCGCGCGGCGAAAGCTGGGAAGGCGAGCTGGAAGTCCGCGATCGCACGGGGCGTTGCTTCCCACTCTGGGAGCGCGCCGGAGCGGTGCGCAATGCCGCGGGCGAGATACTGTATGCCTTTGGTTTCATGCACGATATCAGCGCGCAAAAGGAGGCTGAAGCGGCCTTGATCGACAGCGAGCGGCGCTGGCAATTCGCGCTGGAAGGTCCAGGCGATGGGGTGTGGGACTGGGATCTCCAGACGGGTAAGATCTTCTTTTCCAACGGCTGGAAGGCCATGTTGGGATTTGCCGACAACGAGATCGGCGAGCACATCGACGAATGGGAAACGCGCGTTCATCCGGAGGATGCGGCACAAGCGCGAGCGGATGTGCAGACCCATCTCGACGGCAAGACGCCCAGTTACATGAACGAGCATCGGATGCGCTGTAAGGATGGCGGTTGGAAATGGATACTCGATCGCGGCATGGTGGTCAGCCGTGCCGCCGACGGTCAAGCCCTGCGCATGATCGGTACGCATTCGGACATCACGGCGCGGAAGCAGTCGCAACTTGCCTTGGAACAAAGCGAGGCGAAGGCGCACGCCATCATCGACGCCTCTCCGGCGCCCCTGGCTATCGTCTATGCGATGCGCGACATCACCTATCTGAACCCGGCCTTCGTCGCGACCTTCGGCTATAACCTGGAAGACATTCCGACCTTGGCGGCTTGGCGGCGCCTGACCTATCCCGATCCTGAGTATCGCCACTGGATCAGCAATTTCATGTGCGATGGGCTGGCAAGGATCAAACGCGAGGGCGGGACATTCGAGCCGATGAAACTGAACATCCGCTGCAAAGAGGGCACGATCCGCACGGTGGTCGTCGCCCTAACCGCGCTGCCGGGTCAAATCTTCGAGGGTGTGCATCTGGCGACTTTCCATGACGTGACCGAGATTGAGCGGGCGCGCGAACTGGCCGAGGAGTCGGCGCGGATGAAGTCCGAATTCCTGGCCAACATGAGCCATGAAATCCGCACGCCCATGAACGCGATCATCGGGTTGTCTCAACTGGCGCTGGATAAACCGCTGCCCCCCGACGTGCGCGACGATCTGGAGACGATTCATCGCTCCTCGTGGAGTCTGATGCGGATTCTGAACGATATTCTCGATTACTCGAAGATCGAAGCGGAGCGGATGACCATCGAGCAGGCCGACTTCGATCTGGACGAATTGCTGAAGACGCTCCAGGCGTTGTTTGCCTTCGCCGCCGAGGAAAAGGCACTCGCTTTTCGGATCGAGGTCGCGCCCGAGGTGCCCCGTCGTTTGATCGGCGACGCGCTGCGTCTGCAACAGGTGCTTGCCAATCTGCTGGGCAATGCCATCAAGTTCACCGAGCAGGGCGGGGTTTTGCTGCGGATTATCGCGCTTGCGGTCGACGCGACGCAGGCCCGGCTGCGCTGGCGAGTGGAGGATACCGGGATCGGGATGTCGCCGGAGACGCTGTCCGGTCTTTTCCGGCCCTTCGCCCAGGCCGACGGATCGATCTCGCGACGCTTCGGCGGCACTGGCCTGGGGCTGGTCATCAGTCGCGAACTGCTGTCCTTGATGGGCAGCCAGTTCGACATCGAGATTATGCCCGGAAGCGGCAGCGCGTTCGCGTTTGACATAACGTTGGGACGGGCAGCCGTGCTAGCGTCCGACCAGGGGGCGCCGCCCTGGGATGGATGGACTAGCATGGAGTGTCGTTTTCCGCTGGCGGGCGCGCGGGTCTTGATCGCTGAAAACGACCCCGTTAACCAACGCATCGTCCGGCAATTGCTGGAGCGTTCGGGCATCCAGGTCACCTTGGCCGAGCATGGTCAGGCGGCGCTGGACCGGCTGGCGAGCGAACGCTTCGATGCCGTCCTGATGAACGTGCAGATGCCGGAGATGGATGGGATGACCGCCACCCGGCGGATTCGCGAGAACGCATCGCTGGCGGCGTTGCCGGTGATTGCCTTGACCGCGGGCATCACTCCAGGGGAACGCCAGCAGGCGATGGACAGCGGAATGAACGATTTCATCGGCAAGCCGATCCATCCCGACGCACTCCTGACGACGCTTGCGCGCTGGATCCTCGGGCCGGACGCGAGCGACATCGGTGCCCTCGACACCCCGGCTGCGCCTTGGATGCCCGTGCTGCCCGGATTCGATCTGACCGATCTCGCGGTCATCTTGGAGGATCGAGCGTCCGCGATCGATCTGCTGCGCCAGTTCGCCGAGACGATTCGCGACGATATGGACGGGATCGGGGGCGCGCTCGCCGTCGGCGATCTTCAGCGGACCTGTCAACGTCTGCATCAGCTCAAGGGCGTCTCCGGCAATGTCGGCGCCATCGAACTGGCGGCGGCGGCGGAGCGGCTTGACACCGCACTGGGAGAGGGGAATGATCCGACACCCGCGCTGGATGCGTTGCGCCAGGCGTATGCCCGAGCATTGGACCAGATCGCGGCACTCACCGACGAGCCGCCATCCGCCGACGCGACGGACGTGCCCTCCGAGGCGCTGGTGGAACTGGCGACCCGAATCGAGACGCTGCTGCGCGGGATGGACTTGATCCCGGATCAGTTGTTGGAGGAACTAAAGGCGGCGGTTCCAGCCCGCGACGAGGGGCTTTACCGCGCCTTCAGACGCCAGGTCGATCAGATCGACTACCGTCAAGCGATTGTGTGCCTGGAACAGTTGATTCACCTAAAGCGGACGTATTAAGGATACCGACAATGACGCCCAATGAGACGATTCCGGTTGTCTTGATCGTCGACGACGTACCGACCAATATCAAACTGCTCGCCCGTGCGCTGCGGCACGACTACCGGGTCAAGGTCGCCAGCTGTGGCGAAGACGCGCTGCAAGGCGCGCGGCTTGAGCCCCGCCCCGATCTGATCCTGCTGGATGTGATGATGCCGGAGATGGATGGCTACGAGGTGTGCCGACGCCTGAAAAGCGACCCGGTCACCGAGTTCATTCCGGTGATGTTCGTCACGGCCCGGGATACGGAGGAGGATGAGGAACTGGGATTCAATCTAGGCTGCGTGGATTACATCACCAAGCCGTTTTCGGTCCCCATCGTGAAGGCGCGGGTCCGCACGCACCAGCCGTTTTCGGTCCCCATCGTGAAGGCGCGGGTCCGCACGCACCTGCGGCTCAAGCGACAGGCCGACGCGCTGGAAAGACTGTCGCACATCGATCAGCTCACGGGCCTGGCGAACCGACGCCAGTTGGCGACCACCTTCGAGATGGAGTTCAAGCGCGCCGCGCGCGAGGGGCTGTCGCTCTCGGTCCTGATCGTCGATATCGATCATTTCAAGGATTACAACGACCACTACGGGCACGGCGCGGGCGATGTCTGTCTGCGCCAGGTCGCCTCGTCCTTAATGAACAGCCTGTCCCGGCCAGGGGATCTGGTCACCCGCTACGGCGGAGAAGAGTTTGTCGTCATTCTGCCCGCGACCGACAGCGCCGATGCCTATGCACTGGGCGAACGACTGCGCGAAAACATCGTGCAATTGAACATCCCCCATGCGTATTCGAGCGCCGCGCAGGTGGTGAGCGTCAGCATCGGTGGAACCACGGCGGAAGCCCTGTGCGACATCGACTCGCCGGAGAATCTGCTGGAAAGTGCCGATCGAATGCTCTATCGCGCCAAGGAAATGGGGCGCAATCGAACCGTGTTGACGACGACTGAGGCGATTTCCTGACAGGACAGCCTGATGCCGAGTCCTGTCAGGCGACCAGCCGCCGATCGCTGTGCCAGGTGGCATATCCGAGGACCGGAAAGAGCAGGATCATCCCGACGAACAGGGTCAGTAGACCGATCCCGCCGAGCAGGACGATCAGCGCGGCCCAGAGCAGCATGGCGGTCCAGTTGGTCAGAACGACGCGAGAACTGGGCCATCCTTCCGACCTGTTGGTCGTCGAGCGATATCCGCCATCCTTCTTCCGCGCGCCGTGGAAGCAACTGGCGGCCACCGGGCAATGCCTTGTTTCTACATTGCCACCCCGCCGCCGCCCTCGCTCGCTGACCCTGGGCGGCGCGGTTTGGGACGCTGGCGTGCGGCGCGAACGGTCGGGTATCCGGGCGGTCAACGCGACCACAATTTGCCGATATCAAGGTCGATGATGCAATCGGGCAACTCGATGGTGCAGGTTTCGCGCTGGAAATCGCCGATTTTTCGATATTCGCCATCGACCAGCCGATACACCTTGGCCTTGGTCTGGCGGGGATAGAGCAGGAGGTAGTAGCCGACACCTTCCTCGCGGTAAAGCTGGAACTTGGTCCGCTCGTCGCGACTCGCGGTTTTCGGCGAGATCACCTCGGCGATCAACGCCGGCGCGCGCACGATACGCTCGCCTTCCAGCGCACCGCAGACGACGATGACATCCGGGCGCGTGACGGTGTCCTCGGCAAACTCGACATCGATCTCGTACAGCGCCTCGCAGGGACAGTGAATGCCAGGGCTCGTTGCGCGCCCGGATCGCCACGAACGGCTTCCGGAGACGATGGCGAACGTTCAGCCATACTGAAAATTGCTTGGGATACGCGCCTGACCGCCGATCGCTGTTCCGTACAATAGGAGCCCGCTTGCTGGAGCCACGTCATCCGTGAGCCCTTCTTGCGGGGACATGGATTGAAACTCGGCCGAATCGTTCGCACAAGTCAGTCAACGGACTTCGGCATGCCACTCGCGGTTTTCCCTCTGCTCCGCGCACTGTTCTTGTCGCGGCGTTGCGGCATGCATTCGGCGAGTTCCGGCAAATGGAGGTCGTTGCGCTAGGTGGGTCACGCGATGGGTTTGGACATGCGTTCCCGCAGCCGCCGAAGCGATAGAGGTCCGTTCCCTATCACAACGTCACGATGAGGAAATCGGCATGAGCGACAAACAGGCAATCGACTATCCCGGCGGCGAGATCGATGTCCGCTGGGACGCGCGGCTCTGTCTCCATATCGGCGAGTGCGGCCTGGCCAAGGGGGATCTCTTCGTCGGGGGACGGGAGCCCTGGTGCCTCCCCAATGCGGCGAGCAGGGCGGAGGTCCGCGAGGTGGTGGAACGCTGTCCGAGCGGCGCGCTGAGCTATACCGACAAGTCAGGGGTACCCGAAGCGGCACCCGCCGGGAACACCGTGACGGTCGTCTACAACGGTCCGCTCTATCTGACCGGCGATCTGCGGATCGAGGGCGCTGGCGAGGACATGCCCGGCGTTCGCACCCGTGCCGCGCTCTGTCGCTGCGGCGCGTCCAGGAACAAGCCTTTCTGCGACA
>NZ_CAIPNF010000059.1 GCF_903866365.1 uncultured Thiocystis sp.
CTAGGATGTTCAATCTCCGTGGTCTGCCGTCGATCATTTTCATGCAGTTTACGTGTCTGCTACTGGCCCCCTGAACGCCTGCCGTCGCTTGGCGAGCATCGAGTCACCGAGGTGCGTCTTGACCCAACGCTCGACATCGAGGGTGCGCACCGACTCCATCGCGTCGCGAATCACCGAGGTCGTCAGGTCGGTGATGAAGGCCGGAATCGCCAGCACGAGCCGCCCGACCTCCTTCAGAGGGCTGCGCGACGTGAACGTTTTGTATTTTCCAAAGACCGATTCAATGATGTCGGAGGACGCCAGCCAGGTCTGGCCAGACGGGATCTGGGCGGCTTCCTGGGCCACCTGCGCCAGGATCCGGTCGGTGAAGTCGGCGGCCCGTGGCGTGAGTGCAGCGGGCGGCGCCAGGGTGGCGCGAAGGGGTTCACAGACACCGGCGTGCAGCCCCTCGGACTTGAGGAATGCCTGAATCGCCTTGGACTGCTCCATCATCTGGGCGTAGACCACCAGGTCATCGCGGTAGGATCTCACCCAGGCAAAGCCTTGCAGAAAGCGCGCGCGTCCGGTGTCGGCGAGATCCCAGAAGGCGTCGTCAAGATCGTCCAGCGTGAGGTCGGACGCCGCTTGCAGGGTCTGGCTAAACGCCGTCTTGTCGGGATAGCGGTAGCCGATCAGGGGGCGCAGGGGCTGGACGCGGGTCGCGCCCAGGCGCCCGCGCAGGTGCTCCCAGGCGGTGACACTCAGGACGCAGGGGCGGCGAATGGCGCTGAAATCCCCCCGATCCTCGTAGGCCAGGACCTGTTGCGCCCACTCGACATGGACCTCGAAGTGCATGAAGCGCGCCTTAGTGCGTTGACGTGGTGGCAACAGAAAAGCCAGGTCAGTCTGCTGAAAAGACGCCAGCGTCGCGCGGGCGTGCGCCAGAAACCCATTCCAACGTGCGTCCGGCGTTAATTCGGCCTTGAGCCGCGTGGCGATGCGGTGGGAAATGTCATACGTCTCAACACAGGTTGGGGCATGGTCCTGCTGAAACAGGGCGATCCCCTTGTGCAGATCGCTACCATGATCGGCAACGATCTGCAGCGGGAGACCGGTCCGTTGGGCGACCTCCCACAGCCGTGCCGCGACCCACGCCCCGGTGCTGTGCTCCGTCACCGCCACGGCGAGCACCTGCATGGCGTGATGACGGGGGCTATAACCGGTCTCGACCAGCCGGCTGGCGGGGATTCCCAGGATCACGAGGCACTTCGCGACGCCCAGGGCCAGCGTGTGATCGACGACATAAATCCAATCCTCACGCCGCTCCGGTGGACGCTGGAGCACCGCCAACCCACAGCGGTAGACCCAGTTGAGCACCGTGGTATAGGCCGGTACGCCCACTGGAAACCACGGGGCGAGCAGGTGCAGGATGCGGGGCACCCCTCGACTGCCGAGCCCGGCATTCAGATACATCTGCAGCGTCAGTTGCATGACCAGGAGCGAATGATGATGACCGGCCGGGGGCAACCGGGCGAGACACTGAGCGGGCGCGTCCGGTTCATCCGCCTCGGCGCTCGGCGTGGGCTCCGCGTCTCGGCGCGCCGCCTCGGCCTCGGCCGCCAGTGCGCGCGCCTTCCACTGCGCACGGCTCGCTTCCAAATCCCGGATCTTGATCTGTGCCGCGCGCAGACGCCGCTGCTTGTCCAAGGCCTTGGCCTTCCACGCATCGCGCGAGGTCTGGAACAGTCGGGCCAATCGGGCCACCGGGCTCTTGAAGGTCTCCATCGGCACTCGCGCTCTTCAATTCAGTGCTCAGATCACCGGGGCGCGAAGTGTGCCCTGGCGCGGCGAGGCTGTCGAGACCGGCCGGCGAAACGACAGCAGGCGCATCGCCGCCCTCACCTGCAACGAAAAACCTGCATGAATCATCTGGCGCCTTTTTGCGTCAGATTGAACTCCCTAGGCGACTGCTGAAAGAGGCGATTTAAAATTTTGCGTTCATCCGAGGTGAGTTCACGACGCCGTTTGCGAAGAATCCAGTGCACGTTTTTGAGTGCTTTGTATTC
>NZ_CAIPNF010000060.1 GCF_903866365.1 uncultured Thiocystis sp.
CGGGCGTCCCGGATCAGGCAGCGGTCTCCAGGACTGACCTGGATCCAGGGCACCGCTTCCGTCGCGACCTCGAAGCGCTGCTCAAGGGTGTCCACGGCGACCGGTTCCCAGAAATAGGCTTCCAGGATCTTGGTGACGGTGCCGTCGGTCACTAACAGCGCTCGCAGAAAGGGCGGCAGCCGACTCAATGGCAGCGAGTCGCCCGAGATCGCGTGGATGACGCCGTCGCGCGCGAAGCCGTCGCAGCGAAAGGGGGGTTGGGTTTGCGCTGGGACAGCACGTCCATAGTAGCGACGCATCGTTGAGCTCTCAGCGAGCGAGCACGGTGGGTCGCAGTGCGCGGGATCCGGACGCGGCGAGGCAAGACGGGGCGGATGGGAGCAAATGAAGCGATCGCGGCATGGGGGGCATCATCATGAAAAGGACTTCAATCGGATCGGAAGGCTCGGCGAGGCGATGACGGTCGCATTGTGCCCCATGCACGCGTTCCCCTCTAGGGGCGGACGGGGAAAACCCGCATTTGGCGATAATGCAACTTGTTGGTTTAAAGTATCCGCCGAGGCTTTTTCCGTCCTTCGGCAGGTCCGCGTTGTGGTGGAAGATATCGGCACCGAAAGGCGGCAACGGTGACGACAGCACCCTCTGAAAAACCGTAATTTATGACATAAATTATTGATAAAGTTTTTAATTTATTAAAATAAAAAACTTTGAACGGAAGGTTTTAGCATGATTGCAGAGCCCTGGCGATGACCTCGTGGCAAAAAAAATCCAAATAAACCACTTGTGGGCTTGATGTTGAATCAAATTTGATCCAAGCTTTAAGGGCCGCCTCAAACTTCAGAGTCGCTAATCAGTCTCGCGCCGGAGTCAGGGTCTTTTCGTGCTTGTGCGGATTTTGACAATGATGCTGGCGTATTGATGTCTGGAGCTCGCGAGGTTCGGAAACATCCGCCACAATGTGTTATAAATACTTGGCCTAATAGCCAACTTTATGGAGTCATACCGATGACCAAGATCGTTAAAATCGCTTCCATTTCCGCCGCTGCGCTGCTGAGCGTTTCCCTGCTCGGCGGTTGCACCACCGACCAGACCGCTCGTGACATGGCTCAGCAAGCCCTGGACAGCGCCAACAGTGCCCAGGCTTGCTGCAACTCCAATACCGAGCGTCTGGACCGGATGTATCAGAAAATCATGGGCAAGTAAGTCCCATTGCCTGATTGACTCCGGCGTCCCACGACTTGTGGGACGCCGGAGTCCTCCTGAACCGCCCGCTCCACCGCCTCCCAATCGATCACGACTTCCGCCGCGTTTGACAGCGATTCGGGAATCACCGATCTCGCGCTCTGACGCACGCTCTTCTCTCCGGTCTGGACCTCCAGATAGAGTTCGTCTCCACGCCATCCAAGCTTGTAAGGCTGGTCGATGATCGCGACTGGCGTCTCGACGCTCACCAGGCCAAATAACTCCTCGACGCCCTCGGGATACATCCGGATGCAGCCCCCGCTCACCTCCATGCCAAGACCCCAGGGCATACTGGTGCCATGGATCAGATAATCCGGATTACTCAGACGCATGGCGTATCGACCGAGTGGATTGTCCGGCCCAGGCGGCACCTGTGCCGGCAGGATATCGCCGCGGGCCGCGTGAGAGGCGCGGACATTCGGCCCTGGCGTCCAGGTCGGATCCTTGCGTTTTTCGATGACCTTGAAGGTGCCAAGCGGTGTCCCCATGGCGTCCTTGCCGACGCTGATCGTATAGATCCGCACCTGGTTGGGGTCATTGGGCGGAAAGTAATAGAGCCGTTTCTCGGCGCGATTGATCACGATCCCGGTGCGTTGCACGTTTGGCAGCACAAAAAAGCTCGGGACCATCACTTCCTTGCCCTCGCCGGGCACCCACACGTCAACCTTGGGATTGGCCTGACGCATGTCATCGTAGCCCAGATTGTTCTGGCGGGCGATATCCAGCAGCGTATCTTTGTTGCGCGCCGTAAAATAAAACGGAAACCCAACGACCGAGTCGTTTGGATTGTCGAGTCTGAACGTCTCGGCCTGGGCGCCGTTCACGGCGCCCAGGCCGAGCAAAGAGGTGCAGATTGCCGTCGCGAGCCATGTCCGTCGACGTCCGCAAAGATCCAAGCCACTCATACCGATTGATGCTCCCGATGGGTTGAAAGCCGATGAAAAAACCGTCCCGATTGTCGCACGTTCGCAATATCGGGGTCGCCGCTCATGTGGATGCGGGCAAGACGACGCTCACCGAGCGCATCCTCTTTTATACCGGCGCCTCCTACAAGATGGGCGAGGTGCATGATGGCGCTGCCCACATGGACTACCTGGCCGAGGAGCAGCAGCACGGCATCACCATCACCGCCGCCGTGACCAGGGCACCCTGGCGCGAGCACCTGCTGCAGCTGATCGACACGCCCGGCCATGTGGATTTCACCATCGAGGTGGAGCGTGCCATGCGGGTGCTCGATGGCTGCATTCTGGTCCTGGACGGGGTACGCGGCGTCGAGCCGCAAACGGAGACGGTGTGGCGTCAGCGCTCGCACTTTAACCTCCCGGCGCTGTTCTTCGTCAATAAGATGGACCGACCCGGCGCGGATTATGTCCGCAGCCTCGCGGCGGTCAAACGTCGACTGAACACCGAGCCGGTCCCGATCACCGTACCGATCCCGGACCAGGATTGCGCGATCCATTTGATCGACCGCACGCGGATACGGTTCATCGGCGAGCAGGGCGAGCAGCTCCTCGCGGAACCTTGTCCCACGTCGCTCTGGGACCGCGTTGCCGATCTGCGGGAGGCGCTGTTGCTGGCCGCGGCCGAGGTGGACGACGCGCTGGCCGACCAAGTGCTTGCCGGTCTGGAGCCGGATCCGGACGCGCTGCGCGCGGCCATCCGCAAGGGAACCCTGGCCGGGCAACTGTGCCCCTGTTACGGCGGCAGCGCGCTGCGCAACCTCGGCGTTCAGCCATTGCTCGACGGCATCGTCGAGTTTCTGCCCGCGCCACTGGATCGACCGCCGTCGCTCGCCGACACGCCCGCGGGCGAGCGCCAGGAGATCCGCATGGGCAGCGATGGCCCGCTCGCCGCGCTTGCCTTCAAGGTTCAACTCTGGGACGGCCGCCGCCACGTCTTCGCGCGCGTCTATCGCGGCACGCTCAAACCCGGCGACGCCGTCGAATTCCAGACCGGCGACGGCCGCGCTCAACGCGAGCAGGTGGCGCGCATCTTCGAGGTGGACGCGGGCAAGAAAACCAAGCTCGATCAGGCCGAGGCGGGGCAGATCGTGCTGCTGGCCGGCTTGCGTTTCGCCTCGACCGGCGACACCCTCTGCGCGCCGGGACATCTGGTGAACCTGGAGCGCATCGCGACCCTGTCCCCGGTCCTGGGGCTCGCCATCGAACCCACCGCGGGAACCGACGAAGACAAACTCCTGGAGGTATTGGGCAAGATCCAGCAGGAAGACCCCACCCTGCGGGTCGAAGAGGATCCCGAAACCGGTCAACGACTGCTGCGCGGCATGGGCGAACTGCATCTGCAGATCGTCGTCGAACGGATGGAGCGCGAATTCGGCATCCATCTGCGCACCGGACGCCCCGCCGTGGCCGTGCGCGAGACCATCGGCCGTGCCGCGTCCGCCGATGCCCTGTTCGCGCCGCCGCCGACGGCCGATCCACGTCAACCGGAGCGGATGGCCCGCGTTGCCGTTGTCCTGGAGCCACTGCCCCGCGGTGGCGGCGAGCGCTTCGAGCTGAGGCCGCGCCTCCTGCCCGAGGGCGCCGAACTCGATCCAGTGCAATGGCGCGCCATCGAGGAGGGGCTCAGGGGCGGGCTTGGCTCGGGTCCGTTACAGGGCGCCCAGGTGCTGGATCTGTCGGTCCGGGTCACGGAGGTTGAGCTGTTTGGCAAGATTTCGACCGCCGAGGCGCTCGCGGCCGCGACCGCGAAGGCGCTGCGCAAGGCGCTGGAGAGTGCCGCGCCCAGACTCATGCATCCCATGATGCGGGTCGAAGTGGTGGTGCCCGAGGCGTGTCTCGGGGCGGTGCTGGGAGATCTGCAGGCGCGTCACGCCGTCATCCAGGATACCGAAGCCAATGGCGATCAGGTTGTCATCCAGGTCGAGGCCGCGCTGGAGCCGCTGCTGGGCTACACGACCACGCTCCGCAGCCTGACCCAGGGGCGTGGACAATTCAGCATGCAGTTCGATCGTTTCGATGTCTGCTAAACTTCGCTCGGTTTTTTGTCTTTTAAGGGTCGGGGCTCATGCGACCTGCTTTTCTCCCTGCTGAGTGTGGATCCAGTCTTTCAGGAACTGGACGGGGGCGGTGCCGCCACGCGTCCCGGCGCGGTCGCCGCTGACGCTGACCTCCTGCTGGGGAATCTTCTGCATCTTCGTCTCCCATGTGACCGTCATGCCACGTCACCCTTGGAAGACGAAATTTCGGGGGAACCTCAGAATAAACGGCTGCCTGCTTTTTTGGTTTTGCTCGCCGCGCGCCATCGTTGTACCCTCACCGGTTGTTTTCATGTGAGGTGACCGATGGCCATCAAATCCGATCGCTGGATCCGCCGAATGGCCGAGCAGGGGATGATTGAACCCTTCGAGCCCGGACAAGTGCGCGAGGGCGAGAATGGGCGCGTGATCTCCTACGGGACGTCGAGCTATGGCTACGATGTCCGCTGCGCCGACGAGTTCAAGATCTTCACCAATATCAATTCGGCCATCGTCGATCCCAAAAACTTCGATTCCAACGGCTTCGTCGATCTCAAGTCCGATGTCTGCATCATTCCGCCCAACTCCTTCGCGCTTGCCAGAACCATCGAGTATTTTCGTGTTCCACGAAATATGTTATTGATTTGTTTAGGAAAAAGCACGTATGCCCGCTGCGGGATTATTGTGAACGTAACCCCATTGGAACCCGAATGGGAAGGTCATGTCACTCTGGAATTCTCCAACACCACACCGCTTCCCGCGAAAATTTACGCCAATGAAGGCGTGGCGCAGATTCTCTTTCTCGAATCGGACGAGGTTTGCGAAACGTCTTATAAAGATCGTGGCGGCAAATACCAGGGCCAGCGTGGCGTGACCCTGCCGAAATCCTGAGCTGTTTCCCTCCTCGGGCGGGTTGGTAATGAGGGTCGGCGTTGCCAACGAAGGTAGTTTCCAGAAAAACGTATACCAAGAGCGCCGCCCTGGGGGAGTGCCGACATCCTGTCGGCCTCGGGTGCGTCCGACTTCCAGTCGGATGGTGGCGGGTTGTCTTGCGTCGGCTGGTCGGTTTCGACACGGTCGACAGGATGTCGACTTCACCAGGGCCGACAGGATGTCAGCGCTCCCAGGAGTCGAGGCGGTTGAAACGATGAAAACAATTAAAACCTTAAACCGCGTCAGCGCCAGCGTCTGTTGGTTCATGCGAGGCCGAACCGATGCGCAAGCATCGCATGCCAGACTGGGCGCGGTTTAGCCGTCATGACCTTTGACCGACCGACCCGGCTTTTCGTCGTCCTCGGCGGCTTCTTCGTTTGCAATGCGCTGATCGCCGAGTTCCTGGGCGTGAAGATCTTCGCGCTGGAGGACACCCTCGGACTGGCGCCCTTCGACTGGAATCTGTTCGGCCAGTCCGGTTCGCTGAGCTTCACGGCGGGCGTGTTGCTGTGGCCGGTGGTGTTCATCATGACGGACATCATCAATGAATATTTCGGTTGGCGCGGGGTACGCTTTCTCTCCTACCTGACCGTCGGGTTGATCCTCTACGCCTTTGCCTTCGCCTATCTGGCGATCATCCTGGCCCCCGCAAGCTGGTGGGTGGGGATTCAGGCCGAACGGGGCGTGCCGGACATGCAGGCGGCCTTCGGCGCGATCTTCGGTCAGGGCATGTGGATCATCGCCGGTTCGGTGATCGCCTTTCTGATCGGCCAGATCGTCGATGTGACCATCTTTCACCGCATCCGGCGGGTGACGGGGAATCGGTATGTCTGGGCGCGGGCGACGGGTTCGACGCTGGTGTCGCAACTGGTCGACAGTTTCGTGGTGCTCTACATCGCCTTCGTGCTGGGACCGCAGCAATGGTCCATGGAATTCTTTCTGGCGGTGGGGACGGTCAACTATCTCTATAAATTCGTCGTCGCCATCGCGCTGACGCCCCTGATCTATCTGGGGCGTGCTCTGATCGACCGCTATCTGGGGCCGGAGCTTGCGCGGGCGTTGACCGAGCGGGCGGCCGAGCGCGCGGACTCCGCTGAGAAATAAGTCACAGAAGCGGTCTCGCAAGGGATAGCTGTCGTGAGCGTGGGCTAAGATTAAGTGAACGCCATCGGCTAAATCGAGATTGCGATCATGTTGATTTCAGGTGCCAGTCAAGCGGGACTGCGGGGGATTCAAAACGGCATGGAGGGCTTGCGCGCCAATGCATCCGAACTGGCCAGCGCCAGACAGATGGACGGGAGCGCCGTGCGTGACATCAGTAAGCCTCTGGTGGAGCAAATGCAGAATGTCCAGCAGGTCGAGGCATCGGCCAAGGTGCTGCGCGCCAGCGATGAAATGATCGGGCGCCTGATCCGCGAGATCGCCTAGCCTGGATTGCTCGCTGGCACGGGTTGCTGAAGTCCGTTCCCGGAGACGTGGTCGTAGAGTTGCAGCATGCGGTCGGCAAGCACCGGGGCCGACCAGGAGCGTGCGTGCTGGACGGCCTCGCGTGACAATCGCTCGCGCAGGACCGGATCAGTGAGAAGACGCACGGCCTTGGCGGCGAAATCCTGCTCATCCTCGTCCGCGATGAGCGATCCCAATCCCCCAGCCAGAACCTCCTTGGTTCCCATCACTGCGGTCGACACGACCGGCACGCCCAGCGCCATGGCCTCCAGCAGAACCAGCCCCTGGGTCTCGGTGCGCGAGGCGAACACGAAGGCCGAGCCGGCGCAGTAGCAATCCTCCAGACTGCCGTCCCGGTTGAGATAGCCGGTAAACAGCGTGTGATCGGCGAGGCCCAATGCCTGGGTCTGCGCCGTCAGTTGGGATCTGGCGGGGCCTTCTCCGACAATCACCAACAGCACGTCGGGCACCTGCGTCTTGATGCGGGCGAGCGAGCGCAGGATAAAATCGATATTCTTTTCGAAGGCGAGACGGCTGACATGCACCAGCACCGGTCGTTCGAGCGGAATCCGGTAGCGGGCGCGGAAACGCCTGCCGTCGCCCTGGCTGAACTGAATCAGCTCGATCCCGGTCGGAATCACCCGGGCCGGCGTCTTGACGCCATAGCGCGACAGAATGTCCAGCATGGCCTGCGAAGGCACCGCCAGGGCGTCGACATCGTTGCACTGTGCCGCGGAGAAATAGCGTGCCGCCCGCTGGAGCCAGCTTGAGGGAACAAAGGAGACATAGTGATGGAGATACTGCTCGAAAAAGGTGTGGTAGCTTTCGACCACGGGGATGCCAAGCCGCTTGGCGAGTCCGAGGCCGTTGTAGTGCGCGAAAAAGGGCGTATGGATATGCACCAGGTCGAAACCGCGACGCGCGAGATCGGCATCGTGGCGGCGGATTTGGCGGGGCCGCAACATGCGATCCTCGGGGTCGACCGGCAGATAGCGCGAGGGGATGCGCAGGATTTCAAAGGGTTCCGGCGCGTCGTGGCCGTACTCCGGCGCGATCAGGGTGACCTCGTGGCCCTTGCCGACAAACTCCCGCGCGAAGGTCTGGATGGACGTCGAAACGCCGGTGATGCGGGGGAAATAGACATCCGAGATCATCAAAACGCGCATAGGTGGAGTCACGGTCAACCGGCAAATTCTGCGATGATAACCTTAGCGAATCGGTATTCGCATCTAAATGAAGGAAAGATGGCATGAACGATGGATTAAAACCGGGAACGAACGTCTTTGCGGCCAGCCTGGCGTTGGCTCTGATGGCCTTTCCAGGGGGCTGGGCAGGCGCCGGGACAGAGGTTGCGACGACGGTTCCCGCACTCTGGGGCTATGGCGTCAAGCCCTGTTCCGCTTTTCTCGCGACCGCGCCGCGGGACGCCATGTCGACCCCCATCGCCGACGAGGACTACCGGCGGTATCGCGAGTGGCTGGCCGGTCTGGTGACCGGGCTCAACCTCGCGACCGGTCGCGATGTGCTGCGCGACGCCGAACTGGACGCCGCCATGCTACGCATTCGGGCGATTTGCAAGGACCATCCCGAAGACGATTTCTTCAATGCCAGTTTGCGTCTGGTGCGTTCGTTGGGACAGTTGAGCGGGAAGTGAGGGAGGCGTTGCCAGCAGGATCGGGCAGGGTCCGCCAGGGTGTCTCCGTCATAAAATGGTCATCAAGCCATCATATGATGTGCATCAGCCACGATCACAATACAGCCTCGCTGTTTCAACGATCTCCTGGGAGACACTTTGATGAACAAGACTCTGATCGCTACCGCCGTCCTGCTGGCGGCCGGCTCGCTCTCGACTCAGGCCATGGCCCGCGACACCATCAACATCGTCGGCTCCTCGACGGTGTTCCCCTTTTCCACCGCTGTCGCCGAGACCTTTGGGCGCACCATGGGTTTCAAAACCCCCAAGGTTGAGTCGACCGGTACCGGCGGCGGCATGAAGCTCTTCTGCGCCGGCGTGGGCGTGGATCATCCCGACATCACCAACGCCTCGCGGCGCATGAAGGCGTCCGAGTTCGAGAACTGTCAGAAGGCTGGCGCGAAGGAGATCACCGAGGTCAAGATCGGCTTCGATGGCATCGCCATCGCGAATTCCAAAAAGGCACCCCAGCTCGATTTGACATTGAAAGACATCTTTCTGGCGCTCGCCAAGGATGTCCCGGATGCCAGCGGAAAATTCGTCCCCAATCCGAACAAGACCTGGAAGGACGTGAACTCCGACCTTCCTGATGCCAAGATCGAGGTTCTGGGGCCACCGCCGACCTCCGGCACCCGCGATGCGTTCGTCGAACTGGCGATGGAAGGCGGTTGCAACAGCATTCCCGAGATCAAGGCGCTGAAGAAGAGCGACGAGAAGATGCATAAGGCCGTCTGCGGCGGGATCCGCGAGGACGGTGCCTACATCGAGGCCGGCGAGAACGATAACCTGATCGTGCAGAAGCTCGCGTCCAACAAGAACGCCCTGGGCATCTTCGGCTACAGCTTCCTCGACCAGAACACCGACAAGGTGCAGGGTTCCAAGATTGACGGTGTCGAGCCAACCTACGAGACCATCTCCGATGGGTCTTATCCGGTGTCGCGCTCGATCTATTTCTATGTCAAGAACGCGCATGTCGGGACCATTCCCGGCATCAAGCAGTTTGTCGCCGAATTCACCAGCGACAAGGCCTGGGGTCCCGAGGGCTATCTGGCCGACAAGGGTCTGATCTCGCTGCCCGATGCCGAACGCGCCAGTGTCGCCAAGTCCGCTCAGGCGCTGGAGCCCATGTCCAAGCCTGAATAATCACGGATCGCCCGACCAGGCGAGGTAGGGAACGCCCCGCAAGCTGCCGTGGACCACGAGTGGTCCACGGCTTTCATTGGTTTCACCAAGCGGAATTTCGATGTACGCCTGGATCCTCATTCTCACGCTGCTCGCGGTCATGGCCGTCGCCTATCAACTAGGCATCAAGCGCGCCGTCTCTAGCGTTGGCGGTCTGACCCAAATTAATGCACTCCATTCGCTGCCATCTTATTACGGCCTGTATGCCGCACTCTGGGCCGGCATTCCGGCCCTCCTGCTGATGGGGTTATGGGTCGGGTTTCAGGATCAGATCGTCACCAGTCTCGTCACCGCGCATCTGTCCCCGGATATGCTTGAGGGCCAGTCCGCCGGGCGTATCGATCTGATCCTCAACGATATCAAGAATCTGGCGACTGGCAACATCGTCTCGGCCACCGTGACCCCGGAGGTCCAGGCCGCCGCCGATCAGTACGCGCGGCTGGAACTCATCGCCACCTGGTCCATGTGGCTGGCCGTGTTGGCCGTGGCGCTTGGCGGCATGGCTTACGCATGGAGGAGAACCGGGCCCCAGATGCGCGCGCGCAATCGGGTCGAATCCATCTTTCTGGCGATCATGATCGTTTTTTCGTCGATCGCGATCCTGACGACCCTGGGGATCATCCTTTCGGTCCTGTTCGAGTCGCTGCGGTTCTTTGAATTGGTTTCGCCGGTCGAGTTTTTCCTCGGCACCAAATGGAGCCCGCAGATCGCGCTGCGTGCCGATCAAGTCGGCGCGACCGGCGCCTTCGGGGCCATTCCGCTCTTCACCGGAACCTTGATGGTCTCGTTGATCGCCATGCTGGTGGCGGTGCCCATCGGTCTGATGTCGGCCATCTACCTGTCCGAATATGCCTCGCGCAGCGTGCGCGCGGTGGCCAAACCCGTGATTGAGGTGCTGGCCGGCATCCCGACCGTGGTCTACGGCTTCTTCGCGGCCTTGACCGTGGCGCCGGTCATCCGCGATCTAGGTGCGTCGATCGGGCTGGAAGTCGCCTCCGAGAGTGCCCTGGCCGCCGGTCTGGTCATGGGTATCATGATCATCCCCTTCGTGTCCTCCCTGTCGGACGACGTCATCAACGCGGTGCCCCAGTCCATGCGCGACGGTTCCTATGCGCTGGGCGCGACGCAATCGGAGACCATCCGCCGGGTGATCGTGCCCGCCGCGCTTCCCGGTATCGTCGGCGGCATCCTGCTGGCCGTCTCGCGGGCGATCGGCGAAACCATGATCGTGGTGATGGCCGCCGGCATGTCCGCCAACCTGACCGCCAATCCGCTCGATAGCGTGACCACGGTGACGGTGCAGATCGTGACCCTGCTGACTGGCGACCAGGAATTCGATAGCGCCAAGACGCTCGCGGCCTTCGCCCTGGGTTTGACGCTATTTCTGGTGACCCTGACACTCAATATCGTCGCCCTATCGATCGTGCGCAAATATCGGGAGCAATATGAATAACCTAGACGCCAGCACGCCGGGCGCGCCGCCGCGACACGCCATCGATATCGTCAACGCATCGCTGAAGCGGCGCTATGCCCGGGAGAGTCGCTTCCGGCTGGTTGGCTTGATTGCGGTCATTCTCGGACTGGCATTTGTCGTTCTGCTATTTGCCGATATCGTCAGCAAGGGCTATACGGCCTTTCAGCAGACCTATATCCGCTTGCCCATCGCCCTGACCCTGGAGGGTATCGATCCGGCGGGCACGCCGGATGCGCAGGCGCTTGCCAACGCGGACTACATGGCCCCCATCAAGGCCGCGCTCCGCCAGACCTTCCCCGAGGTCACCGAACGCCGCGAGTTGCGGCTCCTGAATTCCATGGTGAGCGTGGGCGCCGCTGACCTTCTGCGCGAGCAGGTCATGGATAATCCCAGCCTGATCGGCACAACCCAGGAAATCTGGGTGCTGGCCGATGACGACATCGATATGCTGGTCAAGGGCACGATCGACCGCGATATCGCGCAGGGCGATCGGCGGGTTAAGGATGACATGCTCGGCTGGGTTGACCGACTTGAGAAACAGGGGCGGATCGAAAAGCGCTTCAATACGATCTTTTTCACGCATGGCACCTCGCGCGAGCCCGAGCTGGCGGGAATTGCCGGGGCGCTCATGGGATCCTTCTACACCCTGCTGCTGACCCTGGCTCTCTCCTTTCCGATCGGCGTCGGCGCCGCGCTCTATCTGGAGGAGTTCGCGCCGAAGAACCGCTGGACCGATCTGATCGAGGTGAACATCAATAACCTGGCAGCCGTTCCTTCCATCGTCTTCGGTCTGCTGGGGCTGGCGGTCTTTATCGGCTTCTTCGGCATTCCGCGATCCACGCCGCTGGTCGCGGCGCTGGTGATGACCCTCATGACCCTGCCAACCATCATCATCGCCAGCCGCGTATCGCTGAAATCGGTACCGCCGTCGATCCGCGAGGCCGCGCTCGGGGTCGGCGCTTCGCCATTGCAGACCCAGTTCCATCATGTGCTGCCGCTGGCCCTGCCGGGCATGCTGACCGGCGCCATCATCGGCATGGCGCGCGCGCTTGGCGAGAGCGCGCCCCTGCTGATGATCGGCATGATCGCCTTCATCGTCGATGTCCCTGGCGGCTTTACCGATCCCGCGACGGTCCTGCCGGTGCAGATCTATCTCTGGGCCGACAGTCCTGAGCGTGGCTTTGTCGAGCGCACCTCAGCGGCCATCATGGTGCTGTTGGCTTTCCTGTTTCTGATGAATCTGGCTGCCGTCCTGCTCAGGCGTAAATTCGAGCGTCGCTGGTAGGCGCTGGCGGTTAGCTCAATCCATTTCGAGGTTTCACCAAGAAAATGAGTACTACAGTGGAAGCAATGGAAAAGGCGACTGGCGCGATCAGCGCCGCCGAGCTGGCGAACTCCCAGCATTCGCGCGAAACGGTTGGCGACTTCACCGCTGTCGATCCGCGCATGACCTGTCGGGAGGTCGACGTCTGGTATGGCAGTAAACAGGCCATCAAGGGCGTTAGCCTGGATATCGGCAAGAATGAAGTGGTTTCCATGATCGGACCCTCGGGCTGCGGCAAGTCCACCTTCCTGCGCTGCTTGAACCGAATGAACGACACCATTGACGGATGTCGGGTCACCGGCTCGATCCAGCTCGACGGGCAGGAGATCTATGATAAGGGGCTTGATCCTGTGCCCCTGCGGGCCAGGGTCGGGATGGTCTTTCAGAAGCCGAATCCCTTCCCCAAGTCCATCTACGAAAACGTCGCCTACGGGCCGCGCATTCATGGGTTGACCAATAACAAGGCCGAATTGGATGCGCTGGTCGAGGACAGCCTGAAAAAGGCCGGGCTCTGGAACGAGGTCAAGGATCGTCTCGACCAGCCCGGCACGGGTCTTTCCGGCGGTCAGCAGCAACGGCTCTGTATCGCGCGCACCATCGCCGTCTCGCCCGAGGTGATCCTGATGGACGAGCCCTGCTCGGCGCTGGATCCGATCGCCACGGCCATCGTCGAGGAGTTGATCGACGAACTGCGCCAGAACTACAGCATCGCCATCGTCACCCACTCGATGCAGCAGGCCGCCCGCGTCTCGCAGCGCACCGCGTATTTCCATCTGGGCGATCTGATCGAGGTCGGCGAGACCAACCATATCTTCACCAACCCCCAGCATAAATTGACGGAAGATTACATCACCGGGCGGTTTGGGTAATGACCGACGACCGTTCCCTCAAGCCTATCGTCGATCTCGCCAGCGGGCATACCGTGCGTCGCTACGATCTGGAACTCGCGAAGTTGCGCGGGATCATCCTAGAGATGGGCGAGCGCGTGGTGGAGCAGACGCAGTCTGCCGTGAAGGCGCTGCTGGATCGGGAAGACAGCCAGGCGTTCTGGGTGCTCGACCGCGAGCCCCAGATCGATTTTCTGTCGCTCGATGCCGACGAGGAGGTCTTCCTGGTGATCGCGCGCCGCCAGCCCGCCGCGGTCGATCTGCGCATCGTGCTGGCCCTCTCCAAGATCGCCGCCGACGTGGAGCGCGCGGGCGACAAGGCGGTGCGGATCGCCCGCCAGGCGTTGGAGCTGCGGGATCTGGACGCCGGTTCCGACCTGCTGTCGGAGCCCCTGAGAGACGTGCTGCGTCAGCTCGACGACAAGGCTTGCTGCATGTTCGAGCGTAGCATCAAGGCCGTGGCCACCTTCGATGTCGCGGGCGCGCTCAACATTTTCGAGGATGAGCCAACTCTCTATCAGGCATCCAACGGGGCGCGTAAGCTCCTGGGAGAACTGGATCGAGAGAGTCTGACAGCGCGTCAGACGGTCTGCCTGCTGACCGCCGCGCACGCTCTGGAACGCATCGGGAATCACGCCGCCAACATCGCCGAGCAGGTCATCTACGTGGCGCTCGGGCAGGATGTCCGCTACCGCAATCGCGAAATCCTCATCGAGACCCTCCGTCACCACGGGTATTGAACTCTTCGTCTCGACGGTCGACCTTGAATCGGATCCTGGCGATGGCGTTTCAGCATTGTCTTTCCGCTTCGGACACCGGACAATCGAAACCGCGTCCAGCATGGCATGCGTTTTTTCCACAATGGTTCGAACGCTCTGGGCGCGCTTTAAGGCGTTTTCCGGGAGCGTTTCGACCCAGAATCAACGCTGCGAATGGACAGGATTCACAGGATTTTTCAAGATTGACAGGATTAAGAAAATCGGGATTTACATCCTGTTAATCCCTTGCGAAATCCTGTGAATCCTGTCCATTAACAGCCTCTCTGTGAGTAGATTTTTTTCAGGAAATCACCTCAACCGAGCACGCCAGCGCACTGGCGCGCTGCCACCCTTCACCCTGATGACTGGAGATCCGACCATGGCGAACGAGGGCTATCACGAGCCGACCGAGGAACTGTCTGACGAAACCCGCGACATGCACCGGGCCATCATCTCGCTGATGGAAGAACTGGAAGCGGTCGACTGGTACAACCAGCGGGTCGATGTCTGCAAGGACGCGGATCTGAAGGCGATCCTGGCGCATAACCGCGACGAGGAAAAGGAGCATGCCGCCATGGTGCTGGAATGGATCCGCCGCAAGGATCCGAGCTTCGACAAGGAGCTCAAGGATTATCTCTTTACCGACAAGGTCATCGCGCACCATTGATCCGAGTCCGCATGGAAACCGCTACCCTCACCATTCTGTTCGACAATTTTCCCGGCCTGCCCGGACTCCAGACCCTCT
This sequence comes from uncultured Thiocystis sp., assembly GCF_903866365.1. Lineage (GTDB taxonomy): Bacteria > Pseudomonadota > Gammaproteobacteria > Chromatiales > Chromatiaceae > Chromatium. The sequence goes on from NZ_CAIPNF010000060.1 coordinate 14,662, forward strand.
GGGGTTTCTCCGCGCTCATTCGCACGCCAGCTCGGACCGTCCTCTTCGATACCGGGAGCAACGGCCGCGTTCTGCTCAAAAACATGCGCGCGCTGGACATCGACCCCGCCGGGCTGGACATGCTTTTTCTCTCCCATGCGCATTGGGACCATATCGGCGGTCTGGACTCGATCCTGGAACTCAACCCGAGCGCGACAGTGGTCGTCCACGAGGGTTTTTCCAAGCATCTCATCCATGACCTGCAAGGTCTCTGCGGCGAGTTGATCGTCGTCGGTTCCGAACCCCGCGAACTGGCTCCCGGCATGCGCTCCACCGGCATGCTCGCGGCCGATCCGCCGGAGCAGGCGCTGGTGCTGGATCTGGGAAACTCGCTCGCGGTCATCGGCGGCTGCTCGCATCCGGGCATCGAGCGGCTCGTCGAGCAGACCCGGTCGGCGGATGGCAAGCCCGTCCGTTGGGCGATCGGCGGTTTCCATCTGATGTACGCCGATGCCCCCGCCATCGCGCGGGCCATTGCCTCGCTGCGCCAGCTTGGCGTCACCGAGGTGGTGCCGACCCACTGCACCGGCGATGCCGCCAGGGCCGCGCTGCGCCAAGTCTATGGCGCGGGCTTCATCGAGGGCGGGGTCGGGCGCCGGATCGATCTGGTCCCTGGACTCCCGTAAACGCCTGATCGCCGTGGCGTGCCGGCCATTCTCGGTATTAACGACACCGTGCGAACGGATCACCGGCCCAGGTGCCGACTCAAGGCGCATGCGGTCGGCGCGTCGCCGGAGAAAGCGACCTGTTCCGGCGTACCCTGCGCGACGATCCGCCCGCCCGCGTCCCCGCCTTCCGGCCCCAGATCGAGAATCCAGTCGGCCGCCGCGATCAGGTCCAGATTGTGTTCGATGACCAGGACCGAATGTCCGGCGTCGACGAGGCGTTGCAGGACGCCGATCAGGCGCTCGACATCGGCCATGTGCAGGCCGACCGTGGGCTCGTCGAGGACATAGAGCGTCGGGCGGCTGGCGCTGCCGTCGGCGCTCGGGCGCGCCTTGGCGAGTTCGGTGACCAGTTTGATGCGCTGGGCCTCGCCGCCCGAGAGCGTCGGGCTGGGTTGGCCGAGGCGCAGATACCCCAGCCCCACGTCCGCGAGCAGCGTCAGTGCGTGATGGATCGCCGGATGCGCGGCGAAGATCCCGATGGCTTCGTCGACGCTGAGCGCCAGCATCTGCCCGATGTCGAGCCCCTTGAAAAGCACCTCGCGCGTTTCGCGGTCGAAACGGCGGCCGCCGCAAACCTCGCAGGTCATGCGCACGTCCGGCAGAAAGCTCATCTCCAGCGTCTGGATGCCCTGACCCTCGCAGGCCGGGCAGCGGCCGTCGGCGGTGTTGAAGGAGAACCGCGCCGCTCCCCAGCCGAGGATGCGCGCCTCCGGGGTGGCCGCGAACAGACGCCGGATGCCGTCCCAGAAGCCGACATAGGTGGCGGGACAGGAGCGTGGCGTTTTGCCGATCGGGGTCTGGTCGACTTCCAGGATGCGCGCGAGCCCCTGCCAGCCGGCGAGGCTCCGGCAGCCGACCAGATCGCCCTTGCCGGCACGCCCCGTGGCGGGCGGTTTGGTGGTCAACAGATGGCCGAGACTGCCGGCCAGCACCTCGCGCACCAGGGTCGACTTGCCCGAGCCGGAGACGCCGGTCACGCAGACCAGCCGTCCCAGCGGCAGTCGCGCGTCCAGATCCTGAAGGTTGTGTAGTCTTGCCCCCTTGATCGTCAGCCAGTCGGTTCCGCGACCCGTGGAGCGCGGCGCGCTGGCGGCGTGCTGGCGACGCCCGAGAAAGCGGCCCGTGACTGAGTTCGGGTTGGCGATCAGCTCCTCGGCCGTGCCTTGCGCGACGATCTCGCCGCCCCGCGTTCCGGCGCCCGGACCCAGGTCGATGACATGGTCGGCGCGCCGGATGGTCTCCTCGTCGTGTTCGACCACCACGACGGTGTTGCCCTTGGCCTGGAGTCGGGCAAGGGTATCGAGCAGCAGTCGGTTGTCGCGCGGATGCAGCCCGATGGTGGGCTCGTCCAGCACATAACAGACGCCTTGCAGATTGGAACCGAGCTGGGCCGCGAGCCGGATGCGCTGGGCCTCGCCGCCCGAAAGCGTGGGCGCGGCGCGGTCGAGCGCCAGATAACCGAGTCCGACCTCGGCGAGAAAGGCGAGCCGGTGGCGGACCTCGCTCAGCAGGTCGCGGGCGATGGCGGTCTCGCGCGGGTTCAGTTCCAAGCCGTCCAGGACGGCGGCGATCCGGTCGACGGTCAGGGCCGAGAGTTCCGCGATGGAACGCTCCCGAAAGCGCACCGCCAGCGCCTCGGGATTGAGTCGCGCGCCCTGGCAGGCGGGGCAGGCCGGGGTGCGCTGACCCACGGATTCCAGCCATTGACCTTCCTCGCCGGTCTGCTCGCCGTCGAAGCCGGTCAGCGCCAGACCGGTGCCGAAACAGTCCGGGCACCAGCCGTGCTTGGAGTTGTAACTGAAGAGACGCGGATCGGGTTCGGGGAAGACGCGACCGCAGCCGGGACAGGCACGCGCGGTGGAGTAGGGGGTTTCGGTGCCCCAACGCGCCTGTTCGAGCTGGACCGCGCGGACCTGCCCCTTGCCCAGATCCAACGCCTGATCGAGCAGGGCGCGCAGGGCCGGTTCGGCGGACGGATCGATCTCCAGTTCGCCGAGCGGCAGGTCGATGGAGTGCTCGCGGAAGCGGTCGAGCCGGGGCCAGTCGGCGGTTCCGACGGGCGCGCCGTCCACGCGCAGAAGCGGCCAGCCCTTGCCGGCGGCCCAGGCGGCGAGTTCGTTGTAGAGTCCCTTGCGGGCGATGACCATGGGAGCCATGAGGCTGATCCGTTGACCGGCGTGATCGCGCAGCAGTCGCGCCAGGATGACGTCGCGGGTCATTGGCTCGATGGGGATGGCGCAGTCCGGGCAGTGCTGGACGCCCAGTTTGACGTAGAGCAGGCGCAGCGAATGGTGGATCTCGGTCAGGGTGCCGACGGTACTCTTGGCCCCGCCCCGGCTGGTGCGCTGCTCGATGGCGATGGTGGGCGGGATGCCGTAAACGGCGTCGACATCGGCGCGGGCGGCGGGTTGCACGAATTGGCGGGCATAGGCGTTCAGCGACTCCAGATAACGCCGCTGACCCTCGGCGAAAAGGATGTCGAAGGCCAGGGTGCTCTTGCCGCTGCCGGAGACGCCGGTGATGACGGTGAACCGGTCGCGCGGAATCGAGAGCGTCAGATCCTTCAGGTTGTGCTCGCGGGCGTGCAGGATGGAAATCGAATGGTCCGTGTCGCGTGGCGAGTGAGGCGCGGGTGTCGGCTGCTGAATCCGATACGCGATGGCGGACGACTCGGTGACGAGTGCCCGGCGATGGCCGTGCAGCGCGCGTCCGGTGTGGCTGGCCGGGTGTTCGGCAACCTGCGCCGGCGTCCCGCAACAAAGGACCTCGCCGCCCCCTTCGCCGCCCTCCGGGCCGAGATCGATCAACCAGTCGGCGGCGGCGATCACGTCCAGATTGTGCTCGATGACCAGCAACGAATGGCCCTGTTCGATCAGATGGCGGAAGGCAACGAGCAAAACGGCGATGTCGGCGAAATGCAGTCCGGTGGTGGGTTCGTCGAGCAGAAACAGCAGCCCGCCATCGCGCGCACGGCGGCGCCCCGACTTGGCCAGATAACCGGCGAGCTTGAGCCGTTGCGCCTCGCCGCCGGAGAGCGTCGGCACCGGCTGACCGAGTCGCAGATAGCCCAGACCAACCGCTTGCAGCGGCTCCAGCGCGTGTTGCAGATCCCGGTCAGCGGCGAACCAGGCGAGCGCCTCGGTGGCGGTCATCTCCAGCACCTCGGCGATGGAGCGGGTGGGCGAGCCATCGACGGAACCACTGATTCCGACTTCGAGCACGGCGTCGCGATACCGCCGTCCGTTGCAGTCCGGACAGCGCAGATAGACATCGGCGAGGAATTGCATCTCCAGATGCTCGAAGCCGTTGCCGCCGCAGGTCGGGCAGCGTCCGTTACCACTGTTGAAGCTGAAGGTGCCGGCGGTGTAGCCGCGCTCTTTCGCCAGCGGCGCGCTCGCGAAGCGTTTGCGCAGCACGTCGAGCGCGCCCACATAGCTGGCCGGATTGGAGCGCGAGGTGCGTCCGATGCTGGACTGGTCGAGCAGCAGGACATCGGCGATCGCCTCGTCTCCATCGATGCCGTCATGCTCGCCCGGCGTGCTCTCCGGGTGTCCCTTGCGCTGGCAGAGGGCGGGGTAGAGCACATCCTGCACCAGGGTCGATTTGCCCGAGCCCGAGACACCGGTCACCACCACCAGCCGGTGGAGCGGAATCCCGACATCGATTCCCTTGAGGTTGTGCGCGCGGGCATTGTGGACGCGGATCCAGGCGCTGTCCGCCGTCGGGAGGTCGGGGGCGCGGGGCGAGGCAACCCGGCGGCGGCCGGCGAGATAGTCGCCGGTGAGCGAGTCGGGCGCGGCCAGCAGTTCCGCCGGCGTCCCCTGAAAGACGATCCGTCCGCCCTGTTCGCCAGGGCCGGGACCGATGTCGATGATCCGGTCGGCGGCCAGCATCACCTGGGAATCATGCTCGACCACCAGCAGCGAGTTCCCGCGATCGCGCAGTTGGCGCAGGATGTCCGTGATCCGGTCCAGGTCGCGCGGATGCAGACCGATGCTGGGTTCGTCGAGCACGAATAGCGTGTTGACCAGTGCGGTCCCGAGCGCCGTGGTTAGGTTCAGGCGCTGCACCTCGCCGCCGGACAGGGTACGCGACTGGCGGTCCAGGGTCAGATAGCCCAGCCCGACTTCGCGGAGATAACGCAGCCGGGCGCGGATCTCGGTCAGCAGCAGGTCCATCGCCTGATCCATGGCCCCATCGAACGTCAGTTCCTCGAAAAAGGCGTGGGCGCGCGCGAGCGGCAGTTGCATCAGATCATGGAGATTGAGACCGGGCAGGGTTTCCCAAACGCCGCGAGGCATGCCGACACGGGCATGCCGGAAGCGATCCGCCTGGGCCAGCGTCCGATCCGCCAGCGCTTGATCGCCGAGCCGCCAGTCGAGCGCCTCGTCCTTGAGTCGCGCCCCATGGCAGGCGGAGCAGGTGTCATAGGCGCGATAGCGCGAGAGCAGCACCCGCACATGCATCTTGTAACTGCGCCCCTCCAGCCAGTCGAAGAAGCGGCGGATGCCGTACCAGACCCCGTCATCCCAGGACCCCTCGCCCTCGATGACCCAGTCGCGGTCGGCCTCGGTCAGATCGCGCCAGGGCACGTCGGTGGGGATGCCGCGCCGATGCGCGAAACCCATCAACTCTTCCTGAACCTCCGAGTAGCTGTCCGACTGAATCGGCTTGATGGCCCCTTCGATCAGCGACTTGGACGGATCCGGCACCACCAGCGACCAGTCGATGCCGATGGTGCGACCGAAGCCGCGACAGGTCTCGCAGGCGCCGGCGGGCGAGTTGAAGGAAAACAGATGCGGCGCCGGGTCGCGATAGACGATGTCGCAATCCGGACAGTGCAGGTCGCTCGAAAAACGCCAGGGCGCGCCGAGCTGCCGGTCCTCATCCAGCGGATAGACCAGGGCGCGGCCATGGCCCTTGGCGAGCGCGGTTTCCAGCGCCTCGATGGCGCGTCCGCGGTGGTCCGGCGTGAGTCGCAGGCGATCCTGGATGACCTCGATGCGGTCCGCGTCCTCGCGCAGCAGTCGCACATAGCCCTGCTGGGCGAGCATCTGTTTGACCGCCTCGGTGCCGAGCGAGGCCGGGACTGGTACCGGAAAGGCGATGATCACCTGCCGCGCATCGCTGTCGGGCATGGCGGTCAACGCGGTCCAGATGTCCTCGGCGGACTCGCGCCGGACCTCGCGCCCGCAGCCATGACAGAACAGCCGGGCGGCGCGCGCGAACAGCAGCTTGAGATAATCGTTCAGCTCCGTCATGGTGCCGACGGTGGAACGCGAGGTACGCACCGGGTTGGTCTGGTCGATGGCGATGGCTGGCGGGATGCCCTCGATGCGATCCGCCGCCGGGCGGTCCATGCGGTCGAGGAACTGGCGGGCGTAGGGCGAGAAGGTCTCGACGTAACGGCGCTGACCTTCCGCGTAGACCGTGTCGAAGGCGAGCGACGATTTACCCGAACCCGAGACGCCCGTCACCACGATCAGTTTGCCGAGCGGCAGATCCAGATCGAGGTTTTTCAGATTGTTCTGGCGCAGGCCGCGCAGGCGGATGGAGTCGTTCAATGTCTTGGCAATCGGTCCGACTGGCTGGCGTTTCTGAGGATGAGATGGGGATCCAGGGTTTCACCAACTGAACCAAGTCCGCTTAGTTTAGGTGATTCCCTGAGAAACCTGATACCCAGTGAAAGGTCGTCAATGGACAGGATTAACAGGATTTCTCAAGATGAACAGGATAATCAGCAGTGATTATAAAACCCTGTCCATCCTGTAAAATCCTGTTAATCCTGTCTATTTGACCCGAGCACATATATAAAATTTTCAGAAAACGGCCTTCGTTGGATCTGTTGATCTGGACAATCCGGGAGCCTTCGGGTGAGCGGGTACGCTGCATCCGGGCTCCAGGGTTCGCGCGCGGACGTCTCGGTCAGAGGCGGTCGCGGTCGGTCGGTTCGCGGGAATCTTGCCGATCGGACCCGGAATGGCGCTTCGACCGATCATTGATGACCGCGCGCTGCTCATCGGTCAGGATGGCCGAGATCCGCTCGCGCGCGTCGCTCGGGTTCAGGTCCGGATTGGTCCGTTGCTCATCGAAAATGGCCTTGATGCTGGCGACCTGCTCGTCGGTGAGGTCGAGCCGCTCGGTCATGCGTTCCAGACGGCGGTCCAGGCGCGTCTGCATGGCGGCGTCGCGCCTGGCTTTCTGTTCGTCGGTCAGAACCGCGTCGATCTGATCGCGCAGCGCCTGACGTTGCAGGTCGCGTTGCGCGCGCTCGGCCTCCAGGATCTTGCGAATCTCCGCCTGCTGCGCCTCGGTCAGGCCGAGTTGGTCGGTCATTCGTTCGATGCGCGTCTCGACGCGTTGCGCGGGATCGAGGCCCCCGCCTTCGTGCGGTCTGGCCTGGGCGGGGCCGATGAACGATGCGCCGATGAGCAGGCCCGCGGCGGCGATGCCTGTGAGTCCGGTGCGGATGCGTGAGTCTTTCATGCCGTCATTCCTCTCGATTCGGTTGCGGGATCGGTTGGCGCTTGGGCCTCCCGAGTGCGGCGGAGCGGTTGGGCTCCGACGAGAGAGAATAAAGGCGATTCCGGTAATCTTCATGAAATTTATTATCAGCGGAGCGGTTGGGCTCCGACGAGAGAGAATAAAGGGCGAGGGTGCATCGCTCGTGCAGGGAATGCGCAAAGATCGTGGATCTTCGATCGCGTCCGGACCGTGCATGACCGCCGGACGCGGTTTAATAGTGGCCCCGAATATAATTGAGCGCCCGGCTGATGGAGAGTTCGATGTTGGACGGACCGTTGCGGATGATGAACAGCTCGCGCTGTTTGTCGTCGCGCAGAAAGGCCGGTGCGTCGGCGCGCTCGCACTCGACGGCGCCGATGCGCCGTCCGTCGAGATCGTACAGATAGAAACGCACGAAACGCGCGTATTCCGGTCCCAGATGCTGGTTCAGCAGATTCTTGAAATGGAGCTGACACTTGTCCTCATTCTCGAATTTGTCGGCGGCCATGCCGAGCACGGCCCCATCGTCGGCGACCCCGATCAGCAGGATGCCGCCCTCGGTATTGAGGAAGGCGGCCACGCCCTTGAGCCAGGCGAGTTCGATCTCCTTGCCTGCGGTCTGGGTGTGGAGGTTCATTCGCATGGTGGATTTGAATTCCAGATGCGTCCCCTCGCCGGCGGCGAGCAGCTCCCGCAGATCCTGCTCCAGCCGGCGCCGATCGAGACTGAGCTTGGGCAGGTCGCGCAGTTGACGGCTGTATTTGCGCACCACCAACAGGGCGAGACCGAGACTGGCGGCGAGGATGCCGAGCGCGGTGAAGGCGATGATGTGCCAGCGGCTTTGCAGGATGGTCAGGGTCTCGGAGACCGGCAGGACCACGCCGATCCAGGCGCCGTCGGCATCCTCGGTCAAGGGGCGAAAACCGCCCCACCAGTCCTCGCCGCCGCTGTGAAAGCGTACCAGGTCGTCACGCGGCGCGCCGACGGCTTTCCAGGCCGCTACGGCGTCGAACTGAAGCGGTCCGCCAAGCCGTGTCTGGGCCGAGAAAAAGCCGCTGGCCTGATGGTCGTGGTTCAAGGCGTCGGTCGACGCGGGCGGGATGAAGACGCCGCCCTCGCCACTGAAGAGAAAACCCTGTCCCTGCTCGCCGATGGCGAGCCTCTTGATCGCGTCGAGAATGCTCTGGAGCGTCACGTCCATGGCCGTGACACGCGCTTGGCCGGCGTTTAGCCCGGCGTTCGACCAGGCGATGGCGGCCGTGACGCCCGGCACCCGGAGCGAGGAGAAGACGTAGGGCTGACTCCAGATGACCTGTCCGGGCGTCTCCAGCGCCTCGGTGAACCAGGGCCGGGTGCGCGGATCATGATCCGAGACGTCCTCGCGGCGCTCCAACGGACGCAAGGCCGCGTCCCAGCGGGTGATGCGGATCCGCGCCGCATCGCCCGGCTCGCGCAGTCGGGTCAGCCAGCCATCCCCGTCGCGGCGCAGAAAATACTCGGCCCCATCGCCCGCGGCGTCGAGCGCCCCGGCGATCTGGGGAATGTGCGCAAGGGTTGGGATCAGATAGCGATTCAGCGCCGGCTCATCGGTCGGCGCGAGTCCCGCGCTCTCGATCCCGTCGCGGACGATCAGCAACTGTTGGCGCACCGGCAGCAGCAGACCGCGAACCTCGTCCTGGACCAATACCGTGGCCGCCTCGATGCGATTGCCCGCCAGGTCGTGCTTGATCTCGTCGATCAGCAGGAGATTGATCGTCACCAGCAGGCCGACCGTGAAGGCGATCAAGAGGATCAGATCGCGCAGGAGGCGCGAGCGAATCGGACCGGGGGAGAGACGCAGGAGCGAGGCGTTGGTCATCGGGACAGACTCATCGGCGCTGCCGCAGTGCCTCATAGAGACAAACCCCGGCGGCGACCGAGACATTCAGACTCTCGACCTGGCCGCGCATGGGTAGACGGACCAGCCGGTCGCAGCGCTCGCGGGTCAGGCGTCGCAGACCCTGGCCCTCGCTGCCCATGACAAGCCCCAACGGGCCGGTCAGATCGGCCGCGTAGAGATCGATGTCGGCCTCGCCGGCGGTTCCGGTCAGCCAGATGCCCCGCTCCTTGAGTTCTTCCATGACACGGACCAGATTGGTGACCTGAAAATACGGCAGGGTTTCGGCCGCGCCGCTGGCGACCTTGCAGACCACGGGGGTCAGACCGACCGCGTTGTCCCGAGGGGCGATCACGGCCTGGACTCCGACCGCCTCGGCGGTGCGCAGACAGGCGCCGAGATTGTGCGGATCCTGTACCTCGTCGAGCAGGAGCAGAAAGGGCGGCTCCTGGAGACCGTCCAGGAGCGCCGCGAGATCCTGTTCGGAACGTGCCGCCGGAACCCGCACCCAGGCCAGGACGCCCTGATGGTTCGCGCCCTCGGCGGCGCCGTCCAACTCGTCGCGGTCCACCTGTCGTACCTTCACGCCCGCCTGACGAGCCAGCTCCGCGACCTCGGCCAGCCGTCGATCGCGTCGGGTGCGTTCCAGCCAGAGTTCGGCGACGCCCTCGGTGCCGAACTTGAGCGCGGCGCGAACGCTGTGGATGCCGCTTACAGGGGAAAGGTCTTTCATCGTCAACCGCGTCTCACCGATTTTCAGGAAATCACTTAAGGCGTGGGCGTTTCGCCGGAAGGTTTGCGCTTGCGCCGGTTGCGCGAGCGCGGCTTCTTGACGCCAGCCGGTTCAGCCGCTTTTGGGGCGCCCTCGTCGACGACTTTCCGCGTGCTCCGAGCGGACGTTTTTTTGCGAGCGACCTGGCCGGCGGGCTTGCGACTGCCCTGTTCGGCGGCCGGCTTGGGGGCGGCGTGCCCGGAAGACGTGTCGCTGCCCAACTTCGCGGACTTGCGCCCGCCCGATCCCGCGACCGCGACCGGCACGAAATCGATCTTGCGATC
>NZ_CAIPNF010000061.1 GCF_903866365.1 uncultured Thiocystis sp.
ATTTTGGCAAGCGATCATAAATGGTCATCGAGCCTCACGACTTCAACCCAAGAACATGGCATTCTGTAATACCTCGTAGTTTTTCGATTGCCGATCACCCATTTTGTTATTCGCAAAGTTCTTCAGCTTTCAAAGATTAATAGTCCATTTTTAAGCAGCGAATCATGCTGAGGGTTTTTCTTGGAGAAAAGAATAGCATGTCAATCTTTTTGTCATAATAACGTGCTGAATAAGATTTCGCCGGGAATTGCTGGCGAAATTCTGGTTCAGTTGCGCCCCAGCATCGGCCTCTCGGCGGTGTGTGTACCGTGCCGTTTGGTGTCACGATTTGGTACATCTGATTCGGACGGTATCCTTGAGCCGAAAAAGGTATAGAACGCCAAGGGCCTCGTTCATCATTATCCGGATTGGAAAAACCAGCATCATTCGAAGGCAATAAATTTCTTTTGGTTTTCCATTCGACCGCTGGTTTCATGGCATAAAGCAATAGCATGTCGTGTACCGAACCAATCGCGGAACGGTTCTCTCGGGACGTGCGCTTCTGCCAGATGATTTCGGCGACAAAATTCCGCCGCCCAAACACCTCATCCATGACGACCTTCAAATAATGCCCCTCGTTGTCGTCGATCGTGACCCAGATCGACCCATCCTCGGCGAGCAGATCGCGTAGGAGTTCCAGGCGCGGAACCATCATCGACAGCCATTGGCTGTGCTCCAGATTGTCGTCGTAGTGCTCGAAGGCGCTTCGGGTGTTGTACGGTGGGTCGATGAAGATGCACTTGACCCGCCCGGCGCAGAACGGCAGCAGCGCCTTGAGCGCGTCCAGATTGTCGCCCTGGATCAGCCAGTTGGCGGCTCCGAAGTCGCCGTGGACCGACTCCGTGTCGAGCAGTCGATAGGGGACGCGCCGCGCGGCGCGCTTGGCGTCGGCGTCTCCCAGCCAGGTCAGTTGCGGCATCTGCGATCAGTCCAGTCCTGAGTTGTCCAAGGGCGGGGCGCGATCCAAACCACCGGCCCCGAGCGGCCAACATCTTACCCTGATCGGCATCCCCATTCCGGCCAGGGTGAACCGAACCATGCAATCGAACCCAGCCGCCTCGGGTTTTTTTGTGCCGGCAATCCGCCATTCCGCCCGACGCATGGCCTCGCTGGCTGCCTGCGCCAGAAAGGCCGAGCGGCTCATGTGATGCGATTTGGCATGCGCATCGATGCGCCGTGCCAGGGACTCCGGCAGCGAAATATTGAGCCGCACCGCCTTGGGGCGCAGGCGCGATAAATCGATCTCCGCCAGTAACCACGCTCCGTCCCGATACCGCGGATCCCCGGCCAACAGTTCCAGCGGCGTGGGTGGCGGCGGCTCTAACGTCTCCCCCTCGAAATAGACCTCCGCCGCCTCCTGGATCGCCGCCGGCAATCCGTCCCAGTCGTCCGCCTCCGAGAAACAGCCCGGAAAATCGGGGATCGTGACCCCATGTGCGTGCTGCTCGTCCCCCAGATGAACATAGACCGGATATAACATGGTCACCTCCACTCCCATCCTGCTTGCCGCTGCGCCGCCATCAGGTCGGGAATGTCTCCCCGGCCCCCGGCATCCGCACCATCGGCGCGCTATCCAACAGCTTGCGTGCCACCTCGACGATCGGCTCCAGACTGATCCGACTGGTAAAGACCGAGAAGGTGAGCAGGGCGAGCAGATGGCGCGGGTCGCTGATCCAGGGCGGCAGAAAGCGCGGCGGTCGGCACAGACCCAGCGCATAGAGTTCGCACAGGGCGGGGATGTCGAACAGGTCGAGCTTGCCGCAGAACAGCAGGCTGAGACAGTCGGCCCGCCCGGCGGCGAAGCCCGCGCGGATGAAGTTGTCCACCTGGAGCAGTCCCAGCAGATAGACCAGATCCTTGGTGAAGGGCGCGCCGCCGGTGATGACCCCGCCGCGAAACACCCGCCGGGCATTCTCGAACGCCTGATCCGGGTCGCCGGTGCGCTCCAGATAATAGCGATAGACCTCCAGGAAGTCCGCGCCATCGATGGCCATCTGAATCGCCAGCACCCGATCCGCCAGACGGCGCAGCCGGTCAAGCTCGATGGAACCGCTGATCACCTCCGCGAACACGGCCAGCCCTTCCTGGGTGCGCGTGGTGCCCGGATGCCCGGCCGCCAGCAGCGGCAGATCGGTCTGCGCCCTGCCGTTGAGCGAGGTGGCGACATGGATATAGGCTTCATGGTGCAGCAGTTGGACGCAATCGCGGTCGGTAAAGCGCGCCCCCCGGCGAATCCGGATCGCCCGCGAGGTGGCGAGGGCATTGGCGGACAGCCGGTCGACCAGCTCGATGGCGGGCGCCTGATCGCCGAAATGGGCGCGTACCGCGACGTCGAGATCCGCCGCGACCGACTCCGCCGTGTGATCGCTCGGCGGGGCGGTGTGCATCTCGATATGGGCGAGATTGGCGATGGTGTCGAGGACGCTTTGCGCCAGATCGAGCGGCGTGATCGGCACATAGCGCAGCGGCGCCGTCGGTTCGCCATAGAGTTGACGGCCATACTCGAAGAATCCCGCGGTCCCCACCGCCGCCAGCATGCGCGCGCTGAGTTCGATGGCATTGGCCTGACGGTCCAGCCAGAGGTCGATGGTCGTCACCGGCACGATCTGGCGCCGCGCCTCGCGCACCGCCTCGATGCTGGATGTCGGGTCGAAGGCGGGATAGGTCACCTGCGGCAGCTCGCGGCCGCCCTGCGCCAGGAAGGTCTCTTTCACCTCCGGTTCCCAGGCGAGGGTCCGCAGGATACGCAGGGGTTTGCAGGCGGTGTGCAGCAGGCTGGCGACGGCGCGAATGCGCTCCTTCTCCCGTTCAGTGGTAGCGGTCATGTGAAAAGACTCCAGGGGTTGAGAGCATCCTCGCGAATCCTTGCCCGAGATCGATCATCCGGATACCGCGTCGTGGTTAGGTCGCGCCACCTTGGCGCAACCGCCATTGCGCATGATGTTCCCGCAGGATCGCCATCGCCTCGTCGGCGCCCTTGGTACAACGCGGGATATCCATGTCCTCGGCATTGGCCAGTTCGAAACCGGGACGCCGCATATAACGGCGCGCCCAGTCGAGCAGTTCGGACCACATGTCGCCGACGAAAATGAGCGGGGTATCGTGCAGATGGCGCACCTGTAAGAGCTGCCAGATCAGCATGGATTCCAGCACCGTGCCGATTCCGCCGGGAACCACGAGATAGGCGTCCGAAACCAGCACGAAATGGTGCAGACGGGTGAAGAAAGTCTGGTGCTCGAAAGCCTCCTGCACGAAAGGATTGACGTCCTGCTCGAAGGGCAGATCAATCCGGATGCCGATGCTCTGTGATCGCTCCGGGGCCGCGCGGGATTGGGCGCCTTCGTTGGCGGCCTGCATGAGTCCGGGGCCGCCCCCGGTGACGATGTCGCAGTCCAGTTCGGCCAGTTCCGCGGCGAGACGCTTGACCTCTTCATAGACCCAATGTCCGGCTGCGTGCGCGCCGAGCCGAAGATGGTGACCCGAAAACGCTCGCGCTTCGAGGGGCGCAGTCGGGTCAGGTTACTGACTAGCGTCCAGAGGCCAAAGATCGTGTCCACCAGAATTCGCTTGACACCTTCCTCGTCGGCCAGACTGACCGTGGTTGACTTTCGCTGCTCCGCCATGGAAAGACCTCTGGTTGATGCGTGATCTCACGCGATGGGCGGTTGGGCCTCAACGTCACCAGGTGCGAGACGCGAGACCCTGTTTCACGCCGTGGACCTCCGGTCAATCCACGTATACGACAGCATAGCGTCCGTCATAAGGTTGGTAGTAGCTGCCGCCGCAGCGCTTCAACGCGGCGCCCTCGACGACCACCGTGGTACACCCGGCCGGCAGCGTGGACACATAGACCGCCGACCGGCGAATGGTCCGGCGGGTCGTGCGGCGGGCGACGCCCGCCACGCTGCCCGGCGTCATGGGACGCCCGACGACCGCCTGCGCCTCCTTGATGGCGAATCCGATGGGCAGCCAGCCGTCGACGATCAGCGCGGCGGCGATCAGCCCCAAGCCCAGGACGATGGAATTCACGGGACGTCGCGTCTTCATCACTGGTCCTCCTCGTTCATGAGCGCACCCAGGTCATCGACCGGAAGCCGCCCGTTCCAGGATCAGGCTCGCGGAACTGCTCAATTGCAGCTTCTGGCCGGCGAGATCGATGACTTCGTCATCGACATCCGCCCGCACGCTGAAGGCGGTCAGACCGCCCAGATAGGTCGACATGGCGCGCAGGATCCGGTCCGCCTCGGGATCGACGGTCGGCTCGGCCGCCATGGCCCCAACCGCGAGCCCGAGGCTCAGAGCGACCCCCGTCGCCTGGACGAGACGCCGCCGTGTGGGCGGTTTTACACATCGCTGGATCATCTTGCGTTTCCCCTTGGTTGAGTTGATCGCTTGGTGATGCTTTTCGTCGTCGGGAAATCCCACTACCGCGACGGCGCCACGCCACGCAGCGCGGCCAAGCGCTCGGCCGTGAGCGCCGACCACTTGTCGAAGGCGTTTTTGGCGTACGACCAGCTCTGGAACGAGTTCACATAGCCGTTCGCCCAGGTCTGCGCCGCGCCGGTGGCCCCCGAATCCAGGTCGGCCGCATACTTGCGGCCGATCTCGGTATCGCGGCACTCGGCGAGAATGGTCCCGTTCGTCGTGTCGATGAACTGCATCTCCATGCCGGTTTCCCCGAGATAAGGCGTGGAACCGGCGGGGCGTCCCGTCGCCACGCCAGAACCGGCTTCAGCCACAAAGGCGTAGGGAATGACCGTGCCCGTCACGCTTCGGGTCACATCGGTCGGCACCAGATTGGTCAGCGCAATCCGCAAACCCAGCACCCCCGGCCCCGGTTTCTCGACCACCTTCATTCGCGGCTTGAGCGCCTTCGTCATCGAGTCGTGGAAATAGTCGGTCAGCGTTTTGAGGTCGGTCGGATCGATCCCTTGCTGCTGACCGGGCTTGAGGCTCACCTGCATGCGTGCGATCAGCATCTTGTCGAATTTCCTGGCATCGAGATCGGGCTTGCGCCAACACTGGATGCCCTCCGCCCAATCCACTGGCTTCAGGCGGGCGTAGTTGGACAGAAAGCCGCTCTGGGTCAGGCGGGTCGGGTCGCTGGCGGTCACGCTCGCGCCGCTGCCAAAGGGGTTGGAATCCGTGGCGCAGCCGCCGATGCACATCGCCGCGGTCAAGGCCATGCCGGCAATCCACGGGATGCGATTGAAACGGCGGTCGGTCATGGTTGTCTCTCCTCGATGAATTTGTACGGATAGTCGGGCTCGCGATAGTCGCCGGCCTTCTGCCGCTTCGGCAGGGTCACCGGTTCGCGCGGCAGTTCCTCATAGGGGATCTGGCTCAGGAGATGACCGATGATCTTCAGCCGTGCCTGTTTCTTGTCATCCGAGCGGGCGACGTACCAGGGCGCGAAGTCGGTGTCGGTGGCCGCGAACATGGCGTCGCGCGCCCGCGAGTAGTCATACCAGCGGCTGTAGGATTGCAGATCCATCGGCGAGAGCTTCCAGATCTTGCGCCCGTCCTCGATACGCGCCGCGAGTCGTCGGGTCTGCTCCTCGGAACTGACCTCCAGCCAGTATTTGAGGAGGATGATGCCGGCGTCGATCATCGCCTGCTCGACCATGGGGGTCATCTGGAGAAAGCGATCGGTCTGTTCCTCGGTGCAAAAACCCATCACCCGTTCGACCCCGGCGCGGTTGTACCAACTACGATCGAAGATCACCACCTCGCCCGCCGCCGGGAAGTGGCGCATGTAGCGCTGGACATACATCTGGGTCTTCTCGCGCTCGGTCGGCGCGGGCAGGGCCACGACCCGGAACACCCGCGGGCTGACCCGTTCGGTGATGGCCTTGATGGTGCCGCCCTTGCCGGCGCCATCCCGGCCCTCGAAGACGATGCAGACCTTGAGTCCCTGGTGGCGGATCCATTCCTGGAGCTTGACCAGCTCGACGTGCAGTCGGGTCAGCTCGCGGTCGTATTCCTTGCGCGTGAGCTTTCCCGGCGAACCGGCGTCCGGCTCGAACCGGACTTCGCCGCCGCTGTCCGCCAGCGCGCCCTGGTTCTCCGTCTTGACCTTTTTCTTTGCCTTCATCTCGTCATGGCTCCAGCGTCATGTGGCCGCTTCAGCGGTCCCCGTGAATCCAACCGTCGTGCGCGGATCTCACCGCGGCAAGGCGGATTTGTTCATCTCCTCCACGTCGGCCGGGAACCGCCAGGTCACCGGCCCGGTCTTGACAAGCTGGCGTCCCGGCTCTCCCAACCGCTTGCCATAGCGCACCATCTGAATCAGATCCGAGCTGACCGCCGGATTGGTGGTGAAGTAGGAATGACCGAAAAGATCGGTGCGCTTGCCCTCGTAGGAGATGAGATCGACCCGGTCGAGGGTCGCGAAGTAACGCTGGGCCCGCTCCGAGATGTCCTCGGGACGCAATTGGCCCACCCGGTGGCGACTGCGGAAGAGGATGCGTGAGACCAGCAGCGCCCGGTCATCCGCGGAGGTATAGATGGTCAAGCGACCTTGCAGGACGCGCGGCAGTCGTCCCTCCGGCCACAGGGTGACCAGATCCGGGTCCGAGAGAAAGCCGGTGAGCTGCTGACCGGCGATGTCCACGTCGATGTCCGGAGACAGCAGCACCAGGTTTCCGATCCGGTAGAGATCCACCGGCTCCTTGCCGGCGGCGATCGCCTCCAGCGTCAGCTCGCGCACCGCCTTGAGCGTCAGCGCGGTGCCCCGGCTATGGGCGAGGATCTGCAGCCGCTCCAGTCCGGGCGTCGCCGCCAGCATGCGGATGGCCTTTTTGAGATGCTCGACCGCGTAATCCGCCGATTCGGTGGTGGTGGTATAGGAGGTCAGGAAGTTGCCGGTCGTGGAGGCGGGCCAGGTGAAAAAGGCGCAGACGTGCTCCCGACCCAGAAAGTGGCACAGCTCCGCCGTGGTGAAGGCGGAGGTGGCGAAGGTCTCGTTGAAGCCATGCACGTAGAGCAGAAGCTCTTTCCTTGGCGCCACCGCCAACCGGCGCGCGACCTCGTTCTGGAGCGTCGCCTTGAGCTCGGTATGCCGCGCAAGCTCGGCCCGATCACGCAGGATTTTGCCGCTCGCCTCGCGCCGCAGCCGATAGGGCTCCTCGGGAAAGGCGCCCAGCTCCCGCACTGGACCCAGCTCCAGATCGATCGTCTGGGTACGCTCGGCGAGCTGGCTCTGCGCGCGCAGCGTCTCCCAATCCAGCGCCGGCACCAAGCGCACCTGGGCGGTGCCAAAGCGGATCTGGCGCGCCCGTTCCTGGCCATAGGGCTGGGTGCTCTCGGGCACGGTCTCCGGGGCGCGATCGGTGATGAAGAGCAGATCCACATCCGGATTCAGCCGTCCCTGGCTGGACGGGTCGAAGACCGTTTGTCCGCCGGGGAGTTGGTAGAGCAGGGGCGTGGGCATCAGCGGTCGTCCGCTGGCGGCGCAGCCACCGAGCAGGACCACGGTAAGCAGGATGGCGGCGATATCGATGAATCGGCGTGGCATAAGGTCGATCCCTGGGGTTCGGGAGATGCGTGATCGCTCGGCTTGCCGCGAGAGGATAACGACAAACCGATCGGATCTTACTCACCGATGCGATTTAAAGTCCGCCACCCCATCGGTACTGCCAGGCGATTCCGATCAGATCATAATTGTTTCCCGTCAGCGCGGATACACCGCTGCTCGCATACAGCTTGATCGAGTGAAGCGCGTCGATGGGAAACGCCAGGGTTCCGCCCAGGCGCCAGTTTTCCTGTCGATCGTCGTTCGAGATACCGTTCAGCGCGGTGCGGCCGCCGCTGAAATGCGTGGCGTCGAGCGAGGCCCAGCGGCCCGAGCCGAATCCGTAGATCGCATGCGCCTGCGCGGAATAGAGCGGATCCTGCGCGCGCCGGTTGCCGCCGTAAAAATCCCGGTTCTCCGTGAACAGCGTGGCCGCCGCGCTCAGTTCGAGTGTCCAGGAGCCGATCGCCTTGGAGACGCCGAACTCCGGCTTGATGCTCCAGCGGCTCATGCCAATATTGACCAGCCGGCTCTCGTCATACTGCCCCCAAGGCACCGACACTTGCAGGCTCGCGCCGACAATCACGTCCTGACGGTACGCCTTGAATTCCTTCAGCCTAAGCGCGGGCGCCCCGTACAGATTCACCGAGAATCGGAGCTTGGAGTCGGTGAAACCATCGACAACGCGCTCCAGCGGCTGGCCGTGATAGTCCGCCGATCCGGAGAGCCAAGTGTAGGGAACGATAGCATCGAACTTGGCGGACTTGCCCCAAACGTCGAGCACGCGGGCGTAGGCGAGGACCATGCTGGAGGTTTCGAGTTGCGGATTTTTGACCGGCAACGCCGAATCGAAGGCGATACCGCCGCGCGTATAGGCGTAACCCGCGATCAGAAAATTCACCCCGACCGGCGCGTTCGAGAAGGCGCGAGGCTCGATGTCTTGAGCCTGCGCGGCGGCGATTCCCAAGAGCAGGACGGACCCGCCGGCGACACCCAGCCGGCGGGGCCTTGACTGAATGTGTCGGCGAGAGCAGGGCATCATAGGTGTTCGGGATTTTTTAAGCCTGGACTTCCAGAAGCAACCTATTTAAGTACTTCAACAGAATTAACTGTAGAAAGCCACTAATTATTAACTTGGCTATAAAAAATACAAACCGCTATCGATTAAATTAACTCTAATAATAAACTTAATTATAATCGACGCCAACAAACTATTGC
>NZ_CAIPNF010000062.1 GCF_903866365.1 uncultured Thiocystis sp.
CAGTTGGCAGTTGGCAGTTGGCAGTTGGCAGTTGGCAGTTGGCAGTTGGCAGTTGGCAGTTGGCAGTTGGCAGTTGGCAGTTGGCAGTTGGCAGTTGGCAGTTGGCAGTATTGAGTGTATTGACTGAATTATTACCCGAGTGGCTTTTTCATCAATCCATTGATAAATTAAAATATCTCAATATTTAACCTTGTGTTCAATGCCTGATGTACAAGGGGCACACCGATGAGTGCACAAGCACAAGCGTTTTTTGCTCCACAAGATTACCTGGCCTGGGAGCGTCAACAGGAAACCCGCAACGAATACGTCAACGGCGAAATTCACGCCATGACCGGCGCCAGCCGGAAACATAATGTGATTAACGGCAATCTCTTTGCTGCATTGCATACGCAGATGCGCGGAAAACTCTGCGAGGTGTACAGCAACGACATGCGCGTCAAGGTCAACGAGACCGGTATGTATACCTATCCCGACATCGTCGCGGCCTGTGGCAAGCCGGAGTTCGAGGATGCGCAGATCGACACGCTGCTCAATCCGGTGCTGATCGTCGAGGTGCTTTCGGATTCCACCGAAGGCGATGATCGCGGCGCCAAATTTCTGCATTACCGCACACTATCATCCTTACAGGATTATCTGCTGGTCGCCCAGCACGAATGCCGGGTTGAGCATTACGCTCGCCAGGTCGATCACCGCTGGTTATTGACGGAATATCAGCGTCCGGACGAGACCGTCATCCTGACCTCGGTCGGCGGCGAATTGCGTTTGCAAGATATTTATGAGCGCGTGGAGCCAGGATGAGTCGCCGCGCCTGACGCGGCGTCCCCCCAACGCCTTGTGCGCGTCAGCCCAGCCGGGTTGCCCCTCCCTGTCATCCAGCCGGCAGATCAACGCCATCAAACCATTGATGGATAGCTGGAAATCCCCGGATTCCCCGCGACATTCTTGAGCTTCGGCGTATTCAGCCGCGCGATTTTGACCGTCTTGACATCCCTCAGATAGGTCGCGACCGTCTCCCAGATCGGCTCTCCCGGCGCCTGACTGCCGACCGTGGCCCAGCCGGCGACCACGTATTTTTTCTCCGCCTCGATACGGGTTCCGTCATTCAGCGTCATCTCCTGAATCCGCTCGCCCATGCTCGCCGTGGGATCGCAGACATAATCCAGACCGCCGACCCTCACCATGTCGCCGCCCTGCTGGACGTAGGGATCGGGATTGAAAAGGTTGTCGCCCACATCCTCCAGAATCGCCTTGATCTCGGCGCCGGTCATTTCCCGACGGTAGGTTTCGGGATAGGTGATGCAGGTCTGATCCATCACATTGTCCAGGGTGATCGCCTGACCCGGCAGTACGGTCGTACCCCAGCGGAAGCCGGGCGAGAGGCTGATCTGCGCGTCATGTACCTTGATCAGCGCATCGCAGATCACCTGATCGAAGGTGCCGTTGAAATTGCCGCGCCGAAACAGCGTCTCCCCGGCGGTGGCGAGTTTTTCTTCGAGTTTGTCCTGGTAAGGCGCTCGCACCCCGGCGATGTAGTCGAGCATCCCCTGATCGGGCTTGAGTAGATTCGAGAAGACCGGCAGCAGTCGATAGCGGAAGTCGCGCAGTTTGCCGTCCTTCACGTCCAGATCCATCACCCCCAGGAATTTTCCGTTGGAACCGGCGTTGGTCACCAGCGTCTTACCGCTGGCGTTTTCGACCAGTGTCGGCGCGGGCATGCCGTCGTGGGTGTGCCCGCCGAAAATCACGTCGATACCGGTGACCCGCGAGGCCATCTTCAGATCCACGTCCATGCCGTTGTGCGAGAGCACCACCACCAGGTCCGGCTGGTCCTCCTCGCGCACCTTGTCGACCATCTCCTGCATCCGTCCGTCCTCGATGCCGAAGGTCCAGTCCGGGATGAACCGCGAGGGATTGGCGATCGGGGTATAGGGAAATGCCTGACCGATGATGGCGACCTTGACCCCGCCGACCTCCTTGACCGTGTAAGGCTTGAAGGCGAGACCCAGATCCTCGTCGAAGCCAGCGAAGTCGGCAAAGCGATAATCGAACAGCGCCTCCTCGCGAACCTTGACGTTCTGCGCCACGAAATCGCCCTTGAAGGCGCCGATGTTGCGGATGACCTCGTCGTCCCGATAGGTGAACTCCCAGTGCCCCGTCATGACATCGACGCCGAGTAGATTGGTCGCGCCAACCATGTCCATGCCGCGCGTCCAGTAAGCGGTGCCCGAGCCCTGCCAGGTATCGCCGCCATCGAGCAGCAGGCTGTTACCGTCGCCCCGCTCGGCGCGTAGACGATCCACCAGCGTTTTCAGATGCGCGAAGCCGCCGACGCTGCCGAATTTCGCGGCGTCCTCGTCGAAGTTCAGATAGGTGAAGGCGTGCGCTTCGATCCCGCCGGGCTCGACTCCGAAGTGTTTCAGGAACGCCTCGCCGACCAGATGGGGCGCCTTGCCGAAGGCGCCACCGATCCCGATGTTCACATTCGGCTCGCGGAAATGGATCGGATTCAGTTGGGCATGCGTATCGGTGATGTGCAGGAGCGTCAGGTTGCCGAATTTGGGCACTTCGTAGAGATCCGCGGGAAGACGCCGGGCGGCAAAGGCGGACGCGGGCAGCATGCCAGCCGCGCCGGCCAGCCCCAGGAGTCTGATGAATTCACGTCGGGACAGTGACATTGGACCGATTCCTCCAGATTGATGGTTTAGAGACGAGCGAGGCAGTGCGCCAGCATGCGAGCGAGCCACACCAGTATGTCTGGACTCGCGACCGGAATACCAGAGAGCGAATCGTCCTCTACCGCCGCGAGGAGGTGGAGTCCGCGCCATAAAGACCGGCCTTGATCATTTTGTCGTCCAAGCCGTAAGGTCAATGGTCCGCGCAGCGGACCCTACGATAGGGTCCGCTGCGCGGACCGAACGCCAGTGGCCGGAGTGGTAATCGACGCTTAAAGACCCATCGCCGGAGTCGTGCATTCCCCTGAGCCCGTGCTAGGATTCGGCCACGACGATTCCACGCATGGCGTGACCAATATCGGCGTGACGTCATTCTGAAACGGCCGTAGACCAATCACAATCACCGGGGATCGGAGCCATCCGCTCCCACGGCACCGACATCGGTAGAGCTTAAGGAGGCTTTTATCATGCTGTTCATCCGTTTTCCCCATCCACGCCTGCTTGCTCTGTCGCTGGGTCTCTCGACCCTGGCGACCGGCGCGGCATTCGCGGAGATGCCTGACTGGGTTCTCAAGGGCGACACCGCCGCAGGTAAAGCGGTTGTGAACGACCGCGCAAAAGGCAATTGCGTCGCCTGCCATGCGATGGTTGGTGCAGACAGTCCCGGCGCCATTGGTCCAGTTCTGATCGCGATGCAGACCCGTTACCCGAGCAAACAGGCGCTGGCTAAGCAGATCTGGGATGCGACCGTCAAAAACCCGGAGGCGGTCATGCCCCCTTTTGGCAAGCATGAGATCCTGACCCAGAAAGAGTTCGTCGATGTCGTCGAGTACATCTGGTCCCTCTAAGCCATCATCACCGGAGGTCACACGACCATGAACAAGACAAGTCTATCGCTGATCGCGGCCGGCCTGGCCTGCGCGATGACAGCCCCAGTCATCGCTACCACCCCGGCGGAAGACCAGGCGATTTTCCAGTCCTATTTCAAGGCACGCTTTCCGAATGTGCCGGAGGATGACTTCAAGAACGGCGTCTACGCGATTGACCCCGTCGGCCGTGAAAACTGGGAGGCAATCGAGGAATTTCCACCCTACGAGAATGCCGTCAGCAACGGCGAGATCCTATGGAACACCCCCTTTGCCAATGGCAAGGGGTATCAGGACTGTTTCCCGGATGGTCCGGCGCTCGCCGGCAAATACCCCTATTGGGACCGAGAGCTTGGCATGGTCGTGACTCTGCCGCTGGCCATCAACAATTGTCGGGCGGCCAACAAAGAAAAACCACTGCCGTATCAGAAAGGTCTGATCGCGGACCTGCTCTCGTACATGGCCTTTGAGTCACGCGGCCAGATGACCAAGGTCGAGATCCCGAACGATGATCCGCGCGCCATCGAGGCGTATGAAAAGGGCAAGGAATTCTATTTCGCCCGTCGGGGCCAGTTGAATTTTTCCTGCGCCCATTGTCACCTGGGGAATTCAGGCACCACGCTACGCACCGAGATCCTCAGTCCAGCCCTCGGTCACACGACACACTGGCCGGTCTATCGCTCGAAATGGGGCGAGATGGGGACACTGCATCGACGCTTCGTGGGCTGCAATGAACAGGTGGGAGCAAAAGCCTTTGAGGCCCAGGGAGAAGAGTATCGGGATCTCGAATACTTCCTGACCTACATGAACAATGGCCTCGAACTCAATGGCCCCGCCGCTCGTAAGTAAACCGCCTGGTAGGCATCAGCCACGGGGAGCGCGTCCCGCCTTCCCGCACGCAAAAGACGAGAGAGGAGTTTCGACAAAATGAACAATCGCAGTCTTTCAACAGGCGCCTTGATCGCGGCCCTGATGATTGTCATGCCCAACGCCTGGGCAACCCACAGAGCCGAGGCCGAAGAGGCAATTGCCGCAGCCAAGGCCGCCCATGACACGGCGATGTCCGCCAAGGTCGCCGCGCCTGAGTCCGCCGCGATGATCCAGGAAGCCGAGGAACTTCTCCCCTTGCGGCAATACACGAAGGCGGTTGAACTTGCCGACAAAGCGAGACGGCAGGACAGCTTTGCCTACCAGCAGAGCACCAGCGAAAAGGGGGCGGGGGCAGACGCCGATGCCGACAGCAAGGCCAAACAAGCGATCGTGGCAGCGGAGGCAGCCCGCAAGAAAGCGGCATCCGTGGGTGGCGAATGGCGCGATACCGCTCAGTTAATCAAGGATGCCGAGGGACTCGCCAAGTCAGGCAAATATGACGAGGCAATCCAACTGGCCAACCAGGCCGCGCGCCAGGGAGCATTAGGTTACGAGCAATCGCTGGCAGAAAAAGGCGTGGGTTTCCCAGCCTATATGGCGAAAAAGCCGTAACTCGGCCATCGCCACAGAGTCGTCCTTAGCCTCCCAATTATCTCGTTCAGGAGAACCGAATCATGCCATTAAAAATGCCGTTGTCCGCCGTCCTGCTGATGGTCTCTTTGGCCACTGCCTCCAGCGTCTTTGCCGAGGATAACAAGATCACTCCGACACTCGGAAGTGTCGATGTCATCCACAATGGCGCGACCGTGACCATCAAGCGCGGTCATGACCGACACGCCACCATGCCGGAAATCTTCCAGAAGACCGATCGTGGCTGCCCCCCATTCTGCGTGGAACCCATGATCGCCGCCCCCGGTATCGAGACCGTGGGCGAGCTTGAGGTGCTGGATTTTCTGCACCGGATGGCCCAGGGTGAATCGGATCTCCTGCTCATCGATTCACGCACCCCGGACTGGGTCATGCGCGGCACCATCCCAGGCTCGATCAATATCCCCTGGAACAGGATCAATCGTGACACGGCTGGCACCTTCGAGACACCAGCGGAGGCAGACAGCTTTCATCACATCCTGGAAGACGAATTCGGCGTTGGCCGGAACGCGGCAACCGGGGCATGGGACTTCCGCGACGCCAAAACACTGGTGCTCTTCTGCAACGGGATCTGGTGTCCGCAATCCACCGCCAACATCAAGACCCTGGTCGGCATCGGTTACCCCGTCCACAAATTAAAGTGGTATCGCGGCGGCATGCAGGACTGGGTCAGCGTCGGACTCACCACCGTCACGCCCTGATCGATCGTCCAAAGTCAGATCGCGGAATTGGACGGGGCCACTCTGGCCCCGTTCCCAACGTCTGATCGATTTGGACTCCTGTCAACCACTTCACCATTCCTTGCGCAAGTCACTCAGTTTCTCGCGATAGGCCTGGGCATCGCCATATTCGAAGAATTGCAGGGTGCGCCGATGCGGATCCAGGGTGCGCTGAGCATGCTTGATGGGACACCAGTATTGTTCGGTCCGACCGATCACCTCCCGAATATACTCAACCAACTGGTTGCCATATCCGCAGTAGACACAGTTCAGTTTCTCGATCCAGTTGAGATACGCCAGTCGGTGCCGATCAATGACCAGATAATCCGCGCGACGGACTCGCGGGATACCGTAGATGCGAAAGCAGAGATGCTGGAACAGCGTAAAGGAAAGGTCCAGGATCACGAGTGGGACGATCATGCCATAGATCAGCGGAGCCGACAGAAGATAGGCCACTGGAGTGCGCCGGAGATACTGCCAGACACCGGTTCGCTGGCGCAGATGCAAAAGCCGTGCGCCGCGCGCGAAAACGACTTTCCCGAAGCGCAACGAATAGCGAAACTGCTTGCGGCCTTCCGCGAGCAGACGATCGATCTCCTGGTCGAATTCCCGCTGGGTCGTTTGCAAGCGATCCAGGATCTCATCGATCACTGTTCTGGCCATCGTCTTCTCCTGAGAAAAGCGTCTAAATCCACGTCTATGGAGAGGACATGGCATGGCCGATAGCTGAAGCACGGGCAGGATCCGTCCATCCGATCGCCCGTGAGAAGGCATGCCTGCATGGTAGTCTTGGGCAGGACGATCAGCAAGGCATGAGACACTGACGGTCGAGCGCATCGAGCCGACGGTTGCTGCGAGCAACCCGCGCCTGACACACATGGCGAGCCACCACCCCGGACAATGAAAGCGCGGGCTCGCCAAGTGCGTTCCCTCCCGGCCCCACCCAAGCGGGAGAGGTCGAGCGAGCGCTGCGCGACTTTTACGGTAACGCCGCAAGGAAAGGTCGACCGCTTACAAGACATACCGCTTTTCGGCAATCCATTGTAATATCCCCCTGCTTGCGCGGGTGGCGGAACTGGTAGACGCGCTGGATTTAGGTTCCAGTGGAGCAATCCGTGGGGGTTCGAGTCCCCCCTTGCGCACCAATGACTTACCGGCTTTTCTGTCTGCCGTCAGACGGCGACGTGACGCGGCGTATCGAGGCGGGCGATTGCGCTGCGCAGGTTGTCCAGCGCCAGATGCGCGTATTTCTCCGTCATTAGGATAGGATCGTGCTGTTCGAGGCGATTCATGATCTGTCTGGCAAAAGAGGCTCTCAGATTGATTGCGCGGTAACGATCCGTTTGGACGCTGCGCTTCTTCTCGCTGTTACTCAGATACGCGACCATCAGTTCTACAAAGGCGGTTTCTGCTTTTGATGTCCCAATGTCTTTCGCAGTGCGTTCGACAACGGCGCTGCGGATTGCCCACGCCAGCTCTGCCGCAGCCGGCGGCCGCCTGAGCAACGGCGCTTGATCCACATAACGCAAAATCGAGCCCCAGGGGGCTGACCGATTACCATCCGAAACGCGAAAAACGCAATATTGGTCAGATCGCTTTGGCCATTCGGGTGCCCGTCCACGCACGAATCAGCGACTGACTCTATACCATGCGTCTGGCGTCAATGGGGTTATTTGAAAGACAGGCTGGCAGGGGCCGATTCGTTTCTGCCGCCGGGCGCAACGGTGCGTCCGACCCTCTGGGCTTATCGAGACGAAGGCGCGGAAGGTTTCTGATCCGACGAGGGCGACCGGTCGTTCATCGCCAACTCGAGTGCATACCAGAGTAGGGAGGCGGCCGGCACCATGAACCTGCCTCTGAGGATCTGCGCAATGGACAGGCCCACCAGCAGGAGAAAGGTGAGCGTTTGCAAGTCCACCCGATTCTCGCTCACCTGACGCAGCTCGCGGTTCAGCGAGCCAAAGGTCGCGGTCAAGACGTCCAATGGAGGCGGCTCCGTCGGATCCCCGTCCTCGAAGGACCAGATGTTAAGGCCCCGCAGGGCTGGCTCGATGTCCTCGGGCGCCGCGTGACGCACCAGGAGACTTGCGGTCGGGACACCGATCTCGACGGTCTCGACACCGGGAAGCGCAGCGATGCGCTCGGCGGCCGCGTTGAGCCAGAGACGATCCTCGCGTCGCTCGGCCACGCGCAGACGCAGGCGCCCCGATGCCTTGTGGACAAGCCTGACCTTTGGGGTCATGTCGCCGATCCGGACCGCGCACCGGCCTCGACCACCTCTTCAGCCTGACTGGCCGCCGCGCGCGCCCGCTCTTCCACGAGCTCGTCTTGTACTTCGGCGACCAGATCGTCCATCATCTCGCCCAGTTCGGCCGCGGCCTCGCGACCTTTCTCATCGGCCAGGATTTCCGCCTTAAGCGCGGAGCGCGCGAGCGGCCGCATCGCGGGCGCCAGTGCCATGACGGCCACGGGAACCAGGACGGCCACGCCTAACCCCAGGGCGACGCCTTTGGCAAAGGACTGACCGCCGACGAGCTCATCGAGCTGTACCATGATGACCCTCTTCTGATAAGGCAATTCGATGCTTAGGCCAAGGTTGATCGCTAGGCCATGTGGATCGTCCCGCGGAAGGGAAAATCGCATCCGAGCAAGAGCGCCATTCTTCAAACGGCATCGCAATCCCTCCGCACCGCCACTCCGAGCGGTGCCTCCCAGAATCAGTTGTCGACTGAAGACGTCTCTTGAGCCGTCACCGTCTCTTCAGGCGGTCACCGCCTCTTCCGGCGTCCCTTCGGGTGCGGCCAATCTGAGGATGCTCTCACGCATCGAAGGCCGTCAAAGCCGCGCCCGCGCCATCATGCAGACCCTTGATCATCAAGCTCTCGCGCGGGATCAGGTGCCCGAGGAGCATCGCGCCAAAGGTGGCCCCATAGGCAAGAGAGTAGGCACTGCCATAGACTCCTTTCGCGACCCCGCCACCCAGCAGATCCCAAAGATCGTGTGCGGCTCGCGCACCGGCGGCTGCGCCGTCTCTCATGACCTCCGCGATGCCGGTCACGGACGAACCGGCGATTGGTTCAGTCTCTCGCATGACTTCTTCACACATGACTTCATCCTCCACCTTGCAAACGTTGGCAATCGTGACCCGCGGCGCTCGCAGCGGATCGGTTGTGATCGTCGGTGCCGGAACTGAGGGCATCGCGCACCCGGGAATTGCACGCCCGGGCAGTCATCCACTGCCCTGACGCTGCTCCTGACGCGAGCAGCCTCGACAAAATAAGCATAGTTGTTCAGTGCGGATTTTGGTCTCCATGACCCGGCGACCCTGACGTATGCTAGTACAACTGCGCGCAAGTCTTGTTCACGGAGGTGGTCCACTGCGTAGACAGGCCATCCTGGCCTGTCCGCTCAGGGCTGGAAGCCCTGACTACGCAGGTTTGTTGCAGTCACTTAGAGTCTGTTCAGAAAGTTTATCTAATGAAATTAGATTGTTGCAGTTTGACTTACACATGAAATTTAGGCAAAAGC
>NZ_CAIPNF010000063.1 GCF_903866365.1 uncultured Thiocystis sp.
CCCTTCTCGGTGGCGTGTGACGTGAGGCGCGCCTGGCCCTAATGGTGGCGCTTGATTAGTTTTGTACTGTACTGAGGCCACGGTCACTCTACCCATCCTACCTCTACCTCGCTTAGCGGGACAAAACCCGAGCCAGGGTGCGTAGCGCTTCATTGACCGATGCAGAATCCGGAAAGATTTTCGCGACATCCGAATCGAGTAATACGGTGGTAACATTGCCAGAAAATTCTTTGGCGTACTTTCCTCGAACGCATCCTTTCATATTCGCGAAATCATACTCTTCACGCATGTCATCGACTTCGTTAGTGGCTTGATTGCTGTTCATAGAAAGCGTGCTCTTTTATCGTCGCTTTTCTTGCGCTAATGATCCGAATTGTATCTTCACGAAAAACGTGAGAAACAACCAATACTTTAGCAGATGTTGTTTCACCGATTATCAGATAACGATCCTCGCTATCAGAATGATCGATATCAGGATAAGTCATCGATAGAAAATCTTGAAATACTGTAATCGCTTCAGCAAACGAAATATCATGCTTCGCTTCATTTTTCTGGGCTTTTTGATTGTCCCATTCAAATTCCATAAACAGCCTGATGTTTTGTCTTAGCCAGCGTAGTCACACGCGCCGAAGCATCATGTTTGCACCACATAAAACGCTCCGGGGATACCGGGAGCATTCAAGTCTGCCTTCCAGTTCAGTGGTTCGATGGGTTTCGTGACCGGCAGGCTTCCGTACTTAATCATCAACGTCGTGCCGCGGTCACTCTACCCATCCTACGCTGGCTGCGTTTTGGCTGGCGCGGTTGTTGCGTAAGCAAGAACCGTGACAGGCAAATAAGTCAGGTTGAACTGAATGTTCGACAGCTTATCCTTCAATCGGCACAATCTCCGCTGGTACGGCATTGCAGAATAAGCTCCGTCGCGTCCGCGGGGTCCGCTCTTTAACCGCTTGTTAGGCGATTGAGTTATTTACACGCATAAAAATAATTCGAACCGAATCCATTTAGTTAACTATGCATCAAAACGATCAACCACATTAAATCCAAGTATCGGCATCACATTTCTATGCAATTCACGAGCAAATTTTGGAATAAATATACTCAAATTTTTACTGTAATTTATAAGCCAAAGGGATTTCAATTTAGCGCGGGCGTCCTCATTAATATATATCTCCCCATATTTATCAATTAATACCATTGCAGCACTTACTCCATCACAAGCTAACGAAAAAATATAATCTTCCTCATCATTAATCAGAGATGACTTTAAATCATCTACCATACTAGAGAGGTCGTTACGAAAGAGTTCAAGATTCATTTTGTCATCCTTAAGGAGTGAATGTTTCAAAATAATTTCGATTTTCTTGGACATAATCACGAACCTTAATAATATAACAGTTGTCGAAGCCGATCTTGCGTGCTGCCTAACGATTCTGCTTTAGCGACTTGCTAGATTCGGACCCTTTCAGGCGAAGCCAATGGCGTCATAGAACGTGCGGCGCCCCGAGGGTAGCTGGGGAAATACAGATTTTGAATTTTTTCAGCTTCCTTTTCTTATGCGCCGCAATCTGGCCTGATGATCACTTCAGGTCTATCACGTTTCGTGAATTTAGCGAATAAAGCTAAGCAGAATCGACCGAGCGAGAGCGAGGGCGATTTCTGCTTTAGCGCATTGTTAAGTTCGTGCATCAGAAGAAACGCGGCCATGCTTGGCAAGCCGCCGACGCTAAAATCAAAAGGGGGAGAATGAAAAAATCCTTTCCGTTCAGAGAAGCAAAAACGATTTCTGTCATTAACTTGTGTTATGCAGAATCGTTTTTGCTTCTCTGAATAGCATGGATTTTGGATTTTTTCATCCCTCTTTTTTGTCGGCGATTTCGCCTGCCAAGATCAGATATTTTTCTTTATTTTCAAGAACTTAACAGTGAATTAGACAGAATCCGTAATTATGGTGCTAGACAGATTCCACGTTCGCTGTACTAAGACCGGTAGGCTGGGGTGAGGAACGAACCCCAGCGGACGCCGCTAATGATGGGATCCACTCCCCTTCACTCCTGCCTACTCGACTCGTGAAAATCAGATGGTTCATCCGCCAACGGACCTGCGTTCGGATCCAGCAAGCGCGGGAGGAAACCAGTCCGGATCAAGAATCGCGTCGACGCGCCACGGACAGGATTCCGGGAAATCGTCCAAACCCGTCTCTTCGGATGCCTTGGCGACGGCATCCGACCAGACGCCCGCCCACCAGTCGGCATCTTCGAGACTGACCTTCAGGCTGGGGGTGTTCCTGATGCACAGCGCGATGGCGTTGCGCTGCTCCTTAAGCGTGCGGCGCCAACTGTTGCCCTGGCGCGCTGGCTGATGCCGCCATTTCAGCAAGTGGGTCAGCAAGAGCGCCATGCGGCGGCCAAGTTCGCGGCGTTCGCTTTCCCCCACGTCCTCGATTTCCTCGGCAATGTGCGCGATGTCCAGTTGCGCGAACCGCCCCGCGCGCAGGAGCCGCGCCTGCTCGTCGGCCCAGGCAATGATGTCGTCGTCGTAAGCGGTGGCGGTCATCGTTGCCGTGTCTCCGATGGGTCACGCGCGACCCATTACGACAGCGTCAGCCCCTTTTCGCCGCGCGTGATGCCAGTGGGACCGGAGCGGACGACTTCGATCAGCAGTCCCTCGGGGATGGCGTCGATGAAGGCGTCGAGCTTTTTGGAGGCACCGGTGAGTTCGACGACATAGCTGGTCTCGGTCACGTCGATGATCTTGGCGCGGAAAATCTCGGTGAGACGCTTAAGTTCCTCGCGATCCGGGCGCTCGGCGCGCACCTTGACCATCATCATCTCGCGCTCGATGTGCGGTCCGTCGGAAAGATCCAGCAGCTTCACGGTGTCGATCAGCTTGTTCAACTGCTTCTTGATCTGCTCGACGATCTCCTCGCTGCCGGTGGTGACCAGCGTCATGCGCGAGAGGGTCGGGTCGTCGGTGGGGGCGACGGTCAGGGATTCGATGTTATAGCCACGGGCCGAGAACAGACCCGCGACGCGCGATAGCGCTCCGGCCTCGTTCTCCAGCAACACGGCGATGATGTGTCTCATGGTGAAAATCTCGTGTCGTATTAAACCGCGTCCATCCGGATATGCGTCGTGTTGAGCGGTCGGCCAGGTTTGCATGAACCGGTGACCGTCGGCGTCGACGCGGTTTAAATCATTTAAAATTCAATCCTTAAACCGCGTCAGCGATGACGCGCATTGGATTCATGCGTGGCCAAACCAAAACACCAGCCACGCAAAATCCTGTTGGACGCGGTTTAGGCCAGTTCGCGGTCGGTCAGGCTGGGCGACAGGTGCATCTCGTGATGCCCCTTCCCCGCCGCGATCATGGGATAGACGTTCTCGGTCGGATCGACCACGACATCCAGGAACACGAAGCGATCCTTCATCGCGAACGCCTCGCGCATGGCGTCTTCCAGATCGGCGGGACGCTCGACCCGCATTCCGACATGGCCGAAACTCTCGGCAAGCTTCACGAAGTCCGGCAGCGCGTCCACATAGGAATGCGAGTACCGGCTTTCGTAGAACAACTCCTGCCACTGGCGCACCATGCCCATGTAGCCGTTGTTGAGCAGCACCACCTTGATCGGCAGCGAATACTGCTTGCAGGTCGCCATCTCCTGGATACACATGAGGATACTGGCCTCGCCAGAGACGCAGGCGACCTGGGCCTCGGGAAACGCCAGTTGCACGCCCATCGCCGCCGGCAGCCCGAAGCCCATGGTGCCGAGACCGCCGGAGTTGATCCAGCGCCGCGGCTTGTCGAAGGGATACAACTGCGCCGCGAACATCTGATGCTGGCCGACGTCGGAGGTCAGATAGAGTTCGCCATCGGTGACTTTGTAGAGTGTCTCGATGGCGAACTGCGGCTTGATGGCGGCACTGGTCCGGTCGTACTGGAGACAGTCCAGACGGCGCCAGTCGGCGATCTTGGCCCACCAGTCGGCGATCGGCGCGGGATCCGGCTGGGGTTTTTGCGCCTGGTAGAGCCGCAGCATCTCGGTCAGCACGCCCGCCACCTGACCGACGATGGGCACGTCCACCCGAACGTTTTTCGAGATCGAGGAGGGATCGACATCGACGTGGATGATCTTGGCATGCGGACAGAAATGTTCGATCTTGCCGGTCACCCGATCATCGAAGCGGGCGCCGATGGCGATCAGCACGTCGGTCTCGTGCATCGCCATGTTGGCCTCGTAGGTGCCGTGCATCCCGAGCATGCCGATGAACTGGCCATCGGTCGTGGGAAAAGCCCCGAGCCCCATGAGGGTGCTGGTGATCGGAAAGCCGGTGGCGCGCACCAACTCGGTGAGTTGGGCCGAACCTTCGCCGAGCACCACGCCGCCGCCGGTGTAGAACACCGGGCGCGTTGCCTGGAGCATGAGATCCACGGCCTTTTTGATCTGCCCCGGATGCCCCTTCTCGACCGGATTGTAGGAACGCATCCGGATCTCGCGCGGGTAGTGGTAGGGGATCTTGATGTTGGGATCCGTCACGTCCTTGGGGATATCCACCACCACCGGACCAGGTCGGCCCGTGGTCGCGATATGAAACGCCTTGCGAATGGTCAGGGCCAGATCGCGCACATCCTTGACCAGAAAGTTGTGCTTCACGCAGGGCCGGGTGATGCCGACGGTATCGACCTCCTGGAAGGCGTCGCTGCCGATCACCGGCGTCGGCACCTGCCCGGTCAGCACCACCATGGGGATGGAGTCCATGTAGGCGGTGGCGATGCCGGTGACGGCATTGGTCGCGCCCGGCCCCGAGGTGACGAGACAGACGCCGCACTTGCCGGTCGCGCGCGCATAGCCGTCCGCCGCGTGGGACGCACCCTGCTCGTGACGGACCAGGATGTGCCTGACCGTGTCCTGTTTAAACAGGGCGTCGTAGATATGCAGGACCGAGCCGCCGGGATACCCGAAGACCAGTTCGACGCCCTCGTCGAGCAGCGCCTGAACGACGATTTCGGCTCCGCTCAGTTGCCTGCCAGCCCCGGCATCGGCCTCAGCCGCGCCCGCCCTGTTCGGTTCCGCTCCAGTCAGTGCCACTTTAAGCGACCTCCGATCAGCCCGCGCAACCGGGGGACGCATGGCCCGTCGGCGGATGCCCGCGAAGAAGCGGCGCCCGCGTCACGCCTCCTATCGCGGCGAATCCGCGATCGTCGGGAGGCGTCAACCAGCCATGGTTCCCCGGTTGAACGAGGAATAATGAAAACGTTGAAAAAGGATCGAAGTTACAGCGATCGTTACCGGCGGTCAAGCCAGGCAAACCGGCCGAACCGCGACCCTGCCGATCATCGTTCGTTCGGGCGAAGGGCGGCAGGCCGGATCGTTAAACCCTCCTGCCAACCTTGAGCATACTTCTTCTGGCGGCGGACAATCCGTAAGAAATGTCATGCACGTTCTGCAGGAGCTCCAGTTCTTCCCAGGCATCCTCCGGCCATCCATCGGGTTGCCCCTGATCGCCCAGCACCAGGTCGCGGAAGAGCGCTTCGAAAGCTTCGACATCTCCCCAGCCGACCGTCAGTCGATTCAGCGCCTCCGGAAAATCCGTCTCCAGTACGCAGGGCAGGCCGCTTTTGCCCGACCGCCGCGCCCTCTCGGCGCTTGAGACCCTGGCCAATGGAGTGGCGCGGATCCAGTCGGGCACCTCGGAGAGATGCGGATGCCCCGCTTCGCGCACGTCTGGCAAATGGCTCAGAAAGAGATCGACGAAGGCCTTGATCGACTTCTTCGGGTGTTCGAACTCCAGCGTGAGAGTATAAAGATCGGTCCAGTCGAAACCCGTCGGCTGAGATTTCCGCGCGTCGACCACGCGGGCTCGCAGCCGAATCCCTGGCGCTCCAGTGGTTCCCGCGATCGACAGTTTGATGCTCTGATCGATGTCATAGGCCTCGAAGACGGTCACGACGTGACGCCCCGTCGCAATCTGCGCCAGCATGTAACGCAGGTCTTCGTCATCATTGGCGGTCACCTCCAGTTCCCTGACGAGATCGCCGGATCGACCGCTTTGTTCCGTCGACCTTCCTCCTTGCAGCATTTTCAGCAAGTGTTCGAGCCGCGAATGACTGCGCGGAGTCAGACTGAAAAACCGCGCGGCAATCAGATGGGTTCCGTCCTGCAGCGCTTTCGCGCGGATCAGATGGGCATCGGCCGTAATCCGTTCGCCCTGTTTCCAAGGCAGGACGATCCGCAGCGAACTCGTCTGCTCGGGAAGCGCATGGTCAATGGAGAAGAGCACCCCGCCCCAGGAAATATCCAGATTGATCGCGGTGACCGGGTCGACCATCCCAGGAAAAGTCACCTGAATTGGAATGTTGACCTGAATCCGCGCCTGGGTGCGACGATCAAGCCTGAGTACCTCGTTCTGGGGCTGCTTCATATCGCCATTACC
Source organism: uncultured Thiocystis sp. (assembly GCF_903866365.1). GTDB lineage: Bacteria > Pseudomonadota > Gammaproteobacteria > Chromatiales > Chromatiaceae > Chromatium. The sequence goes on from NZ_CAIPNF010000063.1 coordinate 6,435, forward strand.
CTATAACCGGTCTGCAACGATGTCTTTCGCTGTTGTCGGTTTGTGTCCAGATGAATCCAGCTTGGTTTCAGCAACATCGCGGGCTCCCGCGGTTAGGGAAGACATATCTATTACAACAAGAGTATTCGAAAATTGCATCCCATCCCGCAGACTATTCCAGACTTCGGCGGGAACAGGTCTGGCATCTGAAGAGTTGTTTCCAAGTTCATTGAACCCTAAACTCGCCCGCTTTCCCTTGCAATGACGGTCCCCATGCGCACCTCACAGTTCCCCCTGCAGACCATCAAGGAAATCCCCGCCGACGCCGAGATCGCCAGCCATCGGCTGATGCTGCGCGCGGGCCTGATTCGCAAACTCGCCGCCGGTCTCTATACCTGGCTGCCGCTGGGCCTGCGCGTGCTGCGCAAGGTCGAGCGGATCGTCCGTGAAGAGATGGACCGCGCGGGGGCGCTAGAGGTTTCGATGCCGGCCGTGCAACCCGCCGAACTCTGGCAGGAATCCGGCCGTTGGGAGAAATATGGTCCCGAACTGCTGCGCTTTCATGACCGCCATCGGCGCGAGTTCTGTTTCGGCCCCACCCACGAGGAGATCATCACCGATCTGGCCCGTAACGAACTCAAGAGCTACAAACAGCTCCCGATCAACTTTTATCAGATCCAGACCAAGTTCCGCGACGAGATCCGCCCGCGCTTCGGCGTGATGCGCGCGCGCGAATTCCTCATGAAGGACGCCTATTCCTTCCATCTCGACGAAGCCTCGCTGGCCGAGACCTATCGTCAGATGCACGCGACCTATTGCCGTATCTTCACCCGCTGCGGGCTCGACTTCCGGCCGGTGCAAGCGGACACCGGCAGCATCGGCGGCAACGCCTCGCACGAGTTCCATGTGCTCGCGACCTCCGGCGAGGACGCCATCGCCTTCTCCACCGGCAGCGACTATGCCGCCAACGTCGAGATGGCCGAGGCCGTGGCGCTCGCCGCCGCGCTGCCGCCGCCCGCCGAGGACGCGCGTCTGGTCGACACGCCCAACGCGCGCACTATCGCCGATTTGGTCGAAGGGTTCGGTCAGCCGATCGAGCGCACGGTCAAAACGCTGGTGGTTGCCGCCTCGGACGCCATCGACGCCGATCTGATCGCCCTGCTGGTGCGCGGCGATCACGAACTCAACGCCATCAAGGCGGAAAAACTGCCGCAGGTCGCCGCGCCGCTACGCATGGCCACCGAGGCCGAGATTCGCGTGGCCATTGGCGCCGGTCCCGGCTCGCTCGGCCCGAAGGATCTGCCTATCCCCTGCCTCATCGATCGCACCGTCGCGGTCACCGCCGACTTCAGCGCCGGCGCCAACCAGGACGGCAAACACTGGTTCGGGCTCAACTGGGGCCGCGACCTGCCGCTGCCCGAGGTTGCCGACCTGCGCAACGTCGTCGAAGGCGATCCCAGCCCGGACGGACAGGGGACGCTCACCATCGCGCGCGGCATCGAGGTGGGGCATATCTTCCAGCTCGGACGCAAATACAGCGAGGCGATGAAGGCGACCGTGCTGGGCGAGGACGGGCGCGCGACCACGCTCACCATGGGCTGCTACGGCATCGGCGTCTCGCGCGTCGTGGCCGCCGCCATCGAGCAGCATCACGACGATCGCGGCATCCGCTGGCCCGCGCCGATCGCCCCCTTCGAGGTCGCGCTGCTGCCGATGAAACTCGGCAAATCCTACCGCGTCCGCGAGGCCACCGACCAACTCTACGCCGACCTCCAAGCCGCCGGGATCGAGGTGCTGCTCGACGACCGCGACGCCCGCCCCGGCTTCATGTTCGCGGACATGGAACTGATCGGTATCCCGCATCGCATCGTGGTCGGCGACAAGGGGCTCGACGACGGACAGGTCGAGTATAAGGGACGCACCGACGCGGAGATGCAATTGGTCCCGCTCGCGGAGATCGTCGCATTCGTCCGCGACCGCTTAGCGATTTCCTGAAATAAGGCGATTTCCGGGAAACATCGCCCCCACCCCTCGCGGCTCGGGCGGCGGCGCGTTTCGTCAGGAAAGGGACAGGATTAACAGAATTTTTCAGGATTAAAAATAATGAAAACAAATTGTTATGAAATCCTGCTCATCTTGAGACATCCTGTTAATCCTGTCCATTTTCACGCGCGATCTCTGGCATGAACATTTCCGGAAATCGCCTAAAAACAGCAACCGTAAACAACGGAACCACATGACCAAAGAAGCCACTTTTACTCGCGATGAACTCCTGGCCTGCGGCCGGGGCGAGCTGTTTGGGCCGGGCAACGCCCAGTTGCCGGTGCCGAACATGCTAATGATGGACCGGATCGTCCGCATCGCGAATTTCGGCGGAGCCAATAGCAAGGGCGAGATTCTCGCCGAACTGGACATCACACCGGAACTCTGGTTCTTCGAATGCCATTTTCCGGGCGATCCGGTCATGCCCGGCTGTCTCGGACTCGACGCCCTGTGGCAACTGGTCGGCTTCTATCTGGGCTGGGTCGGCAATCCCGGCCATGGTCGGGCGCTGGGCGTGGGCGAGGTCAAATTCACCGGCCAAGTGTTACCCGCCGCGAGCAAGGTCACCTACCACATCGACATGAAACGGGTCATCACCCGCAAGCTGGTGCTCGGCATCGGCGACGGGGTGGTGCAGGTCGACGGGCGAACCATCTACACCGCCAAGGATCTGCGGGTGGGACTCTTCACCTCGACGGAAGGGTTCTGAGCGGTCCATGACTGCGGACGACGGCCTCGCAGTAGGTCCTCCAAGCAGACCCTGTAGCCTCACGGTTGCGGATTCCGCCGCACGGGCCGGCCCATGGGTCGACGGAACAATGATCAACGCACTCGCTCAACTCCAAGCGCTGCTCGATGCGCTGAATGCGCTCAACGAGGTTATCGATGCTAATTTGCTGGCGGGCATAGTCCCCCAGCGATTCAGCCTGATCGCGTTTTACGCCAGACATCGCCAGCTCAAGTGAACTGAGACGATACTTGACGTCTTTAAACTCCGAGTGCATCTCGGTCCGCAGTGTCTGTACATCCGAGCGTAATGCCCGCAGATGCTCCAACACTAAATTGTCGACACTTTCAGTCATTGTGGTTTAACCCCATGAATCAATTAAAAGAGACGGACGGAGGACGCCGCCCGGGATGACCCGAATCGACTTCTACAGCCTGGAACCCGAGAGTCGCGGCGACCGCTTTCTCCTGACCTGCCGGCTCGTCGAGCGGATTCGCGCCAAGGACCTGCGCGTCCTCATTCACTGTCCGGATCCGGAGCAGGCGCGCCATCTGGACCGCCTGCTCTGGACCTTTCGCCAGGACAGCTTTCTGCCTCATGGACTGGTGGGTCAGACCGATCCCGAACTCACGCCCGTCTTCATTGGCGACGCTGGAAAGCCGGAAACCGAGTGCCAGGTTTTGCTCAACCTCTCCTTCGAGATTCCCGGCTTCGTGGACCGTTTCGAGCGCGTGTGCGAGCTGATCGACCATGACCCCCACGCCCGCGCCACCGGACGCGAGCGTTTCCGCGCGTATCGCGAGCGTGGCTATCCGCTGGAGCATCATCGGATACGGCTTTAGGTGATTTCAAGGGCATCTCCATCCCTTGAGCAGGATGCAGTCCTGTAGGGGCGAATTTATTCGCCGCGTCGGTTACGCCGATGCCCGGATGTAGGGGCGAATTCATTCGCCGCGTCGAGTGCGCGGATACCGGGATGTAGGATGTAGGGGCGAATGAATTCGCCCCTACAGCATGCGCGCGGCTCTCAGAATCTCCAGTGCCGCGTCGAAGTTGAAGCGCTGAATCTCACGCTCAAGATCGTCGAATGTCTCGCCCAATGCCGCGCGCAGCAAGGCGGCCGAGTCGCTTGCGAACTGGACGGACTGCACATTGTCCTCCGTCAGCAAGGCATCCAGTTCGCTGATGACCCGATCCAGCAGGGCCCCCTGAACAGGCGTTTCGGGACGGCTCCATTCGTCCTCCTCCGGCAGCGCCAGGATAGCGGCGACCAGGCGGTCAAGTTCCCGCTGGAGTTCCTCGGTCGCGGAGGCGATGACCTCCGCCGCGGAACGACGCCCAAGCGAGACTTCCAGGCGCCCCGCGCAGCTCGCCAGACGATCGGCGCCCAGGGTCGCGGCGGCCCCTTTCAGACCGTGGGCGACCCGTACCGCCCCCAGTTCGTCGCCCGCCGTCAGACAGGCGCGCAGCGCCGCCGGATCCTCGCCATGCGACTGTGCGAACAACCGCAGCAGACGCAGATAGATCGTGCGCTGTCCCCGTACCGCCGCGAGTCCGCGCAGACTGTCGAGCCCGGGAACCCCGGCCAGCCAGGGTTTCCAGGCGACGCCTTCGCGCGAGACGGCTCGCGGGCCGTCGCTGTCGCGCGCGTCGCTTCCCGGCAGCCATTGCAGCAAGGCGCGGTAGAGCACGTCCGGTTCCACGGGCTTGGGCACGAAGTCATTCATCCCGGCGTCCAGACACGCCTGCCGATCCTCCGCGAAGGCGTTGGCGGTCATGGCCAGAATCGGGACCGCCTCATGCCCTGCCTGGGCGCGGATCGTGCGCGTCGCCTCCAGACCATCCATTTCAGGCATCTGCACATCCATCAGCACCAGGTCATAGGCGTTCGCGGCGACCATGGCGACCGCCTCCCGACCGTTTGCAGCCGTCTCCACCGCCAGGGCCACCGCATGCAGCAATTCCATCGCCACCTCGCGATTGATGACATTGTCTTCCACCAGCAGAACGCGCGCGCCCGCCGCGCGGCGGCGTAACGCGGACTCGGTATTGGTCGACAGTATTGCGCATGGTGTCGGCGCGATGCCGCGACCGCGGCCGAGTCGGGCAGTAAACCAGAAGGTGCTGCCCTGCCCCGGCGTACTTTCGACGCCGGCATCGCCACCCATGAGTTGCGCCAGCCGCAGCGTGATGGCGAGCCCCAGACCGGTGCCGCCATGCTTGCGCGTGGTCGAGGCATCGGCCTGACCGAAGGGTACGAACAGACGCGGCAGCTCGTCCGGCGCAATGCCGATGCCAGTGTCGATCACCTCGAAGCGGACCAGCAGCCGGTCGTCGGATTCATCCAGCAGGCGAGCGCGCAGGGTGATGGTCCCGCGCTCGGTGAATTTGACCGCGTTGCCGACAAAATTGAACAACGTCTGACGCAGCCGGGTGGGATCGCCGTGCAGCCAGGGCGGGACATCGCCTGCATCCACCTCGATCGTCAGCCCCTTGGATTGGGCCTGGTCGGCGATCAGCGAACATGCATGGTCAAGGATGCCCATCAAGGGAAAATCGGTCTGCTCCAGTTCAAGGCGGCCCGCCTCGATCTTGGACAGGTCGAGAATGTCGTTGAGGATGGACAGGAGATGATGGGCAGCCGACTCGATCTTGTTCAGACGCACGGCCTGCTCGGGCGTCACACCACTGCGTTGCAGCAGATAGGTGAGACCGACGATGGCGTTCATGGGCGTGCGGATCTCGTGGCTCATATTGGCGAGGAAAGCGCTCTTGGCCCGATTGGCGGCCTCGGCCGCCTGCCGCGCTGCCTCACTGATCCGTTCTATCTCTCGTTGGGCGCTGATATCGCGGGAGAATCCCACCGTACCCAAAACGCTGCCATCCGTGTCGAGGATGGGCGCCTTGAAGGTTTCGAAGATGGTTTCCGCCTGACTGGCCAGGGGCCCCTCCACCGTTTTTTGCCGCCGCGAGGCCATCACCTCGTCATCTTCGGCCCGGTAGCGCTCGGCCATCTCCCGCGGCCAGAGATCGAAATCGGTCTTGCCCAGCAGGTCGGCGATCGGCCAGTGAACGGCCTCGGAGAACGCGCGGTTGACGGCAAGTACGCGCCCTTCGCGATCCTTGAGCCAGATCAGATGCGGGATATTGTCGATCAATGCCCGCAGGGAGCGGGTCTGACGGCGTAGCTCTCCGGTGCGCTCCTCGACCCGTTCCTCCAGATGGTGGCTGTAACGGTCCAGCTCCGCCTCGGCGCGCTTGCGTTCGCCGATGTCCCGGCAGATGCAGAGCACCAGATTCCGTCCACCCCAGGTGGCACCGCTGGCGCTGACCTCGACATCGTATTCGGAGCCGTCCTTGCGCCGGTGGCGCGTTTCGAAGAGTGTGCCCGCGGTCTTGAAATCGGGGAATCCCTCACGGACCTGCTGTTCGGACAGCACCGCGTCGAGATCCCAACTGTGCATCCCGATAAGCTCCTCCGCCGGATAGCCCGCCATCTCCGCAAAACTCCGGTTGGTCTCGACGACCCGATGATCCTGATCGAACACCAGGATGCCATCGCGCGAATTCTCGATCAGCGCCAGACGCCGCGCGGTCTCGTCGGCGAGGGCGCGCGACACCTGGTCGATGTCGGTAATGTCGCGCGAGATCCCGAACGTGCCGATCACCTGACACTGGGCGTCGTGCAGCGGGCCCTTGATGGCAAGGAAGAGCCGCTCGCCCAGGGTGGTCATCAGAGGCTCCTGAAAGGTCACGCTCTGGTCACCCGCCATGACCCGCTGGTCGTTCAGCCTGATCATCTCCGCCTGATCGGGGGGAAAAAGATGGCCGTCATCGCGTCCCAGCACCGCTTCGGCGGATTTCCCGGTGATGCGCGTGGCGGCCTGGTTGAACAGCAGATAGCGGCCCGCCTTGTCCTTCGCGAAGATGGCATCGGTGGAACCGTCGGCAATCGCGCCGAGCAGGCTCAATGCGCGCAGCCGATCGGTCTGGGACTGATGCAGGCTGGCGGCGAAGACCAGTTGCTGACGCTGGCGCAACAGGAAGGCACCGGCGGCGGTCATGAACAAGGCCAACAGGCCCGCCAGACCGATCCAGACAGCATTGTTCAACACCCCGGCATAGAGTTCGAACCGATTGAGCTTGGCGACCAGAAACCAGTCGCTGCCGGGCACGGCAAGCACCACGCCGATGGCCGGCATACCGCGATAGTCCACGCCTTCCAGCAAGACCCCGAGTTTGGCCTGATCCCACAGCGCCTGCACGGCCAGCACGTGCTCCGACGTGATCGGCACGCGCAGCTTCAACGCGGAATCGGCCCGGTGCCGCAGTTCGTTCAGATACAGCGCCTGGTCGCCATCGCGCCGGAACAAGAGGGTCTCGCCAGTGGCAGTAGGAATTGGCCAGGTCTGGAGCATGGGGTACAGATAGGCCGCCAGGTCTGAATGCAGGACGATGACCGGACCGGGAGCGCCGTCCCGCGCCGGCAGCGGCACCAGGAAATCCAGGTGGATCCGATCGAGATGATCGCGATAGGGTCCGAACTGGCTCACCGTCTGATCGGTGACGGACTGCCTGACCGCCGCGACCAACTGGGGATCGGGGGTCGGCATGGCGCCGTCCGAACTCCAGAGCGGTTCGCCCAGGGCATTCAGCAACAGGACGCCTTGAAAGCCGTTATAGCGCGCGAACAACTTGAGATTGGCCCGCAGATCGACAGCCGCCGCCGGCTCGGCACCAGCGAGCCAGTGTGCATCGAAGTCGGCTCCGAACCGGCTGGCGCGCAGGAAACGGGCGTCGTCCCACCGCTCATTGAGCCAATCGGCGATCTGGCGTGTCTTGAGTTCGGCAATCGTCTTGAGACGGGCGGCCTCGCCATCCTTGCGCTGATGGACATCGATGGCAATGCCACCCGCCGTCAGGATGACGATGGCCGCCGCCAGCAAGGCGAACGGCAGCAGCATGGCATGGTGCGGCGGCTCCGGAAGCTCCGCCTCCGCGACTGGCGCGACCGGTTGCAACAAACGCCGCAGCAGGCCATAGAGCAGCAGGGAGGTGACGGCGACGAACAGCCAACCCTTGATTGTGCTAACGAGGGTGATCTGGGCCGGGACAACGACCAGCCAGGCCATCGCCTTATCGGACAGCAGGATCCACAGCCCGGCGAACACCGCGTACACCAGCACCACGGTCAGGATCGTCGAGAACGTGGCGCGGCTGGCGGGTCGCTCTGGGTCTGGCCTCACTGCGATCTCCTCAAGGTCGCCATGGGCGCGGGCGGCTTGAACTGTCGGGTCGAATCGACCTCGGTTCGAGCAAGGTCGGCATCAGTTCGGCGGATCAAGTTCGGCCTCGCCGTAACGAGCGGCGATTTCTCGGAACTCCTCGAACCTGGCGAGAAAGGCATCGGTCACATCCGGATCGAAATGGCTGCCACGCCCGACGACGATGATGTCGAAGGCGTCGCCAAAATCCATGGGCGGTTTATAAACGCGCGGCGAGATCAGCGCGTCGAACACATCGGCGAGTGCCATCAACCGCGCGGCAATCGGAATGGCGTCGCCGGCCAGACCGTCGGGATAACCGCTGCCGTCCCATTTCTCATGATGATAGTGGGCGATGTCCTTGGCCAGGACGAGAAATTCGACCAACCGGTCGGCATCGCGTTCGGCCAGTTCGATGGCGTCGCTGCCCAGCTTGGCGTGGGTTTTCATGATTTCCCACTCCTCAGGCGTGAGCTTGCCCGGCTTGAGCAGGATGGAGTCGGGAATGCCGACCTTGCCGATGTCGTGCAGCGGAGCCGACTTCGCCAACTGGTCGATCACGCGGTCGGTGAGGAACTCGGAGAAGCGGGGATGATTGCGCAATTGCTGGGCTAGCGTGCGGACATAACCCTGGGTGCGCCGCAGATGGTTGCCGGTCTCCGGGTCGCGGATCTCGGCCAGATGCGCCAGCGCATGGATACTGACATCCTGCACGACCAGATTCTCGCTCATGCGTCGCGCGAGTTCGGCCTCCAGATAGGCGTTCTGATCCTTCAGCCAATCGCGCGCCTGCTTGAGTTCCAACTGGGTGCGGACCCGCGCCAACAAGATCGACGGCATGATCGGCTTGGCGATGTAGTCCACCGCGCCGACATCGAGACCGCGCAGTTCGGCCTCGGCGCTGTCCATCGCGGTGACGAAGATCACCGGAATCTCGCGGGTCAGGAGATCGGCGCGCAGTCGGGTGAAAACCTCGTAGCCATCCATGCCCGGCATCATCACGTCCAGCAGGATGAGATCCGGCCAGGGCGCGGTGGCGGCGATCCGCAACGCCTTCTCGCCAGACGTGGCCGCGCGTACCCGATAGTCGAGTTGCAAGAGTTCGCTCAAGACCGTGAGGTTTTCGGGCGAGTCATCGACGATCAGGATCGTCGGCAGGGCTCCGTCCAGCATTTAACCTCCTAAAAAGGTGGGAATGATGCGTCTATCCCTAACAATGGGCGGATATCATAGATGAATAATCGGCGGACGGGAGCATCGCGGCCTGTTTCGACCATAAAAACAATCCGGGATGTCGCATTAACCGCATGCCTAACCAGGTCTGTCACGTTGCCGTTCGCCTGGTCGGCGAGCGGACGCGGCCATTTAGGGGTTGACGCCGCCGCATTTCCGACTAAATTAATAGGTCAAGAAGCTTGAATGATCATGACATAAATTCATTTAATGGCTATCTATTCACTGACTAGGGGAACGCCACAATGATTCAGTCTGACCTACAGCAGCAAACGCCCGCCGGGGGGCGTCCCTTGCCACTCGATGAAGACGGATTTTTAGTCGCTCCGGAACTCTGGAATCGGGGCATGGCAAAGTTCATCGCCAAACTTGATGGCGTCTGGCCGCTCAGTCCCGAGCATTGGAACATCATCTACTATCTGCGCGAGCATCGCCTGACCTATGGCGCGCTGCCACCCGCCTCGCAAATCTGCCGCGCGCACGGCATGGAGCGTCGCGCGGTGCAACGGCTGTTCGGCTCCTGCCGCGAGGCCTGGCGCATCGCCGGGCTCTCGCATCCGGGCGAGGAAGCGCTGAACCACATGACCTAACGCCTGCGCTTCGACGGGCGGATGGCGGAAATCAGTTCGCCTCCAGCCCTTCCACCCGCTGAAATCCGCGCGGCAGCAGGCGTCCGCGCCGGCCGCGTTCACCCTGATAGACCTCCAGGTCGGCCGGCTTGAGCGTGAACTCGCGCTTGCCGGACAGGATCTTCAGGCTGCCGCCCGCCGGCACCACGGCCAGCGCCACCATGACTTCCTCGCGCGCCGCGACTTTCGCTGCCGGAATCCCGATAATTTTGTTGCCCTTGCCGCGTGACATCTCGGGCAGTTCGGAGACCGGAAACACCAGCAGATAGCCGGCGCTGGTGGTCGCCGCCAGCCGCGCGCCGACGGCGTCGCCAAGCGGGACCGGAACCAGCACCTTGGCGCCCGGCGGCAGGCTGACGATCGCCTTGCCGGCCTTGGGCTTGGCGAACAGATCCTCCAGCCGGGCGATGAACCCATAGCCCGCGTCCGAGGCGAGCACATAGCGGCTCTCCGGCGAATCCCCGAGCACGGCGACGAAGCGGGCGCCCGGCGGCGGATCGAGTCGGCCGGTCAGCGGCTCGCCCTGTCCGCGCGCCGAGGGCAGACCGTTGGCCGGAAGCGAATAACCGCGCCCCGTCGAATCCAGAAAGACCACGGTCTGATGGCTGCGCAACCGGGCGGCACCGAGAAAGCGGTCGCCCGAGCGATAACTGAGTCCCACCACGTCCACCTCATGTCCCTTGGCCGCGCGGATCCATCCCATCTCGGACAGAACGACGGTCACCGGCTCGCTCGGCGCCAGTTCGTTCTCGTCGATGGCGGTCGCCGCGTTGCGCGCGACCAGCGGCGCGCGGCGCGCGTCGCCGTATTTCTCCGCATCGGCGGCGATCTCGTCGCGGATCAGGCGTTTCAGCACCGTTTCATTCCCCAGAATCCGCCGTAGCCCATCGCGTTCCTCGGCCAGTTCCGCCTGCTCGGCGCGGATCTTCATCTCTTCCAGACGCGCGAGCTGACGCAGCCGGGTGTTCAGCACATAGTCGGCCTGAGCCTCGGTTAGGGCGAAGCGCGCCATCAGGATCGGCTTGGGCTCATCCTCGGCGCGCACGAGGCGAATCACCTCGTCGAGATTCAGGAAGGCGATCAGCAAACCGTCGAGCAGATGCAGGCGTTCCAGTACCTTATCCAGACGATGCTGTAAACGCCGGCGCACGGTCTCGGTGCGGTAGGTCAGCCATTCGACCAGGATATCGCGCAGGCTCATGACCCGCGGGCGGCCGTTCAGGCCGATCACGTTCATGTTCACCCGATAGCTGCGCTCCAGATCGGTGGTCGCGAACAGATGCAACATGAGGCGTTCGACATCGACCCGGTTGGAACGCGGCACGATGACGAAGCGGGTCGGAAATTCATGATCGGACTCGTCGCGGAAATCCTCGATCATGGGCAGTTTCTTGGCGTTGAACTGCGCGGCGATCTGCTCCATGACCCGGCTGCCCGAGACCTGATAGGGCAGCGCCGTGATGACGATCTCGCCCCGCTCGATCTCGTAGCGGGCGCGCTGTCGGACGCTTCCGCCGCCGGTCCGATAGAGCTTCAGGAGTTCGTCCGGCGGGGTGACGATCTCGCCGGTAGTCGGAAAATCCGGTCCCGGAATAAACCGGATCAGATCCTCCACCGTCGCGTCGGGGTGTTCGAGCAGATGCTGACAGGCCGCCGCCACCTCGCGCAGATTGTGCGGCAGGATATCGGTCGCCATGCCGACGGCGATCCCGGTGGTGCCGTTGAGCAACAGATTCGGCAGACGCGCGGGCAACAGCCGCGGCTCCTCCAGCGTCCCGTCGAAGTTGGGCTGCCAGTCGACCGTGCCCTGATCGACCTCGCCGAGCAGCAACTCGGCATAGGGTGTCAGGCGCGACTCGGTGTAGCGCATGGCGGCGAACGACTTGGGATCGTCGGGCGAGCCCCAGTTGCCCTGTCCATCGATCAATGGATAGCGATAGCTGAAGGGCTGGGCCATCAGCACCATGGCCTCGTAACAGGCCGAATCGCCGTGCGGATGGAATTTGCCCAGTACGTCGCCGACGGTGCGCGCCGACTTCTTGAACTTGGCCGTCGCCGACAGACCCAGCTCGGACATGGCGTAGAGGATGCGCCGCTGCACCGGCTTGAGTCCGTCGCCCACGTAGGGCAGCGCGCGGTCGAGGATGACGTACATGGAATAATCCAGATACGCCTTTTCGGTGAAGTCTTTCAGAGGGCGGCGTTCCAGGCCCTCCGCGTTATACAGCAGGGTGTCCGTCATGGGTCATCTTGAATTCGGTCGCAAACAGGGCGGGCATGATGCGGCAAGGAGGCGGGAAGCACAATAAACCGCGCCACGTGGGGCATGCAAAGTTCGCGCTTCACGCGATGTTGTCAGGACTCGCGAAGGTCGGCGCGGGCACGGTTTATCGCCGACGCAACAGATCCACCCGGTGCGGCTTGAAAAACCGCGCGCCGTCCGGCGTTAGATGACGCTCGAAGGCCACGCGGATCGCGGCGAGACGGGTGGCCTCCAGATCGCGCTCACGATGCGTGATCTGGATAAAGCGGGCGGCGAAGCTGTCCCAATCGGGATAGACGCCTTCGGATTCATAGAAAACCTCGCGTTCCAGGCGGAAAAGCCCTGCGTCGATCGCGCGTCCCAGTGCCGCGAAGGCTGCGGTTCGCACCTCGCGCTCGTCATGAATCAGACGCATGATCTCGTTAAAATCGCCCCAATAAACCGGCTCGGAGACATACAGCAACCCGCCCGGCGTCAGCACACGATGAATCTCGCCGAGCGCCTGATCCATCAATTCGATGGGGACATGGTGCAGCGACTTGAACATGAAAACCCGGTCATAGGAGCCATCCGGATCGGCGATCGACTCGGCGCCGCCCGCGCGGAAATCGACCGCCGGCAGATCCGCCAGGGCGAGGTTTTTTGCGTGCTGAATCGCATCGACCTCGGTCGCCGTCACCTGGTATGCACCCAGTCGCGTCACCAGCTCGCGGGTCGTCCAGGCGGCGCCGCAACCGAGTTCAAGAACCCGCGAACCATGCACGCTGAGCAGATCCTCGATCACCTCAAGCTCGCTACAGCGACGATAGGCGGCGGGGTCATTGATTTGCATCGGCGGGCTGATGGACGCCATATAAACTCCAGGGTTGCGGTTCTCGTTTCACGGCCATCGCAGCCTATACTACAAAACTCTGTCATTCGAGCCGCAAAGAGCGATTGAGTCTGGCCCGGAGAATGACCGACCCTCACATTGATCGATTCCGTCAAGAGGCATTGACCACCCATGTTCGTCCGTCTCCTGCTGGTGCTGTTGGCGCTCGCCGCGATCATCGGCGGTCTTGCCTACACCAAAGTCCGCCAGATCCAGACTGAAATGGCGATGTTTTCCCAGCCGATGCCGGCGCCAACGGTGTCCGCGGCCGTCGTGGAGACGCGCGTCTGGGAACCCACGCTGAAGGCGGTCGGGACCGTGCGGGCGGTTCAGGGTGTCGATCTCAACAATGAAGTCGCGGGACAGGTCAAAGAGATCCTGTTCGAATCCGGCGCCAGTGTGAACCAGGGGCAGATCCTGCTCCGACTTGAGGATGACGTGGACCGGGCCGACCTCGAAGGTCTTGTGGCGGCGGAACGTCTGGCCCAGATTCAGTTGGACCGCAATCGCGCCTTGCTCAAGGGTCGCGCTGTCGCTCTGGGCGATGTCGACGAGATCGCCGCCCAACTCGATCAGGCGCGCGCCCAGGTCAAGGCCAAGCAGGCGACGATCGAGAAAAAGGCGATTCGCGCGCCCTTCGCGGGTCGGTTGGGTATTCGTCAGGTGAATCTGGGGCAATACCTGCCGGAAGGTTCGGCTATCGTCCCACTCCAGGCGCTGGAGACCGTTTATGTCGATTATTCACTGCCCGAGCGCCATCTGGCCCAGTTGCGCGTCGGTCAGCCGGTGAGCGTGCGGGCGGCGCCCTACCCCGACCGAACCTTCGAGGGCAAGATCCAGGCGATCAGCCCCGGCATCGATCGGGGCACCCGCAACGTGCTGATCCGTTCCCGTTTCGAGAATCCCGATCTGGCGCTGCGACCCGGCATGTTCGCCCGCGTCGCCACCCGGCTGCCGGTCCAGGAACGCGTCCTCACACTCCCCCGCGAGGCGGTCACCTTCAACACCTATGGCGATTCGGTGTTCCTGATCGAGGAGAAAGACGGCAAGACCCTGGCGCAGCGCCGCCAGATCCGCACCGGGGCCGTGCGCGGGGACGAGGTCGCGGTACTCGACGGGCTGACCGAAGGGGATCGCGTCATCGTCGCCGGTCAGGTGAAACTGACCAACGGGCAGGAGGTCAGTCTCTTACCGGCCAGCGCCGAGGCCGCCACGCGGGCGCGACCCGAATGAAGTTCACCGATATTTTCGTCCACCGTCCGGTGCTCGCGAGCGTCGTGAGCCTGCTGATCCTGATCCTGGGACTCCGCGCCTTCCTGGATCTGGATGTCCGCCAGTACCCCAAGACCCAGAACACGGTGGTGACGGTCACCACCGCCTATCCGGGGGCGAGCAGCGATCTGGTGCAGGGATTCATCACCCAGCCGCTCCAGCAGGCCATGGCCGAGGCCAACGGGATCGACTTTCTGTCCTCCACCAGTGCCGCCGGAACCTCGGTCATCGAGGCTCACATGCGCCTCAACTACGACCCCAACGCGGCGGTGGCTGAAATTCAGGCCAAGGTGGCGAGCCAGACCAATGTGCTGCCGGAGTCCGCCCAGAATCCGGTGATCGACTCCACCACTGGGGACAGCACCGCCCTGATGTATCTGGCCTTCTATAGCCAGGAGATGGACCTGCCGCAGATCACGGACTATCTGATCCGGGTGGTTCAGCCCCAACTCCAGGCTGTGCAGGGCATCGCCAAGGCGGAGCTGATCGGCAACAAGACCTTTGCCATGCGGATCTGGCTGGATCCGGCGCGCATGGCCGCGCTCAAGGTGAGCGGCGACGAGGTGTCCCAGGTTCTCCAGGACAACAATTATCTGTCCGGTGTCGGTCGCGCCCAGGGCGAGCTGGTCCAGGTGGATCTGTCCGCCACGACCGACATCAGCAGCGTCGAGGACTTCCGCCGGCTGGTGGTGCGCGCGGAGTCCGACACCCTGATTCGGCTGGAGGATATCGCCGAGATCGAGCTGGGCGCCGCCGACTACAACTCGACCACGCTGTATAAGGGTATCCCGGCCATCTTCATCGGGATCGAGCCCGCCCCCGGTTCCAATCCGCTCGACGTGGCCGAGCGCGTCCATGATCTGATGCCGGGTCTCAAGGCCGATTTCCCCGAGGGGCTGAACGCCTTCATCCCCTACGACGCCAGCGAATTCATCCAGGAATCCATCAAGGAGGTGTTCAAGACGCTGGCCGAGGCGGTGCTGATCGTGCTGCTGGTGATCTTCCTGTCGCTCGGCTCGCTGCGCGCCGCGCTCATCCCCTCGGTGGCGGTGCCGCTGTCGATCGTCGGAGCCGGATTCCTCATGCTGCTGATGGGCTTTTCCATCAACCTGCTGACCCTGCTCGCCATGGTGCTCGCCATCGGTCTGGTGGTGGACGACGCCATCGTGGTGGTGGAGAACGTGCACCGGCACCTGGAGATGGGCAAGCCCCGGATCCAGGCGGCGGTGGACGCGGCGCGCGAGCTCGCGCTGCCGATCATCGCCATGACGACCACCCTGGTCGCGGTCTATGCCCCCATCGGTTTTATGGGCGGACTGGTGGGTTCGCTCTTCACCGAGTTCGCCTTTACGCTCGCCGGGGCGGTGCTGGTCTCGGGGATCGTCGCGCTCACGCTGTCACCCATGCTGTCCGCCGCGGTGCTGCGCGAAGGCGGCCAGCAGGGGCGATTCGAGCAGGCGGTCGAGCATTTTTTCGAGCGGCTCGCCAGCGGCTACCGGCGGTTGCTGCATGGCTGGCTGCACTATCCCAGCGCGACCCTCCTGGTGGCGGTGGTGGTGCTCGCGGCCATCTATGGCATGTACAGCATGACCCAGAAGGAACTGGCTCCGACCGAGGATCAGAGCATTCTGTTTTTCATGGCGACCGCGCCCCAGACCGCCACCATCGATTACAACCAGCGTTTTGTCGCGGAAATGAGCCCGCTTTTCGAATCCTTCCCCGAGTATCAGGAGAGTTTCATCCTGGTCGGCTTCGGGGACGCCAGCACCACCTTCGGCGGCTTCAAGATGCCCCCGCCGAACCAGCGGGAACGCTCGCAGATGGAGATCCAGCCCCAGCTTCAAGGCGCACTGTCCCAGATCGCCGGGCTCGATACCGTCGCCTTTTCGCTCCCCAGCCTGCCGACCCCTGGCAGCGGGATGCCGGTGGAATTCGTTGTCCTATCCGATCGGGGATTCGAGGAACTCTCCGGACTCGCCGACCAGTTGCTCGGTCAGGCCATGGCGAGCGGCAAGTTCATGTTCCTGATGAAAGATGTCAAGCTGGAGCGACCCCGGATCGTGCTGGAGGTGGACCGTGATCTGGCGGGCGATCTGGGGATCGGCATGCGGGATCTCGGGCAAAGCCTGTCGGCCATGCTCAACGAGGACTATGTGAACTGGTTCAGCCTGGAGGGTCGCAGTTACAAAGTCATCCCGCAGGTGGCGCGAGGCGACCGCAACGACGCAGCGGAACTGCTGGACTATCAGGTGCGCACCGCCGCCGGCGAACTGGTGCCGATCAGCGCGCTGGTCACGCTCCGCCATCGGGTCGAGCCATCCAAACGCGCTCAATTCCAGCAATTGAACGCGGTCACGCTCTCCGGCGTCATGACACCAGGCGTCACCCTGGGCGATGCACTGAACTCTCTGGAGCGGGAGGCCCAAAGCCTCTTCCCGCGCGGCACGCGCATCGACTACAAGGGCGAATCGCGCCAGTTCAAAAGCGAGGGCGCGGCACTGGAGGTGACGTTCTTCCTGTCTCTGCTGATCATCTATCTGGTCCTGGCGGCCCAGTTCGAGAGCTGGCGCGACCCTTTTGTGATCCTCATGTCCGTGCCCCTGTCGATCGCCGGGGCCATGGCGTTTCTGTTCCTGGGCTTCGCCAGCATCAACATTTACACCCAGGTCGGGCTCATCACCCTGATCGGACTGGTCGCCAAGAATGGGATCCTGATCGTGGAATTCTCCAATCAGCTCCGCGAACGCGAAGGTCTGACCAAGCGCGAGGCGATCGAGCAGGCATCGGCCATCCGGCTGCGCCCCATCCTGATGACGACGGTCTCGATGCTGGTCGCCATGATCCCGCTCCTGACCGCCAGCGGTCCGGGCGCGGTCAGCCGCTTCGACATTGGGTTGGTCATCGTTACCGGGCTTGGCATCGGCACGGTTTTCACCCTGTTTATCGTGCCAGCCTTCTATCTGCTGCTCTCGCCGACGCATCATCGGCGCATCGGCGAGGGACAGGACGCCGCGCACACGATCTGACCACTTCCCGAAGATCTGACGATAACAACAAAAAAGAAGTAACATTAATGCATGAAAATAAGATTTGAATGGGATCCGGCGAAGGCGGAACGCAATCTCAGGAATCACCATGTCAGCTTCGAGACGGCAACCCGCATCTTTGCCGACCCATTCGCGTTGGTCGAGCAAGACCGCATCGAGAACGGGGAACATCGCTGGCAAACCTTGGGCACCGTGGATGGCTATCTGTTGCTACTGGTGGCCCATACCGTCCGGGACGACGAGGACGGCACTGAGATTGTCCGCATGATTTCGGCACGTCGCGCTGAACCGAAAGAGAGAAAACGCTATGAGCAAAATCGTCCGCTGTGAGGTTGACCTGAACAACCTGCCGCCTCTGACCGATGAGCAGAAGGCCGAACTCAAGGCGCTGTCCGACATGCCGGACAGCGAAATCGACGACAGCGACATTCCGCCATTGGACGATGCGTTCTGGAAGAATGCCGTGCGCAACCCGTTCTACAAGCCCACCAAGACCTCTACCACGGTGCGCGTTGACTCGGATGTGCTGGCGTGGCTCAAGAGCCAGGGAAAGGGCTATCAAACCCGCATCAATGCCATCTTGCGCGAAGCCATGCTTCGTTCGCTGAATCATAAGGCTTGATCCATGAAGTCACATCACCCCCTCGATCGCTGGCTGTCGACGCTCTTTCATTACATCGAAAAGGCGGTTCTGGTCGGTGTCGGTGCACTGGCGCTCGTCGGCATCGGGCAACTCATCCAGAGCATCTACCAGCATGGACAGGTCAAACTGGAAGACCTGCTTCTGATGTTCATCTTCATCGAGATCATGGCGATGGCGAACGTCTATTTCGTCCGCCGGTCCGTGCCCTTCACCTATCCCATGTTTATCGCCGTCACCGCGCTCTCGCGCTTGATCGTGCTCCAGGGCAAGAACATCGCCCCCGAGAACCTCCTCTACGAAAGCGGCGCGATCCTGCTGGTCAGTCTCGCCATCCTCATCATCCGCTTCAGTCAACGCTATAGCGCGGCCGCCATCGAGACCGAGGAAACCGAGGACGAGAAGCACGAATAACCCGAGTGAACCTGGTTACTTCTATCATTTGTCAATGTCGACGATGGGAGTTACCCTTGATCGAAGCAGGGGATCTCGCCGCTGTCGGCGGGTATGTGATCATCACGAAGGGGTGGAGTCATGTTGAGCAAGCAAACGGTGATTGCCTGGGTGATTGGGATCGTCGTCCTATTTTTTCTTCTCGATTCGTTTGGATCCGCGTCAATCTCGGATGCATTTGCCAGGGTTTCCGTGGTCGCGGTCGTCGTCTTGTTCCTCCTGTATCGAATCGGCAAACATCGCGAAGGATACGAAAAACTCATCGCCGCCGGGGTTGCGGTCGACGGCAAACCATCGTTACGGGCGAGTTGCTATGTCGCGACGATTCAGCATGGCGAGGTCCGATATCGCCTCGGTTCATACACCGGCATTCAGCGCATCATCAGAGATCTACCCGCCGGGACACCTCATCAATGGGGGCATCTTGATGCCGTATCCATCGTCCGAACGCCCCAGGATCTGACCCGCGTCGCATAGGGCGATCGCAATCCAGACGCGACGAACCCGCCAAACGGCGGGCTCCATTACACCAAGGTCTGACCCATCCACGCACACAAGGCATGTCAGGCCGGATGCGTTTTTAGGCGATTTTCGGGAACGTTCATACCCATTCCAAAGGCTTCAAAATGGACAGGATTCACAGGATGTTTCAAGATTGACAGGATTTATAAATAATGACTTATATACTGTTAATCCTGCGAAATCCTGTTAATCCTGTCCATTGCCCGCCTCTCTCTGGGTAGAGTGTTTTCAGGAAATCACCTTAACGAAGATAGCTCGGCACCACGAAATCGAGATCCGTGGCCGGTATCCCGAGTTCCCTGAGTCCATCGCGCTTGCACACGCTGTCCACCTGAAGCGACAGATAGTTGTCCATCGTGAATGGCTTGCCCGGTAATCGTTGGAAAATCCGCGCCTGAAGCCGAGAGAGTCGGTCATTTAAACCAAGCACCCACACCTCGCGCCCGATCCGCTCGCCCGTATAAAGGACCAGTTCACGGAGATCGAAGGCGCGCGGGCCGCAGAGTTCATAGGTCTTGCCATGGGTGTCTGGGTCGTCGAGACAGCGCAGCATGGCCTCCGCCACGTCCCCGACATAGACGGGCGCGAAGCGGGCATCCGGGCAGGCGAGCGGAAAGGGGCCGGGGAGCAGTCGCAACAACCCGGCGAAGCGGTTGAAGAAGCGGTCTCCGGGGCCGAAGATGACCGACGGGCGGAAGCTGGTCACCGCCAGCCCCTCCCCCGCCGCCGCGAACGCCACCGCCTCGCCGCGACCCTTGGTCCGAAGATAATCGCTTGGGCCGGACTCGGCGTTCGCGTGCAGCGCGCTCATGTGCAGATAGCGCGTCACGCCAGCCTGGAGAGCGGCGCGGGTCGCCGTCTCCACCGTCCGCACATGGGCCTGCTCGAACGTCCGCCCGCCGCCTTCGTTCAGAATGCCCGCCAGGTTGATCAGCACCGTGCAGCCGGCCATCGCCTCGGCCAGTTGCGCCGTTTCCCAACCCGCGATCTCGCACAATTCGCAGCCTGGAATCAGTCGCAGATGACGCTGCCGGTGCGGATGGCGCGTCGGCACGCGGCACGCCATCCCGGCGCGGGACAGACGGTTCAACAGATGCCGACCGACGAAGCCGGTTCCGCCAAGGACAAAGACGCGGTGATGTTTCATCTCGGTATGTGACTCATGCTGGGGTGCTGGGGCGCCGATTCGCCGCATTGCGGTGCGATCGCGCGATTAAGTGCTCAGGGCGCCATCACGGTTGAGCAGGTGTCGCGTATTATAGCCGCCGCGCCCCAAAGCTCTTGACGTTGTTTCCTCCTCCATTTCCAGGCTCAAACCCTTTCGTAAGCAACCCAATGCCAGCCCTCGAACTCTCCGCCTATCTGACGATCGGCATCCTGTCGGGCCTGCTGGCCGGACTCTTTGGGGTCGGCGGCGGCGTGGTCATCGTGCCCGCCCTGATCCTGATCTTCACCCGGATGGGCATCGGCGGAGACTGGATTCCGCATCTGGCGGTGGGCACCTCGCTGGCGACCATCATCGGCACCGGGGCGGCCTCGACCCGCGCCCATGATCGCCGCGGCGGTGTCCGTTGGGAGCTGGTGGCCCGGCTGGCGCCCGGCATCGTACTGGGAACCTGGGCCGGGGCGGGACTGGTCGCGAGCATCCCGGAATGGTGGTTGAAGCGCGTCTTTGCGGGATTTCTGGTCTTGGTGAGTCTGCGCATGCTGATACGATCAGCACCGCGACGCAGTGCCCCGCTGCCTGGAACGGGTCGTCTGTGGGCGGTCGGCGGCGGGATCGGGATGCTCTCCGCGCTGGTCGGGATCGGCGGCGGCACCATGACCGTGCCCTTCCTGAACCGCCATGGGCTGGAGATGCGTCAGGCGGTCGGCACCTCCGCCGCCATCGGGCTGCCCATCGCGATCGCGGGCGCCATCGGCTTGATCCTGGCCGGGTGGGGGCGGGTCGGGCTCCCCGCGTTCAGCACCGGCTTCGTCTATTGGCCGGCGGTCGGGGTCATGCTGCTCGCCAGCGTGCCGGCCGCGCCGCTCGGGGCGCGTCTCGCCCATGCCCTGCCGGTCGCGCTTCTGAAACGTCTCTTTGGGCTCTTGCTGCTTGCGGTCGCGCTCCGGCTCGCCTTCAGCGACTGAGCGATTCGCGTCCCTGACCAAACACCAGACGCCGATAGAGAAAGACCTCGCCGCTCTGATTGCGCAGCGCCAGGCGGCCCTGGTCGAGCGCGAACTCGAACGTCTGGGTGAAATTCTCACGCGAGTTGGTCAGTTCGATACGGGTTGGGCCAATGCCAACCCCGCCCTCGATGAAACCGTCGCAGGCGGAGTAAAGCCGATAGAAGGCGCCCTGCACGATGAGCAAACCGCCCTGGTTGTCCTCCCAAAGCCCCTCCAGCGACGCACCGCCCCCCGGCGTCGCCCCGACCGCGCCGGACAGCGGCAGGCTCTGGGAGAAACGCTCCGCCATCTGATTCATCTGCGCGCCGCCGGGCATGCCCTGAACGCCGGGGACGGACAGGCCGGGGACGGCGCCAAAGGGCGAAGGCAGACCCGTCATCCCCGGCATACTCATGGGAGTGTAGGGCATCGTCTGACCCATGGCGGGCGGACCCGCGCCCGGCCCACCCACGCCGGTATTGGCGAACCCCATCGATTCCATCATGCGCGCGATCGCATTGGCCATGGCCTCGGCCATGGTCTGCTCGGCGAGCGCGCCTCCCGCCAGACCGAGCGAGAGCGCCAGCGCCAGGAGGAGTCGCGCGATGAGCGGCAGGGAGCGGCGAGACAGGATCGACATCATCAGGATTTAAACCAGGGATACGGAGTTCGAGACTAGGCCGGAACGGCGACGCGCGGGGATAAGGGTCGACCGGCCGGGCTAACGCCGCTTTAACAGGATGCGTCAAGCGCGAGAGTCTAACAGACCAGGGCGCATCCGGAATGGCTCGCCAGGCCGAATCGTTCAGGGCTCCAGCCGCGCCTCGCGCCAGAAACCGGCCCCCGGCACCGGCGGCAACAGGTCGCTCAGGCGCACCGGCGCAAGCCCCAGACGATCCGCATAGATCACGCGATAGGTCAAGACGCGCTCCACATACGCGCGCGTCTCGGCAAAGGGGATCCCGGCAATCCAGAGATCCGCGTCGAGACACGCCTCGGGCAGCCAGCGCGCGACCCGGTTCGGTCCCGCGTTATAGGCCGCCGTGGCGAGCGCGGCATGCCCGAAGCGATCGCGCATCCGGGCCAGATAGGTACTGCCGAGCGCGATGTTCAGGGCGGGGTCGAGCAATGACCAGCGCGAGGGCGCGTCCAGCTCCAGCTCCGCCGCGACCTCCGCCGCGGTGGCGGGCATCAGTTGCATCAACCCCAGGGCGCCGGCGTTCGAGGCGATCGTGCGCGCGAAGACGCTCTCCTGACGCATCACCGCGAAGATCCAGTCGGCATCGATCCCGGTCTGCCACGCCTGCTCGGTCACCAGCTCCCGATAGGTCAGGGGGAAGCGCAGGTGCAGATCGTCCCAATAACCGGTGCGCGCCAGCGTGAAGATGGCCTGATCGTGCCAGCGCAGCGCATCGGCGATCACGGCCGCCGCCAGCAGATCCGGCGATTCCAGATTCCGGGTCAGCGCGCGCCACTCGCGGCGGATATCGGCCTCCCGCCCCAGGGGATAGAGTTCCCGGATCCGCTGAAACGACGGCGCGAGGACGAGACGGCGAATCCGCTCGGGTTCCGCCGGGGTCGGCGCATGCTCCAGACGATAGGGCTGTCCGCTCCGGTCCGCCGCCAGGAAGCCCCAGAAACTGCGCTGGCGCGCCGCCTGCTCAAAACTGGCTTGAGCCGCTGCCGGGCGCCCCAGTTTCTCCTCGGCGCGTCCCTGCCAGTAGAGCCAGCGGTCGCGTTTCTCCTCGCTGTCCGGCATGCGCGCGATCCACTTGGCCACCCAGTCCCACGCGCTCAGCTCGATGGCGGCGCGCAGGCGCGCCTCCTGCTCCGGAAGATTCTCCCCGGTCTCCCGCAGACCGTCCCAATAGGCAAGCCCCAGACGATCGCCGGTGCGCGCGAGCGCGCGACCCACCGCGGCATGGGCGCGGTCGAGCGCCGCCGGGTCAAGCGTCAGCGCCTCGCGCCACTGCATCAGCGCCAAGGCCGCGTCATCCGGCGCGCGCCGCGCCAACCGAACAATCCCATGAGCGAGGATCGCCGCGCGCAGCGGATGCGCGTCGGCAAATTCCGCCGACTCCAGCATCCGGGCGGGATCCCGATCCAGGTCCAGCCAGCGTTCCAGCCAGGGACGCTCGGCCTCGGGCAGAAGCTTCCCAAGCCCACGGGCCAAGCCCGCCTCGCCAGACTCCATCGCCAACCGGATCCGCTGCCAGGTCAACCCGGTCGTCAGATGACCGGCCTGCCGCCAGGCCGCGAAGACAGGATCGCAGGCATCCGGCCGCGAGCGCGCCGACAGCCAGATCGACTCGACCTGGGGCATGGCCTCCTCGGCGCGGCCGGTCTCGATCAGCGCGCGCAGAAACAGACAGCGGCGCTCGACCGACTCGTCCGCCCGATAGATCCGCGCATAATCGGTCCAGCGTCCGGCGTCGGCGAGCCGGCGCAGATACGCCAGGCGCAGACGGTCGGACAGCGGCGAATCCGGATCGGCGGCGAGAAAGTCCTCGATCGCGGCGTCCGGCGTCGCCTTCAGGTTTCCGGTCAGATCGGCGAAGCGCAGATAGGGATAAAGCGGATACTCGCGCAGCGTGTCGGCCAGCGACTCGAAACGCGCCCGGTCGCCCTCCTTGAGCGCCTGCTCGGCGGCGAGAAAATCATCCCGACTGTCCGCGCTGGCCGCCATGGCGGTCAACGTCAACAGGCTGGCCAGCACCAGACGCAAGGCAGCGGAGACAAGACGCTGGGGAGAAGAAACACAAGGGAGGTTGGCAGTCATCGGTCGCGTGAGATGGCGGAAACCAGAGATGGAGACGCAAGGAGCCCAGTGTACCTTGAAGTCCAGACCCTATTTGAGCATGGCCGCGATCCAAGGCTCGAACCATGAACGCCAGGAAGTCTGATATAAAGCAAACCGACCATCGCCTTTCGGTTGCCGGCAACCCGCGAATTCCCTCCCCAATTCCCTCCCCCATACCCCTGAATTCCGATCACTAAACAGAGAGATCCCATGAAAACAACCATCATCGCATTGATTTTCCTATTGATCGGCGGATCCATCGGAGGCATTCTGGCGCTTGGCTTCGGCATGGGAATGGGCGCCGCCAGCGGTGCGGTGATGGGCGCTCAGGCGGGTGTCTGTCTCGCGACCGACATCGCGCGGCAACAAGGGCTGCTCGATGCCGCCGCGCAGAATACGGTCGTCTCTGCCGCCATCGCCGGGATTCGCGCGCAAAGCGCCGCTGTCCCCATCGAGGCGGGAATCGAGTGGATCGAGGATGCCGCGGGTTGCCGCAAGCTGCTCGATCGGTTCGCCCAAGGTTCCATTCCTGCAACAACGCCCACCGCGAACTGACGCGGCGACCGCCGCGGACCAAGCCGCATGGATCGGGACGCCCCTCAAGATCCCTGGCTCGGCACTGGAGATGCCTAAACTTTTTGCGAGAGAGACGTTATAGTTACTGTAGGGATCCCGCTTGCAATCGGTTTTTTGTCCAACACCTGATCCGCAGGAGGTGCCGCCATGTTACTGGTTCGACAACCTGCGGTGGCCGACCGCTTCTACCCCGGCGACCCGCGTGAACTGACGCGGATGCTGGACAGCTTCCTGGCCGAAACGCCGCCGCGCACCCCGCCGCCCAAGGCCCTGATCGTCCCGCACGCCGGCTATATTTACTCCGGTCCGATCGCCGCGACCGCCTACGCCACGCTGGCGCCGGCACGCGCGAGCGTCACCCGCGTCATCCTGATGGGACCAAGCCATCGGGTGCCGTTGCGCGGTCTGGCGACGAGCAGCGCCGACCGGTTCGACACCCCGCTGGGCGCGATACCGCTGGACCGGGCGGCCATCAATCAGGCGCTCGCCCTGCCCCAGGTTCGGTCCATGGACGAGGCCCACGCGCTGGAACACAGCTTGGAGGTCCAGCTTCCCTTTCTGCAGCGGGTGCTGGCGGATTTCAGCCTGGCCCCGTTCGTGGTCGGCGACGCCAGCCCCGACGCGGTGGCCGAGGTGCTGGAGCTGCTCTGGGGCGGTCCCGAAACACTCATCGTCATCAGCTCCGATCTGAGCCACTATCATGACGACCGCACCGCGCGACGCCTGGATGCCGCCACCTCCGCGGCCATCGAGGCGCTGCGTCCGGACAACATCGGTTACGACCAGGCCTGCGGCCGCACCCCGGTCAACGGACTCCTGACGGTGGCGAAACGGCGCGGCTTGCAGGCGCGGACTCTGGACCTGCGCAATTCGGGCGACACCGCCGGATCGCGCGATCAAGTTGTGGGTTATGGCGCCTATGTCTTCCATTGAGTCAAAGCCGACCAGTGCGTCAAAGCCGAACGGCGACGCCGAGCCACGCGACATCGCCCTGGACCGGCAACGCCGGATCCTGCTGGAGGTGGCGGCACGCTCCATCGCCACCGGCCTAGAGTGCGGGAGGCCACTGGAGCTGGATCCCGTCGACTACCCCGAGCCGCTGCGGGCGATCCGCGCCACCTTCGTCACCCTTGAGCGCGACGGCGCGCTGCGCGGTTGCATCGGCGTCCTGGACGCCTTTCGCCCTTTGGTGGAAGACGTCGCGCGGAACGCCTTCGCCGCCGCCTTCCAGGATCCCCGCTTCGCGCGGCTGCAACCGGAGGAATGCCCCCGGCTGACGATCAAAATCTCCGTCCTCACCCCGCCGGAACCGCTGGAGTTCGCCTCACAGTCCGATCTGCTCGACCGCATCCGTCCCGGGATTGACGGACTCATACTCACCGAACAGGGCCGGCGCGGCACCTTCCTCCCCTCCGTGTGGGAGCAGTTGCCGGAGACGGCGTCCTTCCTGGAGCATCTCAAGCGCAAGGCCGGGCTACCCTTCGGGTATTGGTCCGACACCTTGCGGGTGTCCCGCTACACGACCAAGTCATTTGGCGGATCCTTCAGTGACATCGATGCACGGATCCAGGCTCGGACACCGACCTGAATCGCATCCAAACGGCGCCGCGTCACCGCTCGGAAAATCTGAACAAGTTTGAAATCACTCATGAACTACTGGCTCTTCAAATCCGAACCCGAGACCTTCGGCATCGACGATCTGGCATCGCGACCCAATCAAACCGAGCCCTGGGACGGGGTGCGCAATTATCAGGCGCGCAACATGCTTCGCGACCAGATGCGAATCGGCGACCGGATTCTCTTCTATCACTCCAATTGCGAGGTGCCAGGGGTGGTCGGAATCGCCGAGACCTCGAGCGCACCCCGCCCGGATCCCACCGCTTTCGATCCAGAGGCAAAATATTTCGATCCCAGGAGCAACCTCGATCAGCCACGCTGGTATCTGGTGGATGTGCGCTATGTGCGTCATCTGAAACGGACCATCCCGCTTGCGGAACTCAAGGCACACGCGCCGGGCGAGTTGGATGGGATGCCGCTGGTACGCAAAGGCAATCGGCTCTCGATCATGCCGGTCAGCCCGGAGCAGTGGCGGTTCATCCTGGGACTGGAGTAGACCGCGATTGCTCGGTGCGACGCCCTGAGGCAACCGGAGTTACCCACGGATCTCGCGTCTACAGCAGCCTGACGACTGGCACCTGCTGGAGTCCAAGCATCTGCCTGCCAAGCTTGATCGCCTGTTCGGCGAAAGTCTCCAGATCGCCCCAGCCGTCGCTCGTATCGACCACTTCGGACATGAGCGCGTTCACGACCCGCAGTCGATAGGCGCCATCGGCGCGCTCGGCGGGCGGTGTCTGCTCGGCGCAGACATAGAGTACAGGCTCGCGCTGCGCCGGCGGGACGAGAGCCAGGATATAGCGGTAGAAACGGCCATCCCCGCTCTCGATCTCGCCCAGAAGCGAGGCGGTATGGTCGCCCACCTGATAACGGCGTTGCGGGATCGCGGTCTTGATCGCTGGACGGTCTTGCATCGGCTTGCTCCGTTGAAATGTTCTGAACAGATGGGGATGTACCGCGCGGAACGCGAGACGAAGCGGTTTGGTTCAGGATCCGGCTGCATAGTCGATACTGATTTCCTCATCCACGGCGATCGTCCGCCGGGCATAAAGGTCGAAACCGTCGAACTCGGCATTCGGCCGATCGCTGTGATTCAGCCAGCGCAACAGATTATTGCCGCGCCGACCGATCAAGACACCCGTCTCGACCGCATAGAGCCAGAGCACATGAGGACCGTCTTCATCGACCTCGACGCCTTCGAAGGTTCCGATGTAATCCCCGGCAGCGAACCGCACGCGGGCAAAACAACCTTGACCATGAATCGGCGACCGGGCCGCATAGAGCCGGCAGCGCAGCGGGTCGAGTGCATGATGGAGACGCAAGATACCGATGGTTCCCGTATGGCAAGAGTGAACCTACACCGTCATCCGCCGATAAATCTCCGAGACCCGCAATGGCAGCCTGTCGACCTTCTCGACCAGGACGTAACCGGCTGGCCCGAACACATGGGGAAGATACGCCTGGGCCTGATCGTCGATGGTGATGCAGAACGGATGGACGCCCCGCCCGCGCGCCTCCAGCACCGCCTGGCGGGTGTCCTCGATGCCATAGTCGCCACGGTAGCCGTCTTCGTCGTCGGGGCGGCCGTCGGACAGGACGATGAGGACGCGGGTGCGCGCCTCGACCGCCAGCAGCTTGCGGGTCAGATGACGGATGGCGACGCCCATGCGGGTGTAGTCCTGGGGCCGGATGCCGCTGATGCGGGCCTGCACCTTGGCATCGTAGGGCTCGGCGAAGTCCTTGACGCGGTAGCTGTCGCAACGGGTGTGGGTATAGCCGGAGAAGCCGTGGATGGCGTAGCGGTCGCCCAGACGTTCCAGCGCCTCGCACAGCAGCACCAGCGATTCGCGTTGGGCGTCGTTGATCCAACCCTTGGTGGAGCCGCTCATGTCCACCATGAAGAGCACCGCGAGATGGCGATCGAGCTTGCGGCGACGCAGAAACAGTCGGTCGGTCATCTCCAGCCCCTGGGTCCGATCGGCGTGGGCCTCGACCAGGGCATCGATGTCCAGATCGTCGCCAAAGGGTTCGCGCTTGATCAGCCGTTCTTCGCCACGGATCGCCTCGAAGGTGCGGTAGAGGTGTTTCAATAATCCCCGGTATTTGTGACGGGTCGCGGCGACGAAATCATCCGGCTGGGGGTGGACATCCTTCTCGCGCAGTTGGCACCAACCCTTGCGATAGCCCTGACGGCCGGCGTCCCATTCGTCGTAGAGGAAGGCGCCGGATGCCGGCGCGGGCGCGGCGTCCTCGCGGGCTTGCCCCGACTGATGCTGATAAACGCCCTGCCCCGCCGCCTCCAGAAACTCGGGCGGGATATGGCCGAAGTCCTGTGCGATGGATTGCAGGAGTTGCACGGTCTCGGGGATCGGGCGCACCGGCTGGTCGCCCAGCCGCAATTGGAAGGCGAAACCGTCGGGCCAGTCGTCATCGGGTTCGGGATCGACTCGAAACGTCGGCGGTTCGCCGGCGGTCGCACGGCGCGCAACCCCCTGTTCGTCGGCGATCCGGGCGAGCGCCACGGCGAGCCGCTCGCGTTCGCGGGCGATCCGCGCGGCGCTAACCTCGGCCACCCGTTGCGGGTCCAGCACGCCCTGATAGCAGACCGGCTCCAGCGGCTCGACACCGGCGGCATGGAGTTCGCCCGCCAACGTCCAGCTCAGGGCCGCGTCGGCCTCGGGATGGGCGACCCGCTCGGCCGCGGCGCGCCACACCGGCGCCAGCGCGGCGCGCCCCGCCAGTCGTCGCATCTCGCGCCAGAGACCGGGGAGTTCGGCGGCCAGCCGGGCATCCAGCCGGAGCCCTTCGAGCGATTGGAACAGATCCAGCACCTGGCGCGGATCCGGGTAGCCCGCCAGCCGGACGAGCGCGGGCTCGCGCCAGGTACCGAACCAAATCTGCGCCCAGAGATGAGCGACGATGGCCTTATACAGTCGAAAATTGTCGTCGCGTTCGGCGAAGCGACTCAGAACGGGGGGTAGGAAGAGCGTCTCGGTGTCGGTCAGGACGGCCTCGCCGGTCTCCAGGCGCAGCCCGCGCCCGGCGAGACCGGTGACAAAGGATTCCAGCACCGGCGCGATCTCGGCGAAACGCACCTGGCGATGGAGATCGCGCCGCGCGCGGGCGTCCTCGGCCACATGGCGCAGGATGCGCAGAGCGCCCTGAGTGCCCGAGCGGTCGTAGCTGTCGAGCAGGCCCATGATCCAGTCATGGATCGCCTCATCCGGGAGATGCCGCAGGATCTCCGGGGAATGGACGCAGAGATGATAGGTCAGCTCCAGACTGGTGCGGGCGACCCGCTCCAGATGACCGAACAGGGCCTCCACCCGCTCCGCCGGGAACCAGGCCAGCGCCTCGGCGGACGGGCGCACGCTGCGGCGCATCGACAGCACCATGAAGACGAGCGTTTCGAGCCGGACGTGGATGATGTCGGCGGAGAGCGCACCCGGCGCCCGGCGTCCGTCCTGTCCATAGCGGCTGGCCAACTCCTCGGCATCGAGCGGGGTGGCGCGGATGCGGGCCAGGCATTCCTCCTGACCAATATGGATGTCAAGGCCGCGCCCGTCGCTCATGGCAGGTCGAAACTGGCCCACACCGGGCAATGATCCGAGGGTTTCTCCATGCCACGGATGGCATGGTCGATGTCGGCGGCGAGGAGACGCTCGCGCAACGGCGCGGTCACCAGCAGATGATCGATCCGCAACCCATGTTTGGGCTCGCGCTCGAAGCCGCGCGAGCGATAATCGAACCAACTGAACCGGTCGTCGACCTCGGGGTGCAGCGCGCGATAGGCGTCGGTCAGGCCCCAGTCCGCGATCGCCTTGAGCCAGTCCCGCTCTTCCGGCAAAAAGCTGCATTTACCGGTCCGCAACCAGCGTTTGGCGTTGTCCGCGCCAATTCCGATGTCCAGATCCAGCGGGGCCACGTTCATGTCGCCAAGCACCACCAGATTCTGGTCCGGCGCGAAGGCTGCGCGCAGATAGTCCAGCAGATCCGCATAGAATTTCCGTTTCGCGGGGAATTTCAGCGGATGGTCGCGGCCCTCGCCCTGGGGGAAATAGCCGTTGATGACGGTGATCTCGCCACCGTCCGACAAGGGGTAGCGTCCGGCGATGAGGCGGCGCTGGGCGTCTTCGGAGTCGTGCGGAAAGCCCCGGGTCACGGCCAGCGGCTCGACCCGGCTGAGCAGGGCCACGCCATAATGGCCTTTCTGACCGTGGACGTGGGTCGCGTAACCCAGTCCCCGCGCCCAGTCGAAGGGAAACTGCTCGTCGGCGACCTTGCATTCCTGAAGACCGATCACGTCGGGCGCATGCGCCGCTTTCAGCGCCTCGATCTGATGCGGCCGGGCGCGAATTCCGTTGATGTTGAACGAGACGATCTTAAACAATTCAGGCAGCCTCAGGTGACTCGAATGCGTCGTAAGGCTAGCATGCCGGGGCGAGGCGTCAAAATCTGGTCCAGGTCTGCGCTATGTTCATGTGCATTAAAGTTCCATAATATAGAGATGATTCACTTGGCTCGGTCGCCGTCCGCCGTTGGGACGTCATCCCGACCCAGGCGTGATCGGCCCGGCGCCGTGACATCTTGCACCTGCTCCCGGTATCCCTCATCGCTCAGGACGTCATCCCAGCATGAAGACGCTTCGCTCGCTCAATCTCGCCGAAAAGGCTCAACAATCGCTCGCGGCCTCCGCGAGAGTGCTGCGTTCGCTCGACTGGTCCTGGTCAACGCCCTATAAAAACTGGCTGCCCAAGGTCGGACCCGCCGAGATCAAGGCCGACCTCCTCGCCGCGCTAACCGGGGCCATCGTGGTGCTGCCCCAGGGTGTCGCCTTTGCCACCATCGCCGGAATGCCGCCCGAATATGGCCTCTATGCCGGGATGGTGCCGGCCATCATTGCCGCTTGGTTCGGATCGTCGCGGCATCTGGTCTCCGGCCCGACCACGGCCGCCTCGGTGGTGCTGTTCTCGGCGCTCTCCGTGATGGCGCTGCCGGGTTCGCCCGACTATGTCGTCCTGGCCCTGACCCTCACCTTCATGGTCGGCGTCATGGAACTGGCGCTGGGATTCGCCCGTCTGGGCGCGCTGGTCAACTTTATCTCGCATTCCGTGGTGGTGGGCTTTACGGCGGGCGCGGCGGTGCTCATCGCGGCCAAGCAACTCAAGCATTTTTTTGGCGTCGAGATGGATAGCGGCGGCAATCTGCATGAAATCGTGTTCCATTTCGGCCAGCACCTGCTGGAGACCAACCCCAGCGCGACGCTCGTCGCCGCCGTGACCCTGGGGATCGGCATTGCCTGCAAACGCTGGCTCCCGAAGATTCCCTACATGATCGTCGCCATGATTGTCGGCAGTCTGCTGGCGCTGGGTCTGACTGACTGGCTGGGAGCGGCGCAGACCGGCATCGCCACCGTGGGCGCGCTGCCCTCGACCCTGCCGCCGCTATCGGCGCCCTCGCTGACGCTGGAACATATTCGCCAGCTCGCGCCCTCGGCACTGGCCGTGACCCTGTTCGCCTTGACCGAGGCCGTTTCAATCGGTCGCTCGCTGGCCGCGCGGGGCGGTTATCGCATCGACGGCAATCAGGAGTTCATCGGTCAGGGTCTGTCGAACATCGCCGGGTCATTCTTCTCGGGCTATGTCGCCACTGGCTCCTTCAACCGCAGCGGAATCAATTACGAGGCCGGCGCCCGTACCCCGCTGGCATCGATCTTTGCCGCCTTCATGCTGATGGCCATCGTGCTGCTGGTGGCGCCTTATGCGAGTTATCTGCCCAAGGCGGCGATGGCCGGAATCCTTTTCCTGGTTGCCTGGAATCTGGTCGATTTCGTGGAGATCCGCCATATCCTGCACTCGTCCAAGCGCGAGACGGCCGTGCTGGGCGTCACCTTTTTCTCCGCCATCTTCCTGGAGCTGGAATTCGCGATCTTCGCTGGCGTCCTGCTGTCGCTGGTGCTCTATCTCGAACGCACCTCCAAGCCGCGTATCGTGACCCTCGCGCCAAATCCATTCCTGCCCAACCACGCCTTTTCCAGCGATCCTGAGCTGACCCAATGCCCGCAACTGCGCTTCCTGCGCATCGATGGCTCGCTCTTCTTCGGCTCGGTCCCTCACGTCGAGCAGTTCTTCGACAAATTGCGCGCCGAATACCCGCAACAGAAACATCTGGCGCTGTTCGCCAACGGCATCAATTTCGTGGATCTCCAGGGAGGGCAGACGCTCTCGCGAGAGATCGCAAAACGTTTCGCGGACGGTGGCGGGATGTATCTGATTAACGTCAAGCAAGGTCTGTGGGAGGAACTGGAACGCTGCGGCTGCCTGGATGACACGGGGGCGCGCAATGTCTTCCAATCCAAGACGGCGGCGATCCGCGGGATCTACCAGAAGCTTGATAAGAGCGTCTGCGCCACCTGCGACAAGCGGATCTTCCGCGAGTGCAATGCCTGACCCATGAAAGCCATGATCCTCGCGGCGGGACGCGGCAACCGCATGCGGCCATTGACCGACCACACGCCCAAACCGCTGCTCGAAGCCGCCGGCAAGCCGCTCATCGTCTATCACATCGAGCGTCTGGCGGCGGCCGGTATCCATGATTTGGTCATCAATCATGCCCATCTGGGCGACCGGATCGAGGCGGCCCTGGGCGATGGCGCCGACTTCGGGGTACGCATCCGCTATTCGGCCGAGGGACAGGCGCTCGAAACCGGCGGCGGCATCTTCAAGGCGCTTCCGCTGCTTGGCCCCGCGCCGTTTCTGGTGGTCAACGGCGATGTCTGGACCGATTGCGCGCTGACCGATCTGAACCTGGACGCGGGCGACCTGGCCCATCTGATCCTGGTGGACAATCCGCCGCATCACCCGACGGGCGACTTCGCCCTTGCCCAGGGGCGCGTGTCGGCCGATGGATCGCCGCGTTTTACCTTCAGCGGTCTCGGACTCTATCGCCCGGAACTCTTCCACGGCTGTCCATCCGGCGCCTTCCCGCTCGCGCCCCTTTTGCGCCACGCCATGCGGGCGGGACGGGTCGGCGGTCGGCGGCATGCCGGGCGCTGGTTCGACATCGGCACGCCGGAGCGCCTGGCCGAGCTGGATCGGCTGCTTGGGCGGCAGTAAACCGCGCTTCCGGGAGCGAAGCTCAAACCGGGCGCTATACTAAATCCAACCAACGTCGCCGAAACCGCGCAAACCGTCCGCAAGCCTCTTTATCCCACCCGAATATCATTCACGAAACGAGTAGAGGATCATCGTGAACATTCAGATTGCCGACATTACCCTGCACATCGACGAGTCCCTGGATGCCGAAAACCGCGCACGCCTCGAGACCGCGATCCGCGCCGTCGATGGCGTGGTCAGCGTCCATGCCCAAGCGGACCGGCCCCATCTGATGATCGTCGGATATAACCCCGAGAAGACCAGCAGCGCGGCCATCCTGGAGACCGTGACCGCGCAAGGCATCCATGCTGAATTGATCGGGCTGTAACGCGATATCGCCATTGCTGGCACGCGCGCATGGGCCAGGCAATCGCCGCGACGCAATTTACGCAACACGACTTCGCCGTGTTTTCCAAGCGTCTGCGCCAGGAGACCCGTTTGCTGGAGCGCTGGTTCGCGGACGGCACGCTGGAAGACGGGGAGCCGACCGTCGGCTACGAGTTGGAAACCTGTCTGGTCGCGCCCGACATGCTCCCCGCGCCACAGGTCGACGCCTTGCTGGAGCGCGCGGCGGATCCGCTGGTCGTCCCTGAACTCGCCACCTTTAATGTCGAGTTCAATGGGACCGCAACCCGCTTACAGGGCAATGCGCTCTCGCGTCTGGCGGGAGAACTGACCGCGACGCTGGAGCGATGCGACCGCGCGGCATCGGACCTGCGGGCTCGCCTGACCATGGTCGGCATCCTGCCGACGGTACGCCCAGAACATCTCGCCCTTGACTTCATGACCCCGCGCGAGCGCTATCGCGCACTCAACGCCCAGATCTTCGAGCTGCGTCACGGACGCCCACTGCAACTCCTCATCGAAGGACGTGATCGTCTCGATCTGGAGTGGCGCGATGTGATGCTGGAGGCGGCGGCCACCTCCTTCCAGCTCCATCTCAAGGTCAAACCGAGTGAGGCTGCGCGCGTTTATAATGCCGCGAAAGTGGTCAGCGGCCCGTTGGTGGCGATCAGCGCCAACTCGCCCTATCTTTTCGGTCGCGATCTCTGGGACGAGACCCGCATCCCGCTGTTCGAGCAGGCGGTCTCGGTGGGCGGCCCCATCCTTCAGGAGCGCGCCAATTTCGGTTTTCGCTACGCCGAGCGTTCGATCCTGGAAACTTTCCGCGCTAATCTCGACCGTTATCCGGTGCTGCTCCCTCAGCTGATGGATGCGCCCCCGGAGCGACTCGCCCATCTGTGCCTGCACAATGGCACCATCTGGCGCTGGAATCGTCCGCTGATCGGTTTCGATGCGTGCGACCGTCCGCATCTGCGTATCGAACATCGGGTGATGCCTGCCGGACCCACGGTGGCGGATGCGATCGCCAATGCGGCACTCTATTTCGGTCTGATGCGGAATCTGGCGCGGGACGCAACACCGCCCGAGTCCCGGTTGCTTTTTTTACATGCGCAGAAAGGTTTCTATGCCTGCGCCCGCGAGGGACTGGCAGCGCGGATCCCCTGGCTGGACGGACAGACTCTGCCCGTGACGCGGATCATCCAGGACGATCTGCTGCCGCGCGCCAGACAGGGGCTTGCGGATCTGAGGATCGATCCGGCGGAGATCGATCATTGGCTCGGAATTATCGCCGAACGCCTTAAAACAGGTCAGACCGGAGCGCGCTGGCAGCGCGCCTGGGTTGCACGGCATCAGCCGGACATGGCCGGTCTGACCGCAGCCTATCTCGCGCATCAAGAAAGTGGCCAGCCGGTTCACCGGTGGACGTTAGACTAGCGCGACCCCATATCGATGACTGTGGGGCGGGTTTGAGACCTGCTCACTCGACACACCGCGTATCATCTGATGAACGCGGTTTCATCCGTTCAGCCCTCGGATTCCGAACGCCCTCCATGCTCAAGCAATTCGACGCCCTGCCCGACGGACTCCTGGACGCGGAGAGCCACCAACTGAACGCATGGCTCGGCGCGCCCACGCTGATTCATGTATCCGGCGCGCGCGAACCGGCGCTGTTCGTCTCCGTGCTGATGCACGGCAACGAGACGGTCGGCTGGGACGCGATCAGGGATCTGTTGAACGCGCGACTCGCCCGCTTCGGCGAGCTGCGTCTACCCCGCTCGCTCACGATCTTTATCGGAAATGTCGCCGCCGCAGCCAGCGGTGCGCGTCATCTCCCTGATCAACCCGATTACAATCGCGTCTGGCCCGGCTCCGTCACGCCCCACACACCTGAACACGACATCATGGCGCGCGTCGTTGACATCATGGCCGAGCGGGGGCTTTTCGCGAGTCTGGATCTGCATAACAACACCGGATTCAATCCCCACTATGCCTGCATCGACCAGATCGACAATCGCATTCTTCACCTTGCGACACTCTTCAGCCGGACCGTCGTCTATTTCAAACGTCCGACCGGTGTCCAGTCGCAGGCAATGGCCCGGCTCTGCCCGGCGGTCACCGTGGAGTGCGGCAAGGTCGGCGAACCGCAGGGCGTCGAGCATGCACGGTCCTTTATCGACGCCGCGCTGCACCTGAACGACATTCCCGATCATGCGTTACCGCCTCAGGACATCGACCTCTTTCACTCCGTCGCGCAGGTCACGGTACCTGCCGAGGTTCGCTTCAGCTTTTCGTCGGACGAGGTCGATCTGCGCTTGAACCCGGCACTGGAGCACTGGAATTTTTGCGAGTTGCCGCGCGGCACGGCCTTCGGACAGCGACTGAATGGGAAGGCTGCCCGACTGGAGGTTCGCGACGAACAGGGGCTGGACGTGAGCGACCGGTACTTTCACATGGAGGACTCCGAACTGCGCCTGTGTCAGCCCGCCATGCCATCCATGCTCACCCGCGACGAGACCATCATCCGCCAGGATTGTCTCTGCTATCTGATGGAACGCTATCGCGAGCATCTGCCGCAACGGCGCTAAACCGCGTCAATGGCGACGGTGGCGCGGATCGCTGCTCCGCGCAGGGTCTAAGGAAGCTGATCCAGCCCAATCGTCGACGAGGATCGTACCCTCTTGTCCGCCGCGCGGAGCACGAGCGGCGCGATGACGATCAGCGTCCCCAGCAGCAACAGGATTTCGACAACATAGACAAACGCATAGCCGATCACGGGGCCGGTCAAGTCGGGACCGAGCGCTCCGGACTCCGCGAATCCGGACACCACATCACGCATTCCTCCGCCAAACGCCATCGCAACCCCGCTCGCGGTCGCCTGAACCGCGCCCCAGGCACCCAGCGCGAGACCGCTGTGGCCACCTTCGGCCAGGTCCATGGCCGCGGTCAAGGTGCCGACGGCAAAGAGACCGGCGCCAAATCCGATCAGCGCGGTCCCGAATCGAAAGAGCGAGGTCGATCCCAGCGACGCCGCGAGGATCACCGCCGCGAAGGCCACGAGACCAACAACGCCCCCGATGGCCGACAGCCGATAGGTATTCGCGCCGCGGCTCAAAACACGCCCCGCCAGCGCGAATGCCGCCAGGGTTCCGCTCGACAGCAGCGCGGTTAGCGCCGTGGTTTGAGAAACCGTCATGCCCAGGATCTGACCGCCATAGGGTTCGAGCAGGATGTCCTGCATCGTGAAGCCCGCCGTCCCAAGACCCACCACCACCAGCAAACGGCTGGCCCGCCCGCCCTGCGAAAATGCCCGCCAGGTTTCGAGAAAAGGCGGACGCTGGATCGGCGTGGCGGCGCGGGTTCGATCGATGGCCTCCTGTTTCCACAAGGCGACCAGATTCAAGAAGATGGTTGCCGCCGCGGCGCCCTGAATCAGTTGGATGAGCAATTGCGGCGTAAAGTTCGTCAGCAATTGTCCGAACAGCAAGGAACTGGCGAGCATGCCGAGTAACAGGGTCACGTACAGTAAAGCCACCACGCGCGGGCGTTTCTCGACCGGGGCCAGGTCAGTGGCCAGTGCCAGACCCGCCGTTTGAGTCGTATGCAAACCCGCGCCGACCATCAAAAACGCCAGGGCCGCGCTGATGGTTCCCAGGAGATTCAGGGCGTTGTCGGTATCGGCCAACAGCAGTAGGGCGAACGGCATGATGGAGAAACCGCCAAACTGCAAGATGCTGCCGATCCAGATGTAGGGGATGCGGCGCAGGCCAAAGGCCGAACGGTGATAATCCGAGCGGTAACCGATCAAGGCGCGCAACGGCGCGAAGACCAGGGGCAGCGCCACCATGGTCGCCACCAGCCAGGTCGGAACCCCGAGTTCGACCACCATGACGCGATTGAGCGTGCCGGTCAGCAGGACCATGGCCATGCCGACCGAGACCTGAAACAGCGACAGACGCAGCAATCGACCCAGCGGCAGATCGACCGTCGCCACATCGGCGAAAGGCAGGATCCTGCGCACCAACTGGCGCCAGAGGAGTAACCGTGATTCGGTAGGGCGACTCATGCGGTAAACATCTCCGGGAGATTGGTGTGACTGGCAACGGTCGGCGGACGCTCGGAAACCTGCGGCGGCCCCTGTATCCAGGTGCGAATCTGATACCAGACACGCCCCACATGCTCGTGAATGGCATAGTAACTCAGCAGAAAGGCCCGCGCGGACGGCAACCAATCGCGGTAGGTCAATTCCGCCCGCCAACCCGGGCGATGTGCGAAACCGGTCGGTGCGGGCGTGACCGTCAGACCGGTTCCCGCGAAGGCGTCGACGGCGCGCGGCAGATGCCAGGCGTCGCTGACCAGCAGGATGTGGGTCATGCCATCGCGTTTCAGCAATTGAGCCGTGTAAGCGGCATTCTCCCAACTGGTTCGACTCTCCGATTCGATCGCCGCGACCGCGATCCCATAGTCAGTGCGCAACAGGTCGGCCATGAGCACGCCCATCGACTGCGGCTCGTCGGGCAGGTGCCCCCCCGAGACATAGATGGGAAAGCCGGTGATTCGAGCGAGGGTCGCGCCATAGCGCACCCGCCGGAGGCTGGCATCGTCAAGCGTATCGCCCCCATACTCGGGCGCGTCGGTCACGCGCCCGGCGCTCAGAATGACGATGGCCTGCGCCGCGGGCGGAATCGGCGTGTCTGGCCTGCCAAGGGCTGGATACGTTTCCAAGGGTTCCATGAGCAGGGTTCCGACCGGCGGCAGCAGCATCAGGGTCAGGATGGTCACGGCGACAAAGATTAGCAGGCGCCCGAGAACCCCGCGCACCAGAAAAAACGCCGCGGTTAGCATCAGAATCAGGATGCCGGGCGGCAGCAGGACACTCTTGAGGATGCTGTACACCATCATGCCGATTCGATCCTCTTCCCGACGCGCGCGCGGATCAGGTTGTCGCGATGACGTCGCCCGCCTGGCGATCGGCATGATACGAGGAGCGCACCATGGGTCCACTGGCGACATTGGAAAATCCCATCACAATCCCGAGTTCGCGCAACTCGTCGAATTCAGCGGGAGTCCAGTAACGACTGACCGCGAGATGATCCCGGCTCGGCTGAAGGTACTGCCCCAGGGTCAACATGTCGCAACCGTGGGCGAGTAAATCGCGCATGACGTCCAGCACCTCCTCGCGTGTCTCGCCAAGTCCGAGCATCAAGCCGGATTTGGTCGGTACCCTGGGATGGCCGACCTTGAATGACTGAAGCAACCGCAGCGATCCGGCATACTCCGCGCCGGGCCGAGCACGCCGATAGAGTCGCGGCACGGTCTCCAGATTATGATTGAAGACATCGGGCACGGCATCGCCCCGGAACTCGGCGAGCGCCACCGCTTCCCGACCCCGAAAATCCGGAACCAGAATCTCCAGCCGTGTCGCCGGATTGCGGGCGCGAACGGCACGCAGACAATCCGCGAAGTGCCCTGCCCCGCCATCGCGCAAATCGTCCCGGTCGACCGAGGTAATGACCACGTAACGAAGACCCATGGTCGCGATGGAGTGCGCCAGATGCGCCGGCTCGTCCACATCGGCGGGTTTGGGCCGACCATGGGCGACATCGCAGAAGGGACAGCGGCGGGTACAGACATCGCCCAGGATCATGAAGGTGGCGGTTCCACGCTGGAAGCATTCGCCCAGATTCGGGCACATCGCTTCCTCGCAGACCGTGGTTAGCTTGGACTGTCGCAGCAAACCCTTGATGCTCGCCACCTCCGAACCCAGCGGAGCCCGGGCGCGAATCCAGCTTGGCTTGCGGAGAACTGCGCCGCCGAGATCGACCTTAACGGGAATCCGCGCCAGTTTGTCCTGACCCCGCTGATGGGTTTCTGGCGTCGTGCGCGAGGGTGCGCTCAGTGCATCGAAATCGGACATGAAGACGCTCGCGGGGACAGATGCTTCAAGACATGGATACCGCGTCACACCGATCGCCGCTGGCGACCGCGCAAGGCCGGGTCCGCTCACAAGAGAAGTCAGGTCATCCTGGGCGCGATTCAATCGACCAGCAATTTCCCGATCAACAGATGGAACCAGGGGGTAAACCAATCCGGATGTAATCGCAGGGCGCGACGAATGGCCGGAACCGCCATCCAGCGCCAAGCACCAATCTCGGACGGATCTGGTTTGGGATCTCCCGTATGGACGCCATGAAAAATGTGCAGGTATTCATGCTCGATCAGTCCCGAGTCCCGATCCTCGGCGCGATAGATCAACTGCGTGCGCTCGGTGAGCGGCGCGCGGATCCCGAACTCCTCTTTCAAACGCCGGCTGGCCGCCATCGGCGTCAACTCGTCCGGCCGCGGATGTCCGCAGCAAGTATTCGACCAACGCAGCGCGAAATGATATTTGCTTCTGGCGCGCCGCTGCAGCAACAGATCGCCCTGGGCATTGAACACTAAAATCGAAAAGGCGCGATGGAGTTGACCGTCGCGATGCACATCCAGCTTACCGGACGTGCCCTGCGCTCGATCGTTCTGGTCCACGAGGATCACTTGTTCCACGGCATCGCGCTTTCCGGCCCGCTCCAACGCATCGGCGGCCAGGGGTGGAACCATTCTAGCGCTCAAGATTGACCTCCAGTGCATGTCCCATCGGACTCGGATGAATGCGCCGTGGCGGCATGTCCAAATGTTTCGATTGCCGCCCGCAGTTCCTCATGCCGCACGGCCTGCTCCTGAAGAGAAACGCCAGCGGCAATCGCCTCCCATGCCTGACGAATACTCGCCGCCCCTCCGCGAGGCCCCATCGGATGCCCGAAAACGCCACGTCCTGGGACAAAACCGAAATCGACGGTTCCCACCTTCTCGAAGACCTTGCTTAATGTGCCGGCCCAATCGCTCCCGCCAGGAACCGGCAGACTGCGTTTGATCGCCCCCATGGGCGCAAGACAGGCATCGACATTCGCGCGGACTTCTTCGTCCGAGGTGTGCATCCGCTCGCCAAATCCCGGCATGATAATCGCGTCGAACCCGGCAAGTCGCTGGAGTTTGGCGAACACCCTGGAATGGACGCCAAAGTGAGCGAGACGACTGAACGGCGCAATGAAGGGGAAATGAGCGATCAGCGGGACGCGCGCGTGCCGACGTAGCATCCGCACCGCGCTCAGACCAACGGGCATTGCATTGACCAGCAGTGCATTGGCGCCGTTCGCGACCGCCAGATCATGCAAATCGAGCAGTCGGTCAACCTCGTCGGTGATGTTCGCAAGATACATCTTGCGGCATCCGGTTTCCTGTTCGGCCCGTCGTCGCGCCGCACCCAGCAGCGCCGAACGCTGGTCCAGCGGACACCATGGAGTATCGGCCAGCATCTCATCGTCCTTGGCAATATCAAGCCCACCAAGCCAGCCTTCATAGCCCAGATCGCTGAATGACTCGGGAGGCAGTCCGATATTCGGCTTGATCACGCCAAAAAAGATGGGCCGGTCATACACCTGAAGCAGATCGCGAAGACCCTCGACACCAAAACGAGGCCCCTCGAACTCCGCCAGGTATGCGTCCGGAAAACGAATATCCAGCAATTTGACGACCGGTGCGCCAGGCGAAAAAAAGGTGCCTTCGCCACAGACCGCGCTTAACAGGTTCGGGAGACGTGGACCGAAATTTCCGTGGGGATGTGCGATCGTCACACGGCATGCCTGCACGCCACCAGCCCGCGCGCCGCCAATCCCGTAGCTAAACTCGGGCCACCCCGACTCCAGTAGGGTCAGATCGATGACACGGGCGGCAAACCGGGGTCTGAGATCCTCGGAGCATCCAACTCGCCGCCACTGCGCGGTTGACTGTTCGGCACAGAAATGCGCCACGGCAACCCTCGGATCGCCGGAACATTCCAGGTAGTAATCGAGGTGAAGATAGGCATCCTGGTCCAACGCATCCGCATCGGCGAAAAAACCCGAGCAATCGGAATCCTGCATGCGCTAGCGTTCTCCGGCGAGTTGCACCCGTAACGTTCGTTCTTCGCGAGGACCGTCCAGTTCTATAAAAAAGACTGACTGCCAACCGCCTAATAGCAATTCCCCGTTCGAGACCAAGATGGTCTCAGAGGCATTCATGAAGAGCCCCAGCAGATGTGAATGGGCATTTGGCCGCCCGTCGACTGGGTTCAGATTATGCCGATATTTAGCATCGCAAGGAACGAGCGTAGTCAGAAAATCGATCATATCCCGTTGCAACAGCGGCTCGCTTTCATTCAAGGCAACGAATGCTGTCGTATGCGTGGAGCAGATCGTCATCTGCCCATTCTGTATCCGATTCCGGGCGAACATATCCCTGATCCGATCCGTAATATCAAGGATTTCGATCCGCGCGGAGGTTCGCAATGAAATGTGATCACAAAGAAAAAGCATGATCGGTAGCTGCGTTATCACGACAACGGACAGGGTGAGCTAACAGCATTTCCCCGCCCGCCGGCGCTTTCTGCCGCTAAGGTTAGCGACCTTGTGGCAACGGGACCATCTGGGCGGCGGCCGGAGGCAAGACCTCCGAACTTTGAAACCAGTTGAACGTCGGGCTACTGAACAGGAGTAAATGGATTACAAAGGCCAGCGTGAACATGGACCCTACGATGCCCATGACGAGCATACGCAGGTCGAAGTACTGCCAAATCTGCCACATTTTTTGCATTGATGATGTCTCCCGAAACAGGTTCATCCTGTTATCCATTCGCGCGAGCTTATCCACAAGGGAATGAGGAGCATCAAAGGGCACGCCGCTAGGCGTACCCTAGGATGCTGAGAATGCCCTGATGTGGACGCTAGCTGCTAGCCGAGCCAATTGAAAGCTGGGCTGCTAAGCAGAATGAAGTGGATCAATAGCGCCAGCACGAACAGAAAACCAAGCAAGGCAACCAAGCTTCTACGGGGATCGAAAATCTGCCAAATCTTATGCATTTGT
This sequence comes from uncultured Thiocystis sp., assembly GCF_903866365.1. Lineage (GTDB taxonomy): Bacteria > Pseudomonadota > Gammaproteobacteria > Chromatiales > Chromatiaceae > Chromatium. The sequence goes on from NZ_CAIPNF010000063.1 coordinate 48,955, forward strand.
ATTCTCCAGTCTCTTATGGATGGGCGCTGCGGAAACCAACAATCGCCCGGTCGGTCACGAACATTAAAATCCTAGACTATTACAGCCAAGGACGCCACAACCACACGAGGATGTGTGCGACAACCACGATCCCCGTGAACGCGACGAAACTGGACACGAAGATGCCATGAAATTCTTTCGCTTCATCTTCGGTCAGTCCAGACATCGAACGGTTCTCGTTAGCCATTGGACGGTTCCTCATTGTTCATCGGGGATGGCTTGCGGCACTGACACAAGCCGACCCCGATCACTGTCCGCAGATGCAGCCCTGATGAGCGACTTCCGCGACTTTCACTCCGTCTTTCAACGCCGGAATCCGGCGCCAAAAGGCTTCCTTGCCAACTTAAAACAACCATCAGGCTACAGCTTTTGCGCGGTCGGCACAGCCACTTCAACGGGCGCTGTTTCAACGGGCGCCGGTTCCATGGGGGCCGCCGCATCAGGTGCCACTTCCGGCGCTGCCGCCTTGGTGGGGCCTGCAAGGGCAGGATAATCCTTCAGCATCTGCGCCGCATAGAGCGGTTTGTATGCGCCTTGATGGCAGGTCACGCAACTGACCTTGAAGGGGTCGCCATAGGGACCCTTGCGCGAAGCGGGAAGCACGTCATTCAGGGGCCAGAGATAATTCTGGTTGATGTCGCGCACATGACGGATCGCATACCAAGCCGTCGTCCGCTGCGGTCTACTCTGATCCCAGGCAAAGAAAGACCTGGTATTGTGGCAGAAAGTGCAGTTGACGCCCATCGCATCGGAGATCTGCATCATCAACGCATAGGTCCATTCCGCCTGTTTGATTGACGTGTTGTTTCCGGATGGCAATGCCGTCGTACCAATCACACGAATATCGTTTGCCTGGTCGAGGAACGGGGTAAACGGATCATAGGGCAAGGACGAATAGGCGGCGGTGGAGGCCGCGATGTTCTGCCCCGTCGGATTCACCCCAGAAGGCTGCCCCGGACCCGGATCAGTCACCCAAACGTACTTGGGTACTGGATTTCCGCGATGGCAGGTGTAACAGGTTACACCCGTATTCACCACATGAGCTTTCCAGTCCGCATTCGTATTCTGGGTCATCTCGAACATCCGACGCGAGACTACCTTGGTATAGATGTTATCGGATGCGAAATCGCCAGGTACATGGCAATAATTACAGCCTTCCTTCGGCGAAACCCAGAGTGTCACCGCCACCATCAGCCGGGTGAAGTCGGCAACGCTGAGATCGCTCAGAACCTGTACGTTCTTATAGACATCCGCCACCATGGGGCCACCCGGCGCTGCTGCCGGAAGTGGCTCGGGTGGGATGTTTTCCTTGACACTCGCCGCAAGGAGTCGCGGATTGTAATTCTGCTCCATCCCCAAGCCACGATATCCGACTTGCACAACTTCTGGCGGCGGACGCTCGCATCCTAAAAGGAGGACGGAAGCGACAACTGCGACCAGCGGGACTGATGCATGTTTTGCAAATTTCATTGCGACACCCCCTGCAGCGTATATGGGTCTTGGACGAGCACATCGATCGGATAGCTCGGCGCGACACCATGCTTGACTGCCCAGAGATACCAGTTATCGACCACCGTGCCGGTCAACAGGATGCCAATTCCAGCGGTGATGACCGTCAAAACCGCGAACCACCAACCCCAGCGATGGATTGACTCCATCGAGGCGTTGAAGCCCATGGTCCAGCGCCAGAACAGCGCGGCTCGTTCAGCCGCCGTCCCACGATCCACGATCTGATCGATTTCCCGGTCCCCACCGTAGCGACTGACCGCCAGGATGGTTGCGCCATGCATTGCGAACAGCAGGGCCGACCCATACAGGAACACGATCGAGAGCATATGGAAGGGGTTGTAATAGAGATTACCGTAGCGAATCGAGAATGCCGCCGTCCAATCCAGATGAGGGAAGATGCCGAACGGCACTGCCTCTGCCCAGCTACCCATCATGATGGGGCGGATGAAGCCCAGGCTCAGATAGAAGAAGATCGCCGCGGCAAACGCCCATGACAGATGCTGGCTCATACCCAGTGCTTCGGCGCGCATGTAGGTGCGAACCCACCACAGTAGGATCGACACGGTCAAGAAGAAACCGGCAATCAACCACCAACCACCTTCGGAGAGAGGCGGTATGCTCAATCCATATTGCGGCGCGGGCGGTTCAAGAGCCAGCCAGAACAGATTCTTGACGAATTCGATCGGGCTCCAGTCGACGGATGCCAGCATGTTAAAACCGATAATCTCGATCGCGAAGAAACCAAAGATTAACGACAAGGTACCGGCGAATCCGAGATAGAAGGGTCCAATCTGCGCGTCCCCAATCTTCCCCAACCAATAGGAGAAAAACGGCTTGCCAATCCGCGGCAGATTCCCTTTCGGCAGCGGCACACCAGGATAAGCCGGAGAGCGCACCTGCACACTGTTAAAAATATTCTGATATTCAGGCATTGTAGTCTCCTAGATCCTACCAGAGTGGGAGCTCAAGCCACCAGTTCCACCATTCCGGCCATCCGCGCGTCCAGAAGGGTCCACTGATAACAATACAAACCGCACTCCAGAACACGGCGCTGAGGGCTAGGAACAAGCCCAAGCGGTGAATGGCGAGCGCACCGATGGAATAGCCAACGATATCGCGGAAGAAGGTATTCTCATGCTCACTGGTCTTGACGGGCTCGCCTTCCTGTGGATTTGTCACCGAAAGAATTAGCGATCCGTGCATCGCAAGCGCCAAGGCATTTGTAAAGAAGAAGGTAATCGCCAACATATGAGCTGGGTTGTAATGGAAATGCAGGAATTGGTACCCAACATTCGAGACCCAGTCGAGATGACTCATGATTCCATAGGGAAAACCATGCCCCCAACCGCCCAGCAGAATGGGACGAATCACCACAAGCGTGATGTAGGCGCCAATCGCGAAACTGAAAGCAAATGGTACGTGGAATCCGATCCCAAGCTTCCGCGAGATTTCAATCTGCCTCAGTGCCCAGGAGACAAATGCACCGATCGCGCAGAAGGTGATGATCTGCCAGAGACCTCCCTCCGTCATCGGCGCCATCCCCAAACCGTAACTGAGATCCGGAGGAGCGATGCTGATCTGCCAAATGTTGAAGGTCTGGAGTTCAGCGTTAGGACCGAGGGTGGCACCCCAGACGATCAGGAGCGTTCCTAGCAAGGCGAAGAAGAACGCCGATACTCCGAAGAAGCCGACGTAAAACGGCCCCACCCAGAAATCGAACAGATCTCCCCCGATCAGCGTCCCGCCACGGACGCGGTATTTTTTCTCAAAACTGAGCATGGCCATTGTAAAACCCTCTGCTGGGGAGGCAGCCTGGCCGGATGCCTCCTCTTAGCACTGTCGGCGGTAGGTGAGGTTTGCCATGGGGCCTTCTCTCGCCCGCCACCCCCGTCAAGGACGCGATTACCGTTGCGGCACAACCGGCGCCACTTGCTGGACCGAAGCGGCGGGGACGCCGTCTTCGAGCCAATTAAAGTTGGCGGTGCTGAGCAGAATCATGTGAATCGCAAGCGCTAGGATAATCAGAAATGCGAACAGCGCGATCAGGACACGACGCGGGTCCATGATCAGCCAGATCTTCCACACGTTTTCAGACGGAAACATTATTTTCTCCTCCGATTAAAACAAAACGGGTACATCAGTTGCTGGCACAGTCCAGCACCAGCTTTTCCCGAAATGATTACAGCCAGGGCCGCCACATCCAGGCAAGAATGTGCGCAAAAATGACGATCCCGAAAAATGCCGACATACTTTGCACAAAGAAGCCGTGAAATTCTTGGGCTTCTTGTTCAGTCAGACCGCTCATGCTGGTGTCAGACATTACAAATCCTCCAAATTTTAATATATTTCATTAGGTTATGCTGCACTTTGCCCGTGCGGCAGAGGCGCCATGGACCAACCCACCACGGCAAGGAAACCACTCAGTACACACAGGCACAAGTCCCTTTGATCTAGCCCGCTAAGCAAGGATCCTGGAAGCGGTTCCCCTACTCCATGGCAAAGCCCATGCGGCACATGTCAAACTCTCCTTGCTTGGCACCACGCCCAACATTCAGTCGATCCTAGCGGGATCAGCGGCAGCGCAGAGAGCCTGAAAAAAAGCCCTGGAACCTGGATCATGGCTCCGAGAGATTCAGCCAGAACCTTCCGGAGTGGTTTGATTCAGGTGTCAGTCTAGCTTGACTGACGCAGATGTCAATCTACATTTACACATGATTTTTAGACATCTTGCTATAACCTGCCCGACCTCAACGTCAGGTGGCTAAATGCACGCGGCTTAAACCGAATCGAGACAGGGGGCGGCAGCCAGCGGCAGCCGCCTTTAGATGGCATTCGTGAGACCAGATGGACTCTGCGGGGTCAGCGTCTTGGCATCCGATAGGGGAGCAGGTGCTGCACCCAACCCGAGCGAAAGCGGTCCAGGGACAGGCTCTCATGAACGGCTTCGACTGGCCGGCCCAGTAATTGGGAAGAGATCACGGAGCGGGAGTAGAAGGGCGTGTCCTCAAGCGTCTTGACGACGCGCGGCGGCCGGCCAGGATCCGCCTGACTGCCACGCGCGACCCGCCAGATTGGCGTCCGGGGCAGACGATGGTTCGGCGGCGGTTCGAATTCGCTGATCGTCCCGTCGGCCCCGAAATGAAGCGCAAGCGACAGGGGTTGGTCATTGCGCCGATCGACGTTGTAGAGGATCGCACTCTCCTCGCCCATCCCCGCCCGCGACCAATCCCAGTAGACAAAGGCGTCTTCCAGTGGCTCATCGCCCCAATTGCGGTCGAAATAGGCGTGCCCGGTCCAGCGGATCTTCGGGCGTTCGAGTTCGACCTCCACGCGCGCGCTCGGTGCGATCGGGCGCCAGCGATGCCGCCCCTGGCTGTCGAGGGTAAAGCTGCGTTCGTTCACGAAGGTTGGCGTCAGATGGATCTTGCCGCGCACACGCTGCGGGATGGGCGTGCCGATCTCGTCAAGCTGGATGGTCAGCGACTGATCCGCATTCCAATGTATCGAACTGGGTCCGATCTTCAATGCCGCGGCATCCTGCGACACGGCACCGGCCCGGCGTTCGGTCATGGTCCAGCGGCGCTCCTCGCCGTAGAGACAGACATTCATCGAGCAGTAGTCATGCGGATCATCCTGACCACGGCGGCGACCCTTGAAATAATAGGGCGAGAACACGCTGCCGATGAACGCAATCAGGGTCAGGCCATGGCGGCCATCGTCGCTCAGCGCGTCGACATACCACCAGGCATAGCCGCGCGGCGGTACGGTCAGGTCGAAGTCAGGTCCGCCAGGAGAGCCTCCGCCGCCAGGCGCCCCGAGATGGCCGCCATCGGCAGCCCCGGCCCCGGATGCACGCTGCCCCCCGCCAGATACAGCCCCGGCACCTTGCTGCGCGCCCCCGAGCGACTGAACGGCCCCCGCCATCCGTGCGATGTTCGCCCGTACAGCGCTCCACCGGTGCCCGGAAACAGACGCTCGAAGTCCAGCGGGGTCGTCCTGACCAGATTGCCCGGATGCCTGTCGACCCGCAGGCCACAGCGTGCCAGCAGTGTGAATGTCTGCTCCTCGCATTGATCGATCTCTCTCGCTTGAAGGGGATTGGTATCGCCGCGTGCCGGCGCATTGACCAGGCACATCAGCCGCTCGGGACCAGCTCCGGCCGCCTCGCCCAAATCGTCGCGGTCCTGGGCGCAGACATAGACGGTGGGTTCGTCCGGAAGCCGGCCATGTTTGAAAATCGCGTTGAACTCAGCCGGGTAATCACGGCAAAAAAACACATTGTGGCGCACCAGCGGAAAGCCCGCCGTAGCCGCGTTCAGACTCCATGTCATCGCCGACAGCGAGCGTGCGGAAACGGGACGAGGAAGCACCGCGCGTTTGGCCGAAGCGCCCAGGAGCCCAGCCGCGAGCGCGGCCGAGTCGGCATTGCAGACGACGGCATCGGCGGCAAACCGCTCGCCATTGTCCAGCAGGACACCACTGACGCGACCGCGGTCGATCAGGATTTCGCTGACGCCAACGCCATAGTGAAACTCAACGCCGCGCCGGGATGCCAGCGATGCCACCGCCTCGGGTAAACGCTGGATGCCGCCGTCCACCATCCAGACACCGCCCTGCTCAACATGAGCGACGATCCCGAGCGTCGGCGGCGCCAGAAAGGGCGACGAGCCAACATAGGTGGCATAACGACCAAACAACTGGCGCAGGCGGGGGTCGGGAAAGAAACGGCCCAGATCACGCCACAGCGTCGAATAGGGTTTCAGTCTAGCAACATTGAGCAAACCCGAGTCCAGAACCAGCGATAGCGGCGTCGGACGGCCTTCATAGATGAAGGCATGCTCCAGCGTGCGATACATGTCCGCCGCGCGACCGCAGAAATCGCGAAACAGCCGCGCCTGGACGACACCGGAAAAATCGCCGATCGACTCGACCGAACGCTCGACATCCGCATAGAGATCCAGGCGTTCATGCTCGCTCCAGGCGTGTCGCGCGAGGATCTCAGCCGGTCGCAACCGAAGGTGGTTCGCGAGCGACTCGCCCGCGTGAGCGAAAAGCTCCTCGAAGACTGAACGCATGGTCAACACAGTCGGACCGGAGTCGATGCGCGCCTGATCAATCGTCAGTTCGCGGACCTTGCCCCCGACCGTTTCCCGCGTTTCCACGAGCGTGACCTTCAGTCCGCCGGACGCCAGGCGCAACGCCGCCGCCAGTCCGCCCATCCCCGCGCCAATCACAACCACTCGTTTTTCAGGCATATGCATAACTCCGTGACGGCACAGCACCCCCAAATACTCCAGCGTCAGAGCGGACCAACGCTGGAGAGGGCGGTTCCATCGCTTGATAACACGGAGTCAGGACAGGCGATCGCATGAAAGATAGAGAAATCCTGTTGGCGCCGAGACTTCTTCTTATCCGAACTGAGTCAAGAGCGTGGTCGCCGCGATGCGCCCCGAGATCGCTGCCATCGGGATGCCCGGCCCTGGATGGACGCTGCCGCCGGCCAGATACAGCCCCGGAATTTTGCTCGTGTTGCCCGGTCGATCGAAGGAGCCAAACAAACCATGTGTCACCCGCCCAAACACCGCGCCACCAGACGCGGGATAGGCTTTCTCGAAATAGGCGGGGGTCGTCACGGCAACCTCCTCGCTCTCTTCCAGGGTGAGTCCGCAGTGTGCCAGCAGGGACATGACACGCGCCTCGCAGCGCCGAATCTCTTGTTCGGAAATGGTCTGCGTGTCACCACGGGCCGGCGCATTGACCATCACCAGCAGACGCTCGGGCTCCACTGGCTCGGGAGCATTGGGGTTGCCGCGATCCTGAGCGCAGATATAGACGGTCGGATCGATGGGCAGCCGCAGTTCGTCGAAGATCGCCTTGAATTCCGGCGCGTAATCGGGGGGAAAGAAAACATTGTGGTATTGCATCGGAAAGCCCGCAGGCTTTGCAAGCAAATTCCACGTCACCACTGAGTGCGAGCGTTTGCTCGGTGGGATGCGGGGAACCGCCTTTTTCACCCCATCGCCGAACAGGCCCTCGCCGATCGCGGAGGCGTCGGCGTTGTAAATCACCGCGTCGGCCGGAAGGCGCTCGCCGCCTTCCAGTCGGATGCCAGCGGCTCGCCCGCCTTCGACGAGGATCTCGGAAACCTGCTCGCCATAACGCAGCGTGACGCCCTTCTCCTCGGCGAGGGCCGCGAGCGCTTCCGGTAGCCGGTGAATACCGCCGTCGACCGCGTAAACGCCGCGGCTCTCGACATCGGCGACCAGCATCAGCGTGGCTGGCGCCAGATAGGGTGACGCGCCGACATAGGTCGAATAGCGGCCAAACAGTTGACGCAGACGCTGATCCTTGAAGTAACCGCCGAGGGCCTGCCAGAGGGTGAAGACCGCCTTGATCCGCGTCAGCTCACCGATGCCGCTCCAACCGAAGCGACCAAAGATGGAGAGCGGTGTCGGTTGCGTCGAACGGATGAAGGGGCCTTCGAGTGCGTTGAAGACCCGCTTCGCGTGCTGCGTGAAGCGACGGTAGCCATCCGCCTCGGCAGGGCCGGCGAATGCCGCGATCGCCTCGGCCGAGCGCTCCTGATCGGCGAACAGATCTAGCCGCTCATCCAGGCTCCAGGCATGGCGGGCGAGAATTTCAGCCTTATGCAGCGTGACGCGCTCGGTCAGGGACGCGCCAGCCTCCGCGAAAATCTCCTCGAACACCCATGGCATGGTTAAGACGGTGGGGCCGGTATAGAAGCTCTGTTCGCCCACATGCTGCTCGCGCAGCTTGCCGCCCGGACGATGGCCACGCTCCACGACAGTGACGTCAAAGCCATTGATTGCCAGCTTCAGGGCCGCGCTTAAGCCGCCCATGCCTGCTCCGATCACGAGGATACGCTTGTTCCGCATGCGCTTGCCTTGCCTGCTCAAAATGAATTGAATGGAATGCCCGTCTGGATCTTTAGCATGGCGCTGCCTTGCCAGATCAGTGTCAATTGAGTTCAAATGATTGTCCAGTTCACTGGACATTCGACCCCGTGAAGTCTACATGACAGACGCCGGCTTGCACAGCCGGGAGCCCCCCGTCTTCCGCGCGGCCTGTCGGCATCATTACGATCATTAGAGAGAGGAAGTATCGTTGAACTACGCAGCAAGAAGTATCTGGCCCGAAAAGTCCTCCGCCTGGGAGTATTTAGGCGCGGCGGAAAGCATTGAGGATTTCGCCTTGATGTACGCCACCGACAAGACGCTTGCGGTTGGCACCGAGTTCGTGGTCATCGAAAAGGCCGGCGCCGATTCGGACATTCAGTTTTTCAAGGTCAGCCGCGCCGAGCCCTACGCCTTGATCCCCGCCTCCCCGCGCGTCGAGAGCGCCGCCACGCCGGACGACCCTCAGCAGCCCGCGCCAAAGGAGCAGAGCATTAGTGAGGTCTGGTACGCCATGTTCCATCATTTCCTGTTTTTCGGCAAAGCCACAGCGACGGCGTTTATCCTGTTCCTCGCCTTGATTTTTATCGCGAAATGGGGCTTTAACGCCTGGTGAGAAGGCGCCCGCGGCAGCCTTTGCCAGCACCACTGTAAATAAATCTTGACACAGGCGATTGTCAGGCTAGACTAACACTCGTGCATTGCTGCTGGGTCGAGTCCCGCGAAGGGTTAAATGACAACACCAGCTCAACAGCAAGCCTCGTTACGCATCCCCTGACAACCTAATCGATAGGGTGCGTGTCACTTACAGCTAAAGAGGATAAGACAATGGCAGAAATGTCGAAGAATCTGTCGGGCCTGACCGATCAGCAAGCAAAAGAATTCCATGAGCATTGGAAGCACGGCACCTGGAGCTGGGTCATGATCGCTTCAGTTGTACACGTCGTCACCTGGGTCTATCAGCCCTGGTTCTAAGCTTATAACCTACTAGGAGTTTTTCGATGCAAGTACCTTATTTGTTAGCCGACCCGACCGTCACCGCTCCTAACCATCCTGAAGAGGATTGGAAAATCTGGACCGTGATCAACCCAGCCACTTGGATGGTGCCTTTCTTCGGCATCCTGTTCATCCAGATGTGGATGATACACAGCTATGCCCTGTCGCTGCCGGGCTACGGCTTCAAGGATTCCGTGCGCGTTGCCGCGCCTGTCGCCGTCGTCGCTCCCGCGCCGTTGGCTCAGTAAGGCATCGTAGGCTTTCGAGCGGTTCGGCAATCGTTGCTGCACCGCTCAGCTTCTCGTCTCTATCTGTTAGCGATCACTTGAACGATCGCTCACCAGCCGAACATTCCTCGCTGTTCTTCATCTGCGATTCCTTTGCCTCGAAATTTCCTGTGCCGCCTTATGCACCCATCGAAGCATCGCTTGTGCAATAGGGCGATCATCCGCCGCAATCAAACCATCTCCCTCGCACCAGCAGACGTCGCTATTAAGCGATTTCCGAAAAAAAGCCTACCCGTTTGCACCATCCCTTCGTTCGTCTTTAACGACGGGAAAAAAGCTGCAAGCCGGCAGGCTGTTCGACAAAAATCGCCTTACCCCGTTACTTCCCAGTGGTATCGATATTCATCGGGACATAGCTCGGGCACCAACGCAGATACGCGGTACCAACTAGTACCAGACCGATCAGCCCCAGCAGGTTATGATCGATAAGGCCCCACAGCGCGATCGCTACGCCAGCAACGAAACGGATATTGCGGTCAGTGTCGCCAATGTTTTTAGTCATGTTCATGTCGAAACCCCTAATCTTTATGTCATGTTTGAACGAGCTACCCGATCGATACCATCAGGAGCCAGATGGGCTGGTGGAAAAAGTCCAGCATCCTTGTGTAAATAAATCTTGACACAGGATAGTGTCAGGTTAAACTAACACTCAAGGCATCGCAAGCAGACATGCATCATCGAACATGGCTAGCGAGCCCACACTGGCCAGTACGGCCGATTCAATCTTCTACTGGAGGCATCTGCAATGGCTAATCTGTCAGGTTTGACCGACGCGCAAGCGAAAGAATTCCACGAGCATTGGAAGCATGGCACTTGGAGCTGGGTGATGATCGCGTCTGCGGTCCATGTCGTCACCTGGATCTATCAGCCCTGGTTCTAAGAACAACTTCAAGTTCAAATTTAAGGAGATATCCAATGCAAGTTCCTGTTATGTTTGCCGATCCGAGCGTCGCAGCGCCTAACCATCCCGAAGAAGATTGGAAAATCTGGACCGTGATCAACCCGGCCAACTGGATGGTGCCTTTCTTCGGCATCCTGTTCATCCAGATGTGGATGATACACAGCTATGCCCTGTCGCTTCCGGGCTATGGCTTCAAGGATTCCGTGCGGGTTGCCGCTCCCGTCGCCATTGTCGCACCTGCGCAATTGGCAGAGTAATACCGCTAACGCGGCTTACCGAAAATGGACGGCGCAATTGCCCTCGTGACATGCGCCGTGCTACATGGGATCGGGCACAGAAAGGAAGCGTGATTTGTCTTTTGGCCCACCGGTTGACGAGGATTCTTGGCAGCGGTTTGGCACGAAAATCCTCAAATTTATATGTAAATAAATCTTGACACAGGATATTGTCAGGCTAGACTAACACTCAGGGCATCGCGATACGGATATTCACCTTCAAACAGGCGAATCGTGCTGCGACATACTTCGCGAAGCCTACACAGGCCAGTAAGGCCACTAAATTCTACTTCTGGAGGCATCTGCAATGGCTAATCTGTCAGGTTTGACCGACGCGCAAGCGAAAGAATTCCACGAGCATTGGAAGCATGGCACTTGGAGTTGGGTGATGATCGCGTCTGCGGTCCATGTCGTCACCTGGATCTATCAGCCCTGGTTCTAAGAACAACTTCAAATTCAAATTAAGGAGATATCCAATGCAAGTTCCTGTCATGTTTGCCGATCCGAGCGTTGCAGCGCCTAACCATCCTGAAGAAGATTGGAAAATCTGGACCGTGATCAACCCGGCCAACTGGATGGTGCCTTTCTTCGGCATCCTGTTCATCCAGATGTGGATGATACACAGCTATGCCCTGTCGCTGCCGGGCTATGGCTTCAAGGATTCCGTGCGCGTGAAGACCCCTGTCGCCGTGGCTGCACCTGCTCCTGTAGCAGCGCCTGCGGCTGTCGCTCAATAAGCGACATCATTTGATGCACCAGTGTCCGGATTCATTGAATCCGTTACTCTAAGTATCGATGATCGAACGGATTTGGCCTCTTTTGATTCATGAATCAAAAGGGGCCGAATCTGTTTTGTCTAGTCGGCACCAGAAACATCACGCCAAATCCGTTCAATCGCGACATGACACGAAGAGTCGCTCGCCGCATACATAACCCGCTTACCTTCTGACTGATCGCCTGTCCCTCCCGCGCTGGATCATCGGATTCATCGTTCCGATCAAGACCTGCCACATCTTTCAGGACACGTTACCGGCCATGGAGAACGAAGTCCGGTAGTTCTCAGTAAGAGTGCGCGTGCGTGCTGGTCGAGCAAAACAGCGACGGCGGTATACAAAGCACGTCCCACCGCCGCCAAGCCTCGTTAAGTTGGTCCGAAGTTTTCCGGGCATCGCCTGAACGATCACGCTGTTCCAATCATTCTGGCGGATGCGGCTCGCAGGGTTATGCTCAAACCGAGAATGAACGCCCCGCCTATGGGGGCGCCGGCGAAACGCGGTTCAAGGCATCTGATCGAGGCCGAACTTTGACGGGGGTTGCGACCCATCACGCCGCGAACGCATCACAAGCGGCAGGATCACGACCAACGCCGCGATCAACAGGACAATCTCAACCACGTAGACGAGGCGATAACCCAATGATGGGTCGATGATGTTTGGACCCAGAGAACCAGAGATCGCGAAACCGCTGACCAGATCCCTCACGGCCCCGCCAGTGGCAATGGCCAACCCCTGACTGGTTGCCATCACGGCTCCCCAGGCGCCCAACGCCAGACCTGTATGCCCGCGTTCCGCAAGCGCCATCGCTGCCGTGAGCGTGCCGACTCCAAGCAGACCAGTACCAAAACCAATCATGCTGGTTCCCACCCTGAAGAGCATTGGCGATTCGGCGGTGGCGGAGAAGATGACCAATGCAAAAGCCAGGATCCCAATGAATGCGCCAGCGGCGGCAAGGCGATAGGAATCGCCGCCATGGCTCAGCAGGTAGCCAGATAAAGCAAACGCCAGGAATGTGCCGCCCGCAAGCATTGCGGTTAGCGAGGTCGTCTGCGAGACCGTTAACCCAAGAACTTGAGCGCCATAAGGTTCGAGCAGGATTTCCTGCATGCTGAATCCGGCGGTACCAAGACCGACGACCACCAACAAACGGCTGGCGTGGCCGCCTTGAATGAAGGCGCCCCAGGTCTCGCGAAAGGGTGGACGCGGGATATTGGCCACGGCGCGCTTCAAATCGATCGATTCCTGTTTCCACAGCGCGATCACGTTCATGATGACGGTGGCCAGCGCCGCAGCATGGACGACCTCAACCAGGCGCTTATGTGAAAAATCTTGCAGGAGATGACCAAACAAGAGCGCGCTGACCACCATGCCGAGCAGCAACATCGCATAGAGCAGCGCCACCACACGCGGACGCTTTTCGGGGGTGGCCAGATCGGTCGCCAGCGCAAGCCCCGCGGTCTGCACCGTGTGCAGTCCGGCGCCGACCATCAAAAACGACGCCGCCGCGAAAAACTGCCCGATAAACGCCAGATTGTTGGAAGGATCCGCCAGAATCAGGATCGAATACGGCATGATCGCGAAACCGCCGTATTGCAGCATGCTGCCAAGCGCAATATAGGGGACACGACGCCAGCCAAACGCGGAGTGATGGTAATCCGAACGGTGACCGATCAATGCCCGCAGCGGCGCAAACACCAAGGGTAACGCGACCATGAGCGAAACGAGCCACGCCGAGACACCCAGTTCGACCACCATGACCCGGTTGAGAGTGCCGTAGAGCAGCACCATCGCCATGCCCACGGAGACCTGAAACAGCGAGAGACGCAGTAATCGGGTGAGTGGAAGCTCTGTCGTGGCTGCGTCGGCAAAAGGAAGGGCTATGACAAAATTGAGTAATCGTTTCATTCCAGGGGAAGCTCCAACACTTGTCGGTTGCGGCTCTGGCATCACGCCAGCGGCATCGGACACCGACATGGTCGCTCTTTAGCGATCATGTCAGAATGCCCGACCAGTAATCTTGACATCTTAAGCTTGGGCAGTTTACCTGACAGTCGCGGACTTTCACAGCCAACAGTCAGATGTCCAGTAATGCTCAGCGCGGTCTTAATAGAGTGAGAAACCCTTGATAAATCAGTCCTTCCATGAAGAGTTTTCCGTTCGTCCCGACAGGTATGCCAGACGCGGTTCAATGATATGTAAATAAATCTTGACACAAGCAATTGTCAAGCTAGACTAACAGCCATGCATTGCTGCTGGGCCAAGTCCCGCAAGGGGTTGGAAAGAACTGATGTCAGATCCACGGCAATCTTGGTTACGCATCTCCATGAAGGGTGCGTGTTACTTAAACAGTTAGAATTGAGGATTAAGACAATGGCAGAAATGTCGAAGAATCTGTCGGGCCTGACCGATCAGCAAGCAAAAGAATTCCATGAGCATTGGAAGCACGGCACTTGGAGCTGGGTCATGATCGCTTCAGTTGTACACGTCGTCACCTGGGTCTATCAGCCCTGGTTCTAAGCTTATAACCTACTAGGAGTTTTTCGATGCAAGTACCTTATTTGTTAGCCGACCCGACCGTGACCGCTCCTAACCATCCTGAAGAGGATTGGAAAATCTGGACCGTGATCAACCCAGCAACCTGGATGGTGCCGTTCTTTGGCATCCTCTTCGTGCAGATGTGGATGATTCACAGCTACGCCCTGTCGCTGCCGGGCTATGGCTTCAAGGATTCCGTGCGCGTTGCCGCGCCTGTTGCTATCGTCGCTCCCGCGCCGCTGGCTCAGTAAGACATCGACGCCTCGTTTGGGCGGACGTCGCCATTGCCATCGCGGCATGTGACGCACCGCCCGAAGTTTTGTAAGAAATAGTGACCGTCAGCTTTATTCCCAACCGATTCCTTAACTCGCGCCAATCGGTCGCAAATCCTCGAACCAAAGCGATTTTACCGCAACGCTTCCCCGCTTTACGCCTGTGCTGAGACGTCTTTTATTCCGCTGAAGATCATCGACTGGTTTTTTCTGAATGAACCGCAGCACGACGCGGCGAGTCTTCTTGGTCACCGCGCCGCGAGCGTCAGGGAAACGCGAAGCATCCATGGACGCGCGTTAATCCGGTGGACAGGCGGCGCGCTTGCCCCATCCTTTCGGTGTCCATGGAGCGCCGACCCACATAATCCGCCACATATCGACGAGAGTCGTTTCCATGGCGAAAAAGCGGTGAACCACGTCATCCGGCAGCAGGTAAAAACGCTCCATGAGCTTGGCACGCTGCGCGTCGTGGAAAAAGCCAAACATGAGCAGGTTCAAAAAGGCAAGAAAGTGCGATTGGACACGGATATGACGCACGAGACGGCGCCAGGCCGGACCATAAACCGCGTCGATCGGAACGCTGGAAAGATGCTCGGCCAGACGCGCGGCGGCAGCCAGCGAATATCCCGTGCCCGGATTGAACCAGCCGCCGGCATAGCCTCCCTGGAGCGGTTCCCGATGTCGTGGACTGAAGGTGCTGAACGACGGCATCGGCAGCACGCCAACCTCGGTGCGCAGCACGCTCTCGATCTCGAAGCCCAAGCCCGCGGCCTCGGCGACAATTCCGTCGCGCAATGTCGCAACGTCCAGGGCGGGATCGTTCGAGAAATAAGTATCCTCGATCAGCACCCGATCCTCGGCGAATGGCAGCACATAATGAAAGCGAAACCCGTCACGTTGATCACAGCGCGTATCCATCAGGATCGGGGCAGACATGGACACTGGCTGGCGCAGACGGCACTCCAGTCCAACGAATTTCTGATAACCGCCGCCGCCGCGACGCGCGCCATTGTCCGGTCCGCGCGCATCGACCACGAGGCGGCCATGGAGGACACGGCCATCCGACAGGGTGACGCCGCGGGCGTCGCAGCTTGTCACCGCGGCGCCGGTCTCGATGCGAATATTCGCGCGCGTGGCGGCGACCTGACGAACCACCCGATCCAGTTGCTCCGAACTCATGGAACTGTAGGTGCCCTCGACCCAACGCGAGGACTCCCTGAAGTGAAGCTGGTAGCCCGGCCAGCGGTATTCGATGAGCGGAGCCGCCCAACCCATGGCGGACGCGGGAAGATCCAGCGTCTGAAAGGACCAGATGTGGTTTCCGCCCAAGGCGTCTTCACGCTCCAGCAGCAGGATTGACGCCTCGGGCTGGCGCTCGGCCAACGCCAGCAGGATCAGGGCGTTTTGCAGACCGCCACCGACCAGCAGATAGTCCGCGTCCATACGTGTATTGGAGGGCGCCTTCATCTCGCTGTATCCCCTTTGATTTTCGCATGCGATGGATGACGCAACGGCGTCATGGCTGTTTTTACTTCATCTGGACCAGGGAGCCTGAACACGAAGACATTGCAACCCGACAACTTCGCCGAGCACAAATCCAACCCTGTCGATCCTGAATCTTACTTGACGACTATCAGCGCGATTCAATGAAGGTTCAGTTTACACTAGATTAAACCGCATCCAGTGTGGCATGCGTTTTTCGATCCATATCGTCAGCGGCTTCGCGACTGATCGCTCGTCTCGCGAGCGATCGGCCCTCCGTCCGACGACAACCCGCGCCTTTTTGAAGTCGAGATCACCACTCATGAAACGTCGTCGTTTTCTCACCAATGTCGGACTCGCCGCGCTCGGTAGCACGGCCATCGGCACCCTTGGCCTCTTCGCGATCCAGCCGCGACGCACCACACTCCCCTTTGCCGCCGCCGACAATGACACGCGACCGCTGACGCCCGCGACACCGACCCGCGTCGCGGTGGTCGGCGGCGGCCTGGCGGGCATGGCCGCCGCCTATGAATTGCTCAAACGTGGTTTCGATGTCACCTTGGTGGAGCGTTCCACCAACCTGGGAGGTCGGCTCACCGGCTGGAATGTGGACGTCAATGGCGAGACCATGGCCACGGAGCACGGTTTTCATGGCTTCTTCAATCAGTATTACAACCTCAATGGCCTGCTCGATGAGCTCGGCCTGCGCGGAAATTTTAAGCCGGTCAATGACTATCCGATCCTCTTTAAGGACAAGGAAAGCGAAAGTTTCACCAATACCACCACCCTCTTCCCGTTCAATCTGCTGGCCGTCGTGAATCAGGCAAAGTCGGTCTCGATCCTGGACTTCAACAATCCTCGCGGAAAGCTGTACGAGTTGATGCGCTACGACCCGCGACAAACCTTCGAGCGGCTCGATGGGATCGACTTCAAAACCTTCTGTCGCGACATCAATCAGCCGATGGTCGACACCATCATCGAGCCCTTCGCCCACACCTCTTTTAACCAGTTCCATCAATATTCCACCGCCGAGGGGATCAAGTTCTTCCATTTTTTCTTCCTCGGCAACCCCAATGGCATGGGTTACGACCAGACCATCGACGACGCCATGACCTCGGTCGTCACGCCGCTGACACAACGGTTGATCGCCATGGGCGGCAAGATCATGGCGGGGGTCGAGGTGCAGCGCCTGGTCGAAGTGGATGGTCGCCTCGCCAAACTCGAACTCAAGCAGCCTGGGGAGATCCAGGCGCAATCACACAGCGTCGATGCCGCCGCGATCGGACGCGAATGGACCCCCTTCTGGGGTAGCCCGTCGGATCTCTACTATCTCAAGCGCGACGAGCAGGGCGAGGTCCAAGCCATCTCGGGTCGTTGCACCCACATGGGCTGCCCGGTCGGCCAGGATCCGACAACCGGCGGCTTCGCTTGCCCCTGTCATGGCGCCAAATACGATCGTCACGGCGTGCCGACCGAGGGTCCAACCCAGATTCCGCTCGTCGTCATGGACGCCACCCCGGAGGGGGAGCGGGTCAGCATTACCGCGCGCGCATCGGGTGCGGAGATTGAAGCCGACTACTTCGTGCTCGCCTGCGATGTACCTGGCTTGAAAGAAATCGTGTCTCAATCGACGCTCTCGGACGCCGCCTTCGTTCAAAGCGTGGACCGTCTTGGCGTGGCCGACCCTTATATTGTCTGGCGGATCTGGCTGGATCGGGCGATCGAGCCGCTGGACGTGCCTTTCTATACGACTAGCGGCTATCGCTTTACCGATTCGATCGCGATTTACTCCCAGTTGCAGCCGCAATACGAGGATTGGGCGCGGCGCCATCAGGGATCGGTCATCGAACTTCACGCCTACGCGGTTGAGCCAGAGAACGTGATCCCCGAGGAAGACATCAAACGGATCATGCGCGAGGAACTCGATGCCCTGATCCCCACGCTCCAAGGCGCGACGATCGTCTACGACATTTACACGATGCAGAAAAACTTCCCTCGCTGGGCACCGGGCGACCATGCCGGACGCCCAGGCGTGGAGACCCCCATCGACAACCTGTTCTTGGCGGGCGATTTCCTCCGACTCGACGTGCCCGCGAATTTGATGGAAGCCGCGACCATGACCGGTCGCATGGCTGCTAACCGAGTGCTGGCTGCCGAACAACTCCGCGAAAACCCGATTCCCGCCGTCGATCTGGTCGGCCCTCTCGTGGTTGGCTAACTCCCGGCGGGGCGGTCGCTCGACCGCCCCGTTGACAGTGATCCCGGCCACAGCCAGCGACCTTCAAATTGATGTGTAAATAAACCTTGACACAGAGCCATGTCAGGTTAAACTAACACTCAAGGCATCGCGAACAGACATTCACCGTTACATAGGGCGCCGTCGGGTGATTCGTTGAACGGGATAATTGGCGAGCCTATACTGGCCGGAACGGCTACTTAATCTTCGACTGGAGACACCTTCAATGGCTGACGTGAAAATGGCTAATCTGTCAGGTCTGACTGACGAGCAAGCGAAAGAATTCCACGAGCATTGGAAGCATGGTACCTGGAGCTGGGTGATGATCGCATCTGCGGTTCATGTCGTTACCTGGATCTATCAGCCCTGGTTCTAAGAGCCCTCAGTTCAAGAACAACCTCAAGTTAAGGAGTTATTCTATGCAAGTTCCTGTCATGTTTGCCGATCCGAACGTCCCCGCACCGAACCATCCTGAAGAAGATTGGAAAATCTGGACCGTCATTAACCCAGCTACGTGGATGGTGCCTTTCTTCGGCATCCTGTTCGTGCAGATGTGGATGGTTCATAGCTATGCCCTGTCGCTGCCGGGCTATGGCTTCAAGGATTCCGTGCGCGTGAAGACCCCTGTCGCCGTGGTTGCACCTGCTCCTGTAGCAGCGCCTGCGGCTGTCGCTCAATAAGCGACTTTGAGCCAGCAGTGCCTTGCCCCGCCCTTAAACGGTAGAGTCTCTTCCGGAAACTCTAGATAAGGCTGGGCATGAAGTTAGCCGTCTCGGCACCCCTGTGATTTATAGATCAGTTGAATCTGGGTGCCGAGGTGGCTTGTTCATATTTCGCCGTAAATCCCCCTCCCGTCGGTATCCGCGACGTATTCCTCTGATACTATAGAACACTTGCCTGAGGCCGATGGATTCCATACAGCCATAATTAGGTGAGACTTAAGTGCAGTTTTCAATCCTCGAACGTTGGCGCATCTGGCGTGACAGCAAGCTGGCAAGTCCAGAATTTCAGCGTTGGGCTGCGGATTTTCCGCTCACGCGATGGGAAGCATCACGCCGCGCCCGAGCGCTATTCGATATCACCGCCGGATTCGTTTATTCGCAGATTCTCTATGCCTGTGTCGAACTCGATCTGTTCGATCAGCTTGCCGCTGGACCTCAAACAGCCGCCGACCTGTCCGGAAGAATGGGCATGTCAACAACTGCGGCCGACCGTCTTCTGCGCGCCGCCGTAGCCGTTGATCTCCTGGAACGACGCGGTCAAGACCGGTATGGTCTCGGTCGGTTAGGCATCGCGCTACCCGGCAACCCTGGGATCGCGGCCATGGTCAAGCATCATCGGATGCTCTACCATGACCTTGACAACCCCTTGGCGCTCTTCCGCGGCGAACTCAGTGAAACCGAATTAGGTCGCTACTGGTCTTACGCTGGCTCCGCGGACCCAGCCGCCGATAGCGATCAACGGGTTGCCGAATACAGTACCTTGATGTCGGCATCGAGCGGTTTCGTGGCCGAGGATGCGCTTGACGCCTATCCGCTGCGCGAGTTTCAATGCCTGATGGATGTGGGGGGTGGAGAGGGCCGGTTCCTGCTTCAAGTCGCCAAGCGTTGGCCAGACCTCAAACTCATGCTCTTTGATCTACCGGCGGTCGTGGAACGCGCGGCCAGTCATTTCGATGATGCCGGCATGTCAGGACGAGTCGCGATTCATGGAGGCAACATCAAGGCCGATCCGCTTCCCAAGGGCGCCGACATCATCTCGCTGGTGCGCGTCATACTCGATCATAATGATGATGGCGCCATCGAGATCCTGCGCGCCGTTCGCGCTGCCCTGCCAATCGGTGGAACTCTCTTGCTGATCGAACCAATGTCCGAAACGCCGGGCGCGGAACCGGTTGGCGATGCCTATTTTGGCCTGTATCTGCTCGCCATGGGAAGTGGCCGCACCCGTCCGCCACGTGAGTTGAAAGCCATGCTAACCGAGACAGGTTTCGATAAGATCCGGCTCCTGCAAACACGCCGTCCGCTGCAAACGCGGCTGATGGTCGCGCGCGCGGCTTGAGGAGCAGGGGAGCGATCCCAGCGATCACGATGCCGCAGAAATCATTTCGTGTCAGTGTTCGCTGCCAGAGTTTGCTCTTAACCTGCCAGGATGGCTTGACGGACATAACTGTAAATTTTGATTGACAACCATATAAGTTAAGCTAGACTGACACTATGCTACCGATTCATAAAAGCGCGTTGTGGTTTGCTCTTTTGTAGACTAAGGCTAATAACGCGTTCATCGGCATGCTAGTACGGTGAAACTCGTCAGTAAAAAACGTTTCTACTGTTTACTGGCACGAAAAGGGTGAGAAATCACTCAGTCTACTCCGGACGATAATCAGTCCGGCGTGTGAATGACTCGACAATGTCACTAAGAGGCAACACCAAATGGCTAACGAAAAAAGCTTGACTGGACTAACCGACGCAGAAGCAAAAGAGTTTAATGACTTTTTTATGCAAGGCATGTCAGCGTTCATCGGTATCGCAGCCTTTGCTCATCTGCTTGCATGGTTCTGGCGTCCTTGGCTGTAATGAAACAAGTTAGTATGCAGTCAGCCGCTGGATCAGCAAACGTCTAGTACACTGATATCCCTAGACGCTGAATAGATTGCATACAATGGCCCTACCACTGGTTGATTTCGCGGTAATAGCCGTAAGGTCGATCACGCTAACTTGAGGTTAATTCCATGGCTGAAGTAAAAAGTTTGAGCGGCTTGACAGATCAAGAAGCACAGGAATTCAATGAATTCTTCATGCAAGGCATGTCCGCTTTTATAGGAGTTGCCGCATTTGCTCATTTGCTGGCATGGTTCTGGCGTCCTTGGCTCTGATTTCCAACAGGCACACTAGACTGTTTTGTCAGGCGGGATTTGCGTAGCTTTACCGAATCCCGCTTCAATTATCCGAGGCGACTCATGCACAAGATCTGGCAGTATTTTAGCCCCTCCGTCATTTTAGTGGCAATGATGGGTTTCCTATTCATTTTGGCGCTATTTATTCATTTCGTTTTATTAAGCACTGCAGAATTTAACTGGCTCGGCGGAATGTAAGTCAGTGAAATAAAGCATGATTTCAGTTGAGGCTAGACTGAAATCTGGTGAGACTGAAAAACCCCAACCGCACACATATTCGCAACTCATTGATATAATAAAATAAGCATAACTCAAATTATGCAAAAAGCAGAATCGATTCAGTTGCGGAAATGTTTGTAGTGTATTGTTTAAGCTGCGTCCAGAGTGATATGTACCGTGTTTAGTGAGCGCAAGTTCACCTGCAATCAACGGACATCGTCGCTGACGCAGCTTAAATTTTTCGATTGTTTACCCGACCCACCACGCACTCAGAGCGATCACTCTGCCTCGTCCAGTTGAAATATTGGCAAGACGATTCAGGATAAACAAGGGCGTAAAACCCAGAAAATCCTGTTAATCCTAGTCCGTCTGACAATAAAGATCTCTGGTACCAAGGCCCATTCAATGGGTGCTCAACGCACGCTGCCGTTGCTCGACCAGTTCCAGCAGCTCCAATCCGGTGCAGGCCACAATTGACGTCCGTCGGCGTGAGCCAGTGCGGAGGGGTTGCCTCGACTACCGCGTCGACCAGAAAGCGCGTCTCCGCCAGGGCAGGCGCGGAGACATAGCGCGGCGTCAGCACCACCGTGCCCAGGGGCAGAAGCAGAAAGGGGCAGGGGTTACTCAGAAACAACCCATGCCAGGCCGACAAAATTGATCGTTGGAGCAGCGCGAAACAGTCCGCCGCTCAATGCCCCTGGGCCGCGATCACCCGCTCGACGGTCACGCGATCCTCGCCCGCATTGCGCGCGGCGCGCTCGGCGGCATCCCGCAGGCGCTTGGCGGCTGAAATCCGCACCAAGACCGGCTGCGCATCGACGATCCGGTCGAAGGCCGCGCGCGCGTCCTCGTCCCAGGGAAGCTCCCGGTGCATGCGCGCCGGCGTGGGATCGACCTTATCGAGATCCGTCCCGAGCGGAATGATATTGAATAGGGCATCGAACAGGGCATTGCAGACTTCCTGCACAAGATAGGTCGCGCCGGAATAGCCCATGAACGGCGTTCCGGTATGGCGCCGGATCACCGTACCGGGAAAAGAGGCCGGGATATAGGTCGCGCGCGCGCCGATTTCGGCCAGATACATGCGTTCGTTATAACTGCCGAAAACGATCAGCGGCGTTTTGTCGCGGATCGTCTGACGGATGAGATCGTTGTCCGGCTTGACGCCCGCTTTGCGCGCGAAGGCGAACTGACAGGGCAGTCCCAGTTCGTCATCGAGAAAATGACGCAGACCGCGGGCATAGGTCTCGGTCGCGGCGACGCCGAAACTGGCGGTCCCGAAAAAGTCCTGGGTGACCGAACGCCACAGATCCCAGATGGGCTTGATGGTGGTGTGCTTTTCCTGCTCGATGAAGGGCTCGGGATCCAGTCCGAGCAGCTCGCCGAGCGTGCGCAGGAACTTGGTCGTGCTGTGCAGGCCGATCGGCGCCTGAAGGAAAGGACGCTCCAGCGCCTCGCATAGGGTCCGCCCGAACTCGCGATACAGACAGATATTCACCTCCGCGTCCGCCAGTGTCGACACCTCGTCCAGATGACTGCCCAACGGGAAGGTCAGATTGACCTCGGCGCCGATTCCCTCCACCAGCCGACGGATTTCGGCCAGATCGGACGGGGAATTGAAGGTGCCGTACATGGGGCCGATGATGTTGACGCGGGGTCGCTCGCCGGGTTGACGCGGCTTGCGCTGGGGGACGACACCCTTTTTCGGGCCAAACTGCGTCCACAACCAATAGATGGCGCGGTTGGCGCTCTGCCACTGGTCCTCGTCGATGGTGCGCGGCAGAAAGCGCAGGATATTGGTGCCTTCGGGCGTCACGCCCCCGCCGATCATCTCCGCAATGGAACCGGTCACCACCACCGCCGGACGCTTGGGATCCAGGGTTTGATAGGCGCGGCGCATCGCCTGCTCGGTCCCCTGCTGGCCGAGCTCCTCCTCGCCAAGCCCGGTCACCACCACCGGCAACTCATGCGGCGGCAGACCGTCGGTGTAATGCAGAACGGCCGTCACGGGCAGGTTTTCGCAACCCACCGGACCGTCGATGATGACCTGAAGCCCCTTGATGGCGGCAAAGGCATAGACGGAGCCCCAATAACCGCCCGCGCGGTCGAGGTCATTGATCAACATTGCAAAGCGCCCTCTCGATTCAAACCACGTCTTGACTAAGCGTGAACTTAACACCCTCGCCAGGGATCAGACTTGGCGGGATATAACACGACACTAAACGCGATTCGAATAAGTTAAAGAAATCAGATTGCAAAACCGCGTCTCCAGCGGCAAGACGCGAACCGCAGCCCCTGCAATCGATATGGGTTGCTCACGTTATCGTGTCCGACAGTGTCTCAGTAATGACTAGTTTATTGCGAGGTATGTCATGCAAACTTGGCCCGTAAAAGACGCGAAAGCGCGGTCGTGTATTTGCTTGATACGAAAAGTATTTCCGAGCATCGACGCCAGAAACCTCATGGTGCCGTCGCGTCTTGGCTTCAGAGTGTTGAAGATAAAGACTTGTTCGCTTGACAGACGTGTTAGCCTCCAGTCTTTTCTAGTAAATACTTTGGACCTGGATTCAATAAGGGCCTTTGGGATTTTGTTTCACGCTCGCGAAGAGCGGCAGCAATGCGTTTAATATCATAACCATAAGCTGCGACATGTTCTTCACGGTGTTTGCGAACTTCGTCAACAATAGGATCTTTAGTCATGACTACCTCCAAGTTCTTCTGGAGAACATAACTGAGGACATACGTAGCCAAAGGATTCCACAACCCGAACAATCGATTTCTTGGTTTCAGCATTGTTGATATGCTTAAAATTCCATGTGAGCAAATAATCCGCTCCCTGGGTTGCCGCAATCGCGATATGAAGAGCGTCGTCTTCGCTTCCTGCTGGAATTGCTTTTTGGTCAATCAGGCTTTCAGCGAGAGAAATAGCGTCGTCGGAAACGGATAAGCTGGGAATTTCCGAGACCATCGTAAGCCGAAGCTCGGATGCAGAAGCATCACCACGACCGATCTCTTCTTCCACCAACACTGAAATTCTCAGTTCAAAGCGTTCTTTCTCATTTTCCCACCAATCAAGTGTGATTGCCTGACGACCGGCAATCACAATGTCACGGCTAGGACGTGAGGCAAGGTAACTGATGACCGAAGATTCGATATAGACCACTGGTTTCATATTTTTCGATCTTCGTTGGCGCAACTTTCCGCTGGTCCCAGTCGGGGTAAGTTC
>NZ_CAIPNF010000064.1 GCF_903866365.1 uncultured Thiocystis sp.
CGCTGGCCGCCTATGACCGCGCCTTCTTCCCGACCGAGCGTCACGCCTTCCTGCAACGCTGGATCGCGCAACCCCAGACCCTGGCGCTCGGCCTGCTGCACGGCGACCGTCTCCTCGGCTATGGCGTGCGGCGTGCCTGCCGCAATGGCTACAAGATCGGCCCGCTCTTCGCGGATACACCGGACGCGGCCGATACCCTTTTTGGTGCGCTGTGCGCTGGCCTTCCCGCCAGCGACCCGGTGTTCCTCGACACGCCCGCCTCCAATCCCGCCGCCCTCGCCCTCGCCGAGCGCCACGGCCTGCGGCCCACGTTCGAGACGGCCCGCATGTACGCCGGTCCCGCCCCCGCGCTGGCGACGGCGCGGACCTATGGCATCACCAGCTTCGAGTTGGGTTGATCCGCCTCCGCCACGTCATCGCTTCGGCTGGAACCGACCTTGATGGAACTTGATACCACTCCAAAGTCCCCCACGCCCCGCGCCCGCTATCGCGGCGCCCTGCTGGGCCTGGCCGCCGGCGATGCGCTCGGCACCACGCTCGAATTCACCCGCCCCGGCTCCTTCGCACCGCTCACCGATCTGGTCGGCGGCGGTCCCTTCCGGCTCGCGCCGGGCCAGTGGACCGACGACACGTCCATGGCGCTCTGTCTGGCCGAGAGCCTGATCGTCTGTCAGGGTTTCGATGCCGCCGACCAGATGCGCCGGTATCTGCGCTGGCGCGACACGGGCCGCTGGAGCAGCACCGGGCGTTGCTTCGACATCGGCGCCACGGTGGCGAGCGCGCTGAACCGCTTCGCGCAAACGGGCGATCCCCTGGCCGGCTCCACCGATCCGCACAGCGCCGGCAATGGCGCGCTGATGCGCCTGGTCCCGGTGCCGTTGGCCTTCGCCCAGGATCCGCCGGCGGCGGTGGCCCACGCGGGCCAGATGTCGCGCACCACCCATGGCGCGCCCGAGGCGGTGGATGCCTGTCGCTATTATGCCGGCCTCCTCGTCGGCGCCGTGCAGGGCGTCCCCAAGGAGACGTTGCTGGCCCCCGCGTTCGCGCCGGCGGGCGTCGATTGGAACGCGGCCCCCCTGGCGCCCGCGATCGCGGCCATCGCCGCCGGTTCCTTCAAGGTCCGTCATCCGCCCGCCATCCGGGGCACCGGCTATGTGGTCCAAGCGCTGGAAGCCGCGCTCTGGGCCTTCCACACCAGCGACAGCTTCGCTACGGGCGCGCTCAAGGCCGTCAATCTGGGCGAGGATGCCGACACCACCGGCGCCATTTATGGCCAACTGGCCGGCGCCTATTATGGAGTGGAGGCAATTCCCGCGACGTGGCGCGCCCGGCTGAGTCGGGCCGCCGAGATCCGCCAACTGGCCGATGGGCTGCGCGAACTGGCGGGGCTAGGCGCGACGCCTTGAGGCGCGGACGCGGCGCCGGCGGCGCGCGCCCCTCAACGCCCCGGCACGGACCCGCGACAGACCGTCTCGTACAGCAGCCGATCCAGCGCCATCATCTCGATGGGCGGCGCGGAGGGCAGCACCACCGCCTCCAGGCGCGTCAGCTCGCGCGCGATGAAGGCATTGAGGACTGGGCTGGGCGCACCGTGCGCCGCCTCGTCCACCGCGCGCTTGCAGCGCAACAGGTCATCGATGGCGGCGCGCAAGGCCGGCTCATCGATCAGCGTCTCGACCAGGGTCTCGAAACGCATCGGCGCCGGTCCGCGCCCCTGTTCGACCCAGCACGTCGCCAACAGCGGGCGCAGCACATAGAGATATTTCTTGAGGCGCACCCGGTCGCCGCCCAGGTAGGAGCGGGCATTGCCCCGCGCCATGTGCAGGTAATGATGAAACGACCGCTCGGGCCGGTGCAACCGCCGGGCGGCCGCGCGTAGCGCCTCCAGAAAGACCGGATCGGCGCGGTAGACGATCGGCGAGTCGAGCCACTCGATCAGGGTCGCGTTGCCCTTGTGCAGCAGCGCGAGCGCCTTACGCAACTCCCAGCCGTTGATGTCCAGGTCATCCGCGATCGGCTGCTCGATGACATCGCGTGACGGATGGACGCGCAGATACCACGCCAGCGGAGGCACATAGAGAAAGCGGACATCGTAGTCGCTGTCGGGCGAGGCGAAGCCCCAGGCACGGCTGCCCGATTCGCAGGCATAGAGAATCCGCACCTCCCGCGTGGCCTCGATGGCGGTCAGCCGGTCGAGGATGTCAGCCTGGATGGCGGGATCGATGACCGCTGACCCGAGAAGATGCGATTCATGCGGCGAGTACGCATTGTTCGTCATTGACCGTCTCGATCTGCTCATTGAGCGTCCAGTCGTCGTCAAGAAAGCCGATCAGGAACAACCCCCCGGTCAGCAGCCAGATCAGGTCATCGTCCTTGACGCCTGGGGTAAAGCGTCGCTCCGCCCGTCGGTGCATCCCCGGAATCAAGAACAGGTCGATCAGCCAGCCGATGCCGAGCAGACCGAGCTTCAGGAACCAGAGCGTACCGGAAAGGGGCTTGCCGTCGTCGAAGCGATGCGCGCCCATGAACCCAAAGATCCACAGCAGATAACCGATCAGGAGCGAGTGGGTCGCTGCCTCCGGCTGGTGCATCCGTTATCCCCGCATCGCTTTGAGTGGCGCTACTTTTTCGGGCAGGCTCTCGGGCGCCGGTTCCGACTCCGGTTCTGTGCTCGGCTCCCGCTCCACCGGCTTCCCCTTCAACATCTGCTCGACCTCGCGGGCGTGGCGGGCCAAATAGATCGTCAGGTTCTCCAGATCCGGTTCAGGCAGATTCGGCAACACCTGATCGGCACGGAGCCACTGCGCCAAACGCTCGGCGTTCTCCAGAATGCGGTCATCGGCATCGGCGGCCTTCTTGTCGGCAGTCCGCAAACGCTCAACTCCTCGGCGGTCTTTCACGATGTATTCGATCTCGATCATGGTGCTGGGCTCCTGCGCCCGATGGGTCTTGTGCGACGAGTCTCACCCTCGGGCGTCGAGGATCGATGGCCGTCAGTCATGGTCTGGTGCTCAGTCGTTCGGCGCGACTGCTGACCAGGGTTCGATCAACGCCGGGTCATCCTGAGCCGGCGTATTCACCCGCCGGTCCACCGGATAGGCCATCATCGGCACGGGATCGCAGGGCGTGAGCAGCGCTTGCA
>NZ_CAIPNF010000065.1 GCF_903866365.1 uncultured Thiocystis sp.
CATCTGTCCGTCCAGATCCCGCGCATGCGCCTGCGCGCCCCAGAGCGCCCAGCGGCGCAGCCCGCCGAGCGTCAGCTTGGAGAGCAGTTCGTCCATGTTCTCCATCATCGGGCGCAGACCGCGCGGGGCCTTGCCGGCGAGTTGATGGAGCAGATTGAGATAGCCGCGCAGCACCTCGGCATCGCCGAGCCGGCTGGCGGCCAGCGGCATGTTGGCCATCATCAGGGTGACCACGGTCCCCGAGGTGTGCGAGGCGAGCTTCATCAGCGCGCTGACGACCTCGGGGATAATGTCCTCGCCGACCTCTTTCGCTACCCCCGGCATTTCCTGGACGTAGGTCAGCACCAGATCCGTTCCCCTGTTCAGCCCGCACATGGCGCGGATGCCGGTCAGATAATGCCCCAGTCCCTGCGCAGACATCACCCGCGCCGCCTCGTGATAGCTCGCCTCCAGCGCCTGGGCGTGCGGGTGCTCGGGATCGGCTTTGAGACAGGAGAGGTATTCGCTGAAGTCGATGCTCATGGTATTTGAACCGCAAAGGCGCAAAGCGCGCGAAGATTGTTCAGTTCGTCAGAATGACGCGCTGGATACCCTGTCGGAGTACCTGAACCTTGAAGTTAATCAAAAGTCCAAGCGGTTGACCTAGCGCCTTGAGATAAGAGAGCAACTGGGCTTTGTGGATCGGCAGGAGCACATCGACGGTCTTGAGTTCCACGATCAACGCCCCGCCCACCAGCAAATCCAATCGGCCCTCTCCAACCCGGATACCCTTGTATTCAACTGCCACACCGACCTGGCGCTGGCATTCAATTCCCCTGCTTTCTAACTCGACCGTCAAAGCGGCTTCATAAACGCTTTCGAGAAATCCCGGGCCGAGATGCCGATGGACTTCGATGGCGGCACCGATCGTCATATACGCGAGCCGTTCGATGCGTTCATCAGGCATCACAACCAATCTCCTTCGCGTCCTTTGCGTCTTTGCGGTTCAAACCAAGGCTCAAAAATACGTCTTCACCGCCGCGTCCAGGGTATCGCGCATGTCCGGATCGTCGGTCAGGGGGCAGACCAGGGCCATGCGGGCGGCGGATTGCGGGTCGATGCCCTTGCCGATGAGTTGGGCGGCATAGACCAGGAGCCGGGTCGACATGCCTTCGTCCAGTCCGTGTCCCTTGAGATTGCGGCTGCGATGGGCAACCTGGACCAGTTTCTCGGCGGTCGACTGGTCGACTCCGCCCTCGTGGACGACGATCTCGGTCTCGATCTCGGCGGTGGGGTAGTCGAAATCGAGCGCGCCGAAGCGTTGCTTGGTGGACTGCTTCAGATCCTTCATCAGGCTTTGATAGCCGGGGTTGTAGGAGATGACGATCTGGAAATCCGGGTGCGCCTGGACCAGCTCACCCTTTTTCTCCAGCGGCAAATTGCGGCGATGGTCGGTCAGCGGATGGATGACGACCGTGGTGTCCTGACGCGCCTCGACGACTTCATCGAGATAGCAGATGGCGCCGATCCGCGCGGCGACGGTAAGCGGGCCGTCCTGCCATTTGGTGCCGTTGATATCGAGCAGGAAGCGCCCGACCAGATCCGAGGCGGTCATGTCCTCGTTGCAGGCGACGGTGATCAGCGGCTTGCCGAGTGTCCAGGCCATGTATTCGACAAAACGGGTCTTGCCGCAGCCGGTCGGCCCCTTGAGCATGACCGGCATGCGGGCCTCGTAAGCCGCCGTGTACATCTCCACCTCGTTGTGCACGGGGCGGTAGTAGGGTTCGCGTTCGATCAGATATTGGTTACGGTCGCTGTCGGTCATCAGGATTCTCTCTTCGCCGTTCTGGGCCTTGCGGTGGCCGAATGAGTTACATTGAAACCAGGGTCGTCACGATGCCTTGCGGTTCGGGCAGGGTCAACGACGTCGATCACGGTTCAGGAGTCCACGCCGTCATGAACAGCATTGAATTGAAAGCCTTCGCGGGCCTTGATCCGGACCTCCGGGCCGCCTTGCTGGGTCAGATCCGAGATCTCTGGACGCATGGATCCACCGCCATCGAAGGCAATACGCTGACTCTGGGCGAGACGAAATTCGTCATCGAGGAGGGTCTGACGGTCTCCGGCAAGCCGCTGAAGGATCACCAGGAGGTCATGGGGCATGCACGCGCCATCGAGCTGATCTACCGCTGGCTTGACGAGGATCTGACCCAGGATCGGCTGTTCGAACTGCATCGCGCGGTGCAGCATCAGGTGACGCTGGATTTCCTCAAGCCGTGCGGCGCCTGGAAACGGGAATCCAATGGAACCTATGCGGTGACCGCGGACGGGCGTCAGACCTTTATCGAATACGCCGCGCCGGCAGACGTGCCGGTGCTGATGGCGGCCTGGCGCGAGGCGTTGAATCGTTTGTCTCGCGGCGAATTGAGCGAAACCGATGCGCTCGACGCCTATGCTCGTCTGCACCTGGGATTCGTGCACATTCACCCGTTCTGGGATGACAATGGACGTCTGGCGCGTCTGCTGGCGAATCTTCCAGTGTTGCGTTCCGGTCATCTGCCGGTGGTGATCGATGCGAGGCAGCGCAAGCGGTATATCGACACCTTGGCCGAGTATCAGATCGCTGTTGGACCGCTGACCCCGGCCGCTGGCCTCTGGCCCCAACCCAAGCTGGAAGCGCCTTTTCGGGGCTTTTGCCATGAGGCTTACGCGGCGACGCGCGCGCTGGTCGATCAGGCAAGCGCCCAGCAGGCGAGCCGGATACGTTGACGCGAGTCGTGGCTGAGCAACGGTGACGTTCATCGAAACCCTCTGGTTGAAACCTCGTCCTTGATCGTCTCGGAACCCATCTCCTAACGGGGTTCCCAGCCCTGCCGGGAACCCCATTGGGACGTTCCGCTTCCCGTTCTCTCGATCGCGGACGACCTCGCCTGGGTCAGACCGGCTTGCCGCGGAACACCACCATCTCGGCGCCCTTCGACTGGGCGTAATTGTCGAAGCCGATCAGGCGCACATGGTTGTTGGGGTGCGCCTTGTGGCACGCCTCGGCCTCGGCCAGGATGGCATCGACATTGGTCTCGCCGAACATCGGCAGTTTCCACATGTACCAGTAGTGGTCAAAGGCGTTTTCCGGCTCGGTGTGCTCGACCGCCGGATTCCAGCCCTTGGCGACGATGTACTCGACCTGCTTGCGGATCTTGTCGGCCGCCATCGCCGGCAGATAGGAGAAGGTCTCGAACTTACGGCTGTTGACGTCTTCGAGACTGGAGGGGTAATCCTGCATTTCGCTCATGGTTATTTACTCTCGAATTTGGAACCGCAAAGGCGCAAAGGACGCGAAGTGCTCTTGTGCGAGACTGACGAACGCCCTCCGAACCTCAACGATTGAATCTGGGACAGTGAGTTGCTCGCTCTTGGCGAACCGCAAAACGCGAAGACACTAGAATTAAAGCCTTCGTGCCCTTTGCGCCTTTGCGGTTCGATCCAAATTACTTGTGCGCCACGTCGAGCTTGTCGACGGTGTCGAACTCGAACTTGATCTCCTTCCAGGTTTCCATGGCGATCTTCAGCTCGGGGCTGCTCTTGGCGGCATTGGTGAGGACTTCCTTGCCTTCCTTCTCGATCGCGACACCCTCGTTGCGGGCCTGCACGCAGGCTTCGAGCGCAACACGGTTGGCCGCTGCGCCGGCCGCGTTGCCCCAGGGATGGCCCAGGGTGCCGCCGCCGAACTGAAGGACCGAGTCATCGCCGAAGATGGTCACCAGCGCTGGCATGTGCCAGACATGGATGCCGCCGGAGGCGACCGGGAAGACGCCGGGCATGGAGCCCCAGTCCTGATCGAAGAAGATGCCGCGGCTGCGGTCTTCCTTGATGTAGCTGTCGCGCATGATGTCGATCCAGCCCAGGGTTGCCTCGCGGTCGCCCTCCAGCTTGCCGACCACGGTGCCGGAGTGCAGATGATCGCCGCCGGACAGACGCAGAATCTTGGTCAGCACGCGGAAATGGATGCCGTGGTGCGGATTGCGGTCGAGCACCGCGTGCATGGCGCGGTGGATGTGCAGCAGCATGCCGTTGTCGCGGCACCACTGGGCCAGTCCGGTATTGGCGCAGAAGCCGCCGGTGATGTAGTCGTGCATGATGATGGGCGCGCCGATCTCCTTGGCGTACTCGGCGCGCTTGTACATCTCTTCCGGGGTCGGCGCGGTGACGTTCAGATAGTGACCCTTGCGCTCGCCGGTCTCGCGCTCGGACTTGTCGATGGCCTCCATCACGAAGTCGAAGCGTTGACGCCAGCGCATGAAGGGCTGCGAGTTGACGTTTTCGTCGTCCTTGGTGAAGTCCAGACCGCCACGCAGACACTCGTAGACGGCACGGCCATAGTTCTTGGCCGACAGACCCAGCTTGGGCTTGATGGTGCAGCCGAGCAGCGGGCGGCCGTATTTGTTCATCATGTCGCGCTCGACCTGGATGCCATGCGGCGGGCCGTTACAGGTCATGACATAGGCGATCGGGAAGCGCACGTCTTCCAGGCGCAGCGCGCGCACGGCCTTGAAGCCGAAGACGTTGCCGACCAGCGAGGTGAAGACGTTGACGACCGAGCCTTCCTCGAACAGATCGATGGGATAGGCGATGAAGGCGTAGTAGCAGGTGTCGTCGCCGGGCACGTCCTCGATGGCGTAGGCGCGGCCCTTATAATGATCGAGGTCGGTCAGCAGATCGGTCCAGACCGTGGTCCAGGTGCCGGTCGAGGATTCGGCGGCGACGGCGGCGGCGGCTTCCTCGCGCGGCACACCTGCCTGCGGGGTGATTTTGAAGCAGGCCAGCAGATCAGTATCCTTCGGCGTGTAATCGGGCATCCAGTACGTTTCGCGGTATTCCTTGACGCCCGCGCTGTATGTCTTAGCCATGCTGGAAAGTCCTCAGTGTTAAAGTGTGGTGATGTCTCGCCGGCTCTGCCTTGGGGGTACCGCCTTGCATCGCGGTGAATCCAGTGAGTGGCTGAACCTGGATAAATCATAGCGGGAATAAGGTTATAATGAACACTCAAGGTTTCTTATGAGTTCCATAGCAATTTACTTATGACCTGGGTTTGTCCGGATTCAGCCGGTTTCGCAGCGTGCATTTTTCATTAAGACAACTCCGGGTCTTCGAGGCGGTCGCGCGCCGGTTGAGCTTCACCCGCGCCGCCGAGGAACTGCATCTCAGCCAGCCGGCGGTCTCGATGCAGGTTCACCAGCTTGAGGATGAAGTCGGGCTGCCACTCTTCGAGCGACTGGGCAAGCGCATCGTGCTGACCGAGGCGGGCCAGGAGGTCCATCATTACAGCCTTGCGATCAACCGCTCGTTGCTTGAGATGGCGGAGGTTCTGGAGTCGCTGAAGGGTATCAGCCGCGGGCGTTTGCAGGTGGCGGTGGCAAGCACGGTCAACTATTTCGCGCCGCGACTGCTAGCGGTCTTCCAGCAGCGTTATCCGGGGGTCGGTCTGCGCCTGGATGTCACCAATCGCGAGACGCTGGTCCACTTGCTGGAAAGCAATGCGGTCGATCTGGTGCTGATGGGTGTCCCGCCCAGGGACATCGATGTCGAATCCGAGGTCTTCATGGACAACCCGCTGGTGGTGATCGCGCCCCCGGATCACCCACTGACGGGCGAGCGGAACATTCCAATGGCGCGACTGGCCGAGGAGGTCTTCGTGATGCGCGAGCCCGGCTCCGGCACCCGGCAAGCCATGGAACGCTTCTTCAGCGAGCGCGGTCTGACGATTCGCCACGGGATGCAGATGACCCGCAACGAGGCGGTCAAGCAGGCGGTGCGCTCGGGTCTGGGACTGAGCGTGGTGTCGCTGCACACCATCGAACTGGAACTGGAGACTCGACGGCTCGTGACCCTGGATGTCGAGGGTTTCCCGGACCTGCGTCAGTGGCATCTGGTCTATCGGCGCGGCAAACGACTGTCGCCGGTGGCGCGCGCCTTTCGGGATTTCGTCGTCGCGGAGGCGGCGACCATTGCCGCGCCGCCCCTGTTTCGGCTCGAAAATCCATCAGGAAAACCGCGTTTATTCCAGTGAGCAGCCCGGACGCGAATCGTCTAAACTAGCCAATCCGTCAAAAAAAAGACATCTTCACCATGCCGCACCGCACCTTGGGCGATTCCGGTGTCGCCTCGAACCGACGCCAACTTCTTGATTCGATCGATAGCCCCGTCGACCTGCGGGCGTTGTCCCAGAATCAGCTTCCCGAACTCGCGAGCGAACTGCGCGGTTTTTTGATCGACTGCGTGTCCAAGACCGGTGGTCATCTGGCGGCCGGTCTCGGCGTGGTGGAGCTGACCATCGGCCTGCATTACGTCTTCGATACCCCGCGCGATCGTCTGGTGTGGGACGTGGGCCATCAGGCGTATCCGCATAAGATTCTGACCGGTCGGCGCGAACAGATGAGCTGTTTGCGTCAGAAGGGTGGTCCCTCGGGTTTTCCGAAACGCAGCGAGAGCGCCTACGACACTTTTGGTGTTGGCCATTCCAGTACGTCGATCAGTGCCGCGCTCGGCATGGCCCTGGCCGCCAAGCAGCGCGGCGAGCGCCGGGCCGTCATCGCCGTGATCGGCGATGGCGCGCTGGGTGCCGGCATGGCCTTCGAGGCGTTGAACCATGCCGGCTCGATGGATATCGATCTGATCGTCATTCTCAACGACAACGAGATGTCCATCTCCCCGCCAGTCGGGGCCATCAGCGATCATCTGGCCCGGCTCCTGTCCGGCAAGCTCTATACCACCATGCGCGAGGGCAGCAAGACCGCGCTGGCCGGACTGCCCCAGTTGCGTCATCTGGTGGGTCGCTGGGAAGAGCACATGAAAGGTATGGTGATGCCCAGCACCCTGTTCGAGGAGTTGGGGTTCAATTACATCGGCCCCATCGATGGTCACGATCTCGATTCATTGGTCAAGACACTGCGCAATGTCAAGGGGATGCCGGGACAGCGTCTGCTGCATGTCGTCACGCATAAAGGCCACGGCTTCGAGCCGGCCGAGGGTCAGCCGACGATCTACCATGGCGTCACCCCCTTCGATTGCCGTACCGGCGAGATGCGCAAGGGTAAGAGCAAGGGGCCGAGCTATACCCAGATCTTCGGCGATTGGCTGTGCGATGCCGCCGCACTGGATCCGCGCCTGGTTGGCATCACCCCGGCCATGTGCGAGGGCTCGGGCCTGACGGCCTTCTCCAAGCGGTTTCCGGATCGCTTCTTCGATGTCGGCATCGCCGAGCAGCACGCCGTAACCCTGGCCGCCGGCATGGCCTGCGAGGGTCTCAAACCGGTGGTGGCGATCTACTCCAGCTTCCTCCAGCGGGCCTACGATCAGCTCATTCACGATGTCTGTCTGCAAAACCTGGACGTCACCTTCGCCGTCGACCGGGGCGGGCTGGTCGGGCCGGACGGTGCCACGCATGCCGGGAGCTTCGATCTGAGCTTCGGTCGTCCGATCCCCAAGCTCATCATCCTGGCCCCGTCGAACGAAAACGAATGTCGCCAGATGCTCAGGACCGCCTACGAGCATGAGGGGCCGGCGATGGTGCGTTACCCGCGCGGCAGCGGGCCGGGGGTCGCGATCGATCCGGACGCGCCCGCGCTTCCCATCGGTCGTGGCGAGATGATTCGCAGGGGCCAGCGGGTTGCCCTGCTCGCCTTCGGGAGCATGGTTCCGCCCGCGCTGGAGGCGGCGGAAACCCTGGATGCCACGGTCGCGAACATGCGTTTCGTCAAACCGCTCGACGAGTCGCTCATCCTGACGCTTGCGCGGGGGCACGATCTGCTGGTCACCCTGGAAGAGAACGCCATCGCGGGTGGTGCCGGCAGCGCGGTTGCCGAGTCGTTGTCCGCGCAGGGTCTGGTGGTGCGTTGCCTGCACCTCGGGCTGCCGGACCGCTACATCGAGCATGCCGAGCACGCCGAGCAACTGGCAAGCTGCGGGCTGGACGCGGCCGGAATCGTCGCCAGCGTGCGTGCCGAACTTGATCGTCTGGCTCCGGATGACGCCGCGCAAGCCTCCTTTGAGCTACCGCGCCAGCAAGGGATCGGCGCTTGAAAAGTGAACGCCGAGCGCGATAAACGACGATGCTTCAAGTCCGCCCGATCCATGCCTTCTCCGATAACTACCTCTGGCTGCTGACGGAAGGTTCGGGCACCGCCGTGGTGGTGGATCCGGGTGACGCTGACCCGGTGCTGGAGACGCTGGAGGCCGAGCATCTGACGCTGACCTCGGTCCTGGTCACGCATCATCATCAGGATCACATCGGCGGACTCGACGACCTGCTCGCGGCCTTTCCCGAGGCGCGCATCCATGGACCGGACGACCGGCGAATCCGCGCTCTGACCGATCGGGTGGGTGAGGGCGACGTCTTCCAGCCTGTCGGATTAAGCGCGAGCTTCCGCGTGCTGGAGGTTCCCGGTCACACCGCCACGCACATCGCCTATCTTGGCGCAGGCCGTCTCTTCTGCGGCGACACCCTCTTCGCCGCCGGCTGCGGACGGGTGTTCGACGGCACCTTCGAACAACTCGCCCACTCGCTGGAGCGGATTGCCGCCCTGCCGGGCGACACGCTCTGTTACTGCGCCCACGAATACACCCTGGCCAACCTGGGTTTCGCCCGCTGGGTGGAGCCGGATAGCGCCGCGCTGGCGGCCCGCCTTCACGCCGACCGGCAGCGACGGGATGCCGGTCAGCCCACGGTCCCCTCGCGGCTCGCTCTGGAACTGGCGACCAATCCCTTTCTGCGCACCGGCGAGCCGGGCGTTATCGCCGCCGCCGAAGCCTTTGCCGGCCGCGCGCTTGACTCTCGGGCCGAGGTGTTCACGGCCTTACGGCGCTGGAAAGACGAAAGGTACGATTGACGATTCAACCGCGTCCGGGGCGGCATGCGTTGTTTGTACATCGATTCGGTCTCACCTGAACCAATCGGCGCTAGCGCTGACGCGGCTGAAATGAACAAGCAATTAAAAACGTAAACCGCGTCAACAGCGACGTTCTTTCGGCAAGGCAAGTCTTGTTCTCGCTCAAAACCGCTTCTCGCTCAAAACCGCGCAGGTCATGCTGGACGCGGTTTAATCCGGCTCCCGCCTCTCGGCCTTGATCGCACCGATCCGCGCCGCTCGAATCCGTTCCGGAATCAACCGTGGCTCGCGCGCCGCGAGCGCGATGGTGCCGACATCCACCCCGGCGACGACCTCCAGCAGGCGGCGCAATCGCTCGCCTTGCGGATAGGGGCGTTCCGCGTAACCGGTCCGGCCCCGATAGTCGGCCTCGCAGGCGATCAGCATCTGCTGGAAACGCGCCGGACGGCGGATGGCGTCGGCCCCTTCGAGCAGATCCAGAATGGTCCCCGCGCGCAGTTCATCGACCTTGTGGACCAGACCATGATCGCGGGCCGTGATACGCGCCAGTTCGCGACAGCGGTTGGGGATCTTGAAACGGTCGCAC